>CAJXOQ010000052.1 GCA_913057975.1 uncultured Marinobacter sp.
ATCAGGGGCACCCGACGCGGTCACGCCAACGTTCGATGATGATGGCGAGATGTCGGCCCGTGACAAGCTGGTGGCGGAAGCGGCCAAGCTTGCACTGGGTAAGGGCAAGAGCAAGAAGGCGCCGGCTAAAACCACCGGTGCTGACAAGAAACGAAAGCCCCGCAAGTCAGGAAAATAGGCCGTGTCTGAAGAGTACATTTTTGGCTGGCATGCGGTTGAAGCGGTTCTCAAGCGCGAGCCAGAACGTATACAGCAAGTGTGGATTCAGACGGGGCGCGAGGACCGCCGGGTCAAAACCGTCACCGATGCCTTCAATGAGCTTGGGGTGCGCTGGAAGGTTGTGCATCGCAAAGAACTGGATCAGCGCGTAGCCGGCGTGCATCAGGGCATTGTGGCCGCGGTTTCTGAAAGCCGTGAATGGAGTGAAGATGATCTCCTGGCCATGTTGTCAGGGTCTGACAAGCCGCCGTTTCTGTTGATCCTGGATGGTGTGACCGATCCCCACAACCTGGGCGCCTGCCTGCGAACCGCTGATGCCGTGGGTGTCCAGGCTGTGGTGGTGCCCAAGGATAAATCCGCATCGTTGTCGCCGACCGTCAGGAAGGTGGCCTGTGGTGCGGCTGAAACCGTGCCTCTGGTACGTGTCACCAATCTTGCGCGGTTTATGCGCACGATCAGGGATGAGGGTGTCTGGCTCATTGGCACCGCCGGCGAAGCGAGCAGTACCCTGTATCAGGCGGACTTTACCGGCCCGGTCGCTCTGGTAATGGGTGCCGAGGGCAAAGGTATGCGTCGCCTGACGCGGGAACACTGTGATCTGTTGATCAATATCCCCATGCTTGGCCACGTGGACAGTCTCAATGTGTCGGTGGCTACCGGCGCCTGCCTTTACGAAGCCTTGCGTCAACGGCTTGCATAGTATCAGCCACGCGCCTAGAATACGTGACCCCCTTTTCAGGGGGCGGTGTTGTATTGCCTGAAATCCTGGTGATCAGTATCGGCTTTTTGAACAGGCTTTATACGTAATGTCTTGTTGATAAAAGCAAAAAGAAGCCGGCAGCTTTGCCTGCCACCTCCTTGCTTCCTGCATTTGCCCTGTTTGTTGAAACCGGTGCCTGTGCTGGAGGCTGTTCAAACCGTAGGGAGAACTCATGCGTCACTACGAAATCGTATTTATGGTACACCCGGATCAGAGCGAGCAGGTGCCCGCGATGATCGAGCGCTATACCGGCGTCATCAATGAAGATGGCGGCAAGGTACATCGCCTGGAAGATTGGGGCCGTCGTCACCTGGCTTATCCGATCAACAAGATCCACAAGGCTCACTACGTTCTGATGAACATTGAATGTTCACAGGCAGCGATGGACGAGCTGACTCACAACTTCCGTTTCAACGATGCCATCATCCGCGACATGATCCTGCGCCGCGATGGTGCCGACATCGAACTGTCCCCGATGAAAGCTTCCGAGTCCCGTGAAGACCGTCGTGGCGGCGATGATCGTCCGCGTCGTTCAGCCGAATCTGACGAGCCACGTCAGCAGGCTGAAACCCAGGACGAAGAAGAGTAAAACCATCACCGGAGTTGAGGAGTTAAGTTATGGCTCGTTTTTTCAGACGTCGTAAGTTCTGCCGCTTCACGGCAGAAGGTGTTAAAGAGATCGATTACAAGGATCTGGACACCCTGAAAGGTTACATCACTGAAACCGGCAAAATCGTGCCCAGCCGTATTACCGGCACCAAGGCACGCTATCAGCGTCAGCTGGCTACCGCTATCAAGCGTGCCCGCTACCTGGCACTGCTGCCGTATTCGGACAGCCACGATAACTAAGTAACAGAATAAACAGGACCCGGGACCATGCGTGCACTGGCACAGTTTGTAATGCGCGGTCCTCTGCAGGCAGGCGGGGTGGCAGCAGTTACGACTGCAATACCCTTGTTGTTCTGGATAGGTGCGGCGGTTATTGGCCTGGTCATTCTCAGACTGGGTATCAGCCAGGGGCTTAGTATCGGCCTCTGGGCATTGCTTCCGGCACTCGGCTGGAGCTGGTTCGGGCAGGACCCGACGGCACTGGTGGTGTTGCTTCAGGCAATGTTAATGGCGTCCATCCTGAGAATAACCCTGTCCTGGGAGAAAGCGCTGCTCGCAGGCAGTTTCCTGGGGATTGTGACAGGCTTGATGTTGCCCTTGGTGTACCCGGATCTATTGAACGATCTGGTGCAGGCCGGGGTGAGATTTTACGAAGAGTACAACGCCGAAATCGCCAGTAGTCTTGGCAGTGAGCTGGAAACAGTCATTCGGCAAACCATGAATGCGAGCATGGCGGGCACCTACCTGGTAATCGGGGTGTGCATGACCATGCTGGCAAGATCCTGGCAGGCCGGGTTGTACAACCCCGGCGGATTCCGGACCGAGTTTCACTCGCTCCGGCTGTCACCGGCAATCGCGGTTATTTGTGTGATTACCATGGTGGCAGGGCCCGTTCTCGGGTTGAATTCCATGTTGCTGGGCTGGGTTGGAGGTTTGCCGCTGTTTGTGGCGGGCCTGGCCCTGGTTCATGGCGTTGTCGGTCGTAAGAATCTGAGTGGTCAGTGGTTGGTGCTGTTCTACCTGGCGCTGGTACTGCTTGGTCCAAGCCTGATGATTCTGTTGGTAGTTCTGGCTTTTGTGGATAGCTGGCTGGATATCCGGAGGCGAATGAAGCCCTCCGGCCCGGCTGAATAAAGCACGAAGAGGTTAACGAGATGGATGTTATTCTGCTCGAAAAAGTAGCAAACCTTGGTTCACTGGGTGACAAGGTCAAGGTAAAGGCCGGTTACGGTCGTAATTTTCTGCTGCCTTATGGCAAGGCTGTTGCGGCAACCGCTGACAACCTGAAAGCGTTCGAAGAGCGCCGTGCAGAGCTGGAAAAAGCGGCAGCTGAGAAGCTGTCTGCAGCTCAGGCTCGTGGCGAAGCTCTGGAAGGCGCCTCAGTCACCATTACCTCCAAGGCTGGTGAAGAAGGCAAGCTGTTCGGCTCCATCGGTGTGCGTGACATCGCAGATGCGATTACCGCCGCTGGTACCGACGTTGAGAAAAGTGAAGTTCGTCTGCCCGAAGGCCCGCTGCGTGTGGTTGGCGAGTACGAGATCGAGCTTCAGCTGCACTCTGACGTAACCGTTCACATTAACCTGGCCGTTGTGGCCGAGTAAATTGACGGTTTAGTCTGAACATCGGGTTACTACCCGGTGGCAGCCATACAGGCCCGGAATCCATTCAGGTGGATTCCGGGCCTGTTGCTTTCTGGTGTATGATTTGTGTTTTCCGTAGCTCTCCCATCGCATCGACAATCTCCGTAAACTGTCACGGATGTGATGCCCAGACGAAGACGTTTCCATGGCCAACCCGAATTTCAAACCGGTAAACAGCGACCCTGAGACCAGCCGAATCAAGGTTCCACCTCATTCCGTGGAGGCCGAACAGGCGGTGCTTGGTGGCCTGATGCTGGACAATCGCCGATTTGATGAGATCTCGGAGATCATTTCCGCTGGCGACTTTTACCGTCAGGATCACCGCCTCATTTTTGGTGCTGCCGAGCGACTGGCGGGCGAGAGCGAACCGCTCGATGTTGTCACACTGACTGAATTCCTGGAGCGTGCCGGTGATATCGAAGACGCGGGTGGGCTTTCCTATCTGGCAGAACTGGCCGAGAAAACCCCCGGTGCCGCCAATATCCGCGCTTATGCCGAGATTGTGCGGGAGCGCTCTATCCTGCGACAACTGGTGCAGGTGTCCGGGCAGATATCCGATTCGGCGTTTAACCCCCAGGGCCGGAACAGCAACGAGATCCTGGACGAAGCCGAGCGCAACGTCTTCCAGATCGCCGAATCGCGGGTCAAGGAAGGTTCCGGTCCCCAGGCCATCAACCCGATTCTCACCAAGGCCCTCAGTCGCATTGAGGAGCTGTTCGAGTCCGGCGAGACTACAACGGGTCTGACAACGGGCTTCAAGGACCTGGATGAGTGGACGTCGGGAATGCAGCCCTCGGATCTGTTGATCGTGGCGGGGCGACCGTCCATGGGTAAGACCACCTTTGCCATGAACATCGTCGAGAACGCCTTGATAAGCACCGGCGCGCCGATTCTGGTGTTCAGCATGGAAATGCCGGCGGATGCGCTGGTCATGCGTATGCTGTCGTCCCTGGGGCGAATTGATCAGAGCCGGATTCGTAGCGGTAAGCTTGAAGAGGACGATTGGCCCAGGCTGACGTCCGCGGTGAGTCTGCTGAAAGACAAACCGCTCTATATCGACGACACGCCTGGTCTGAGCCCAACCGAAATGCGTTCCCGGGCTCGCCGTATTGCCCGGGAGAACGAAGGCAAGCTTGGTCTGATCATGGTGGATTACCTCCAGTTGATGCGGGTGCCCGGTAACACCGAGGGCCGGACCGCTGAGATTTCCGAGATCTCCCGTTCCCTGAAAGGGATCGCCAAGGAGCTCAGTTGCCCGGTCGTGGCGCTTTCGCAGCTGAACCGGAGCCTGGAGCAGCGGCCGAACAAGCGCCCGGTAAACTCTGACTTGCGGGAATCCGGCGCCATCGAGCAGGACGCGGACGTGATCATGTTTGTCTATCGGGATGAGGTCTACAACGAAGACACCTCCGACAAGGGCATTGCCGAAATCATCATCGGTAAGCAACGTAACGGCCCCATTGGCACCGTGCGACTGGCCTTCATCGGCAAGTACACCAAGTTCGAGGATCTGGCCCACGGCGATTACGGAGGGGATTATTAATGCCACGGAAGACCGTTGCCCGTATTGATACCCGTGCCCTCCGCCACAACTATCGCCTCGCCTGCCGGCTGGCCAGCCCGGCCCGCGCAATGGCTGTTATCAAGGCCGATGGCTATGGCCATGGTATCCGTGAAGTCGCACGGGCCCTGGCGAGCGACGCACCCAAGTTTGCTGTTGCCTGTCTGGAAGAGGCCCTGGCGATCCGGGAGGCCGGTGTTGACCATCCTGTGGTGTTGTTGCAGGGCATGCACAGTGCCGAGGATGTCGCGACGTGTGTTCGCGAAGGTTTTGAAGTGGTGGTCCACAGTCGTTATCAGTTGGACTGGTTGGCGCAGGCTGGTGAGACGCCAACGGTCTGGGTGAAAGTGAATACCGGCATGAATCGGCTTGGTTTCGCGCCGGGCGTGTTGGCCGATGTTATGGCACGACTGGGTACCATTGCTGCGGCGGAGAAGGTGGCGGGTTTCGTAACGCACTTTGCCTGTGCGGACGATATCTCCAGCGATGACACTGACCAGCAGACGCGGATATTCAGTGAAGCAGTGGTGGACTGGCCAAAACTTGAGAAAAGCGCGTCAAATTCTGCCGCCCACTTTCTCCCCGCCCAGCCGTCGTTTGACTGGACCCGCCCCGGCATCATGCTTTATGGCGCCTCCCCGACCTTGGGCAAGACCGGTCCAGAACTGGGTCTGGAAGCGGTGATGACACTGGAAGCCCCTTTGACCGCAGTGCGAACGCTAAAGCCGGGAGAGTCCGTGGGCTATGGCTACAACTGGACCACGACTCAGGAAACACGAATGGGGATTGTGGCCATTGGCTATGGTGATGGCTATCCTCGCCATGCCGGTACGGGCACTCCGGCGTGGGTCGGCGGTAACCGCATACGCCTGATTGGCAGGGTGTCCATGGACATGCTGGCCGTGGACCTGACGGGCGCCCCTGACGCCTGTCCTGGCGACCCTGTGGAGCTCTGGGGGCGGCATGTCAGTGTGGATGAAGTGGCGCAACACGCCGGTACCATTGGCTACGAACTGCTAACGGGTATTACAGCCCGGGTGCCCAGGCTGTACGAGAATTCGGGAAACGCTGCAGCAGGGTAGGTGATCAGGAAGCGGGTTCCGGCTCGTGGATGATTTCCTCGATGAAGTCGAGAATCGCGGCCAGGCTGCGGTCGTCCAGTTTCTTCAGGACTTTGTGGACGACCATCTTGCTGCCTTTGAGCATGCTGCTGATGCCCATTCTGGCCATACCCATCAGCATGCTGCTGGCGTTGAGTCGGCGCAGGGGTTCCAGGAAAAAGAAATCCAGACCGTTGTCGGTCATCTCGGCAATCAGTTCGAACAGTTTGTCGATGGCTTCCTTATCCGCCTTTCCCCGCTCCCGCAGCTCATTGACGGTGTAAAGTGCGCGGGTCCGGAGCTCATCCGGTATGGGTGCAACGATATGGCTTTGTTGTTTCAGCATGTGTGATCCTGTTGTTGTATGCTCGTCAGGTCTGCTCAGTATTTCGACACGTATTCTATGGGGTGTGCTTCGCGTGCCATTGGCTCGAACGTTATCGGGTGTCCGTCATATCAGTGATATCCCGTGTATACGTTCCAACAGACTGTGGGAACGATTACAGTGTGTTTAAGGTGTACAAACAACTGCATACAGATTAAGCGGCAACGGTACTGTCACCCGTTGCGAAGAAAGACATTGGAGGCGGTGAGCGCTCGTGCACGTTCTTGTTGTTCATGATTATGGCCCATTAGGGCGGGTATTGCTGGAGCGTCTGAGGGACACCTCGCTCCACGTCAGCCCGCTGCTGATCAGCGAGCTTGAAACCGCGGACCTTTCGGCGCTGGAAGGCTGGATTCCCGACGACACCGACTTGATCGTGAATGCGCTTTGGCTGGCGGACCCTGAAAGTGCGGAGAGGAACCCCGAATTGGCCCACAAGGCGTCGTTTTCGTTGCCCGTGGCGCTGGCCGAGCACGCCTGTGAGCGCAATATCGCGTTGCTGCAGTTGTCGTCTTCCTATGTGTTCGACGGCCGAAAGCAGAGTGCCTACATTGCCTCCAATCCCGGTCAGCCCTGTAACGAGCTGGGTAACTGGCAATGGGAATGCGAGCAGGCGCTGAGAACGTTGTTGCCGCGGCATATCCTGCTGAGGACGGGCTGGAGCCTGGGTCGCTTTATTCGCAAGGTGCAGTCCGTTGCCGCAGGGTCCGACACCATCAAGTTACCCGGCAAATGCCGTGGGCAACCCGTGACCGTCAGTGATCTTGCCCGGGTGATTACCGCGATTGTCCAGCAGATAGACTGTGGCGCGGAGGTGTGGGGCACCTATCAGTACGCCGGCGCGGAAGACATCACACTCTACGAGTTGGGGCTTGCAATCACCGGTTTGAGCGGCATTCCGGACGGGATCCGGGTGGTGGATGAAACGCCCGCATGGGCAACCCTTGAGCCCGCGAACGCCACCATGATCTGCACCAAGATCCGTAACACCTTTGGCGTCAAACAGCTCCCCTGGCGTTCGGGGTTGGCCGAGGAGCTGGAACTGCTGTCGCTGAACGGCGGCAAGGAACTCACTGACGAACCCATAAGCTAGGGTCGTCAGGGAATCAGACTTTTCCGAATATCAGCGATGCATTGGTGCCGCCGAACCCGAAGCTGTTGGACATCACTGTATTCAGTGGCGCCGCTTTGGAATCAGGCCCCACGACCGGCATTCCGGCAATGGTGTCATCCAGGTTTGTCAGGTTTTTAGTGCCCGCAATAAATCCGTTCTGCAGCATGATCAGGGAATAGATCGCTTCATGAACACCCGATGCACCCAAAGAGTGGCCGGATAGCGACTTTGTGGATGAAATCTGCGGCACTTTATCACCGAAGACGTTCCGTACCGCCTTCATCTCCGCCACATCGCCCACCGGCGTGCTGGTGCCGTGTGCATTGATGTAATCCACCGGTGTCTCAACCGTGGACAGCGCCTGTTGCATGCAACGCATGGCGCCTTCGCCAGAGGGGGCGACCATGTCGTGTCCGTCGGACGTGGCGCCATAACCGGTCAGCTCGGCAATAATGGGGGCACCGCGCTTGAGGGCATGCTCAAGCTCTTCCATTACCACCATGCCGCCACCCCCTGCGATAACGAATCCATCACGGCCGGCGTCGAAGGGCCTGGATGCGGTTTCCGGGGCATCGTTATACTTGGTGGACAAGGCGCCCATGGCGTCGAACAGCATGGTCAGGCTCCAGTCCTCTTCCTCGCCACCGCCAGCGAATACAATGTCCTGCTTGCCAGACTGGATCTGCTCCGCAGCGTGGCCAATACAGTGGGCGCTGGTGGCGCAGGCGGACGACATGGAGTAATTCACACCGCGAATTTTGAAGGCAGTGGCCAGGCAGGCCGAGACGGTACTGGTCATGATCCGTGGCACCATGTAGGGCCCGATGCGTTTGACACCTTTTTCACGCATGATGTCGACGGCCTCCACCTGGCTGGCGCTGGACGCGCCGCCGGAGCCGGCAATCAGGCCGGTACGGTCATTGGAGACCAGATCGTCTGTCAATCGTGAGGACGCAATGGCCTGCTCCATGGCGAGGTAGCTGTACATCGCCGACTGGCCCATGAAGCGTCGGGTTTTACGGTCGATGACCGACGTGTCCACATCAACGGAACCTGCCACCTGGCTGCGGAAGCCCATGTCACGATAGGTTTCATTGAACCGGATGCCCGATTTGCCGGCCTTGAGGCTTTCCAGCACCGCATCCGTGGAGTTGCCGAGGCAGGAAACAATGCCCATTCCGGTAACTACAACCCGTCTCATACTTTCCTCCTTAGCAGGGCCTGCACCGCGAACCGGGCCGGTCCCCTCTGTCTCTGACTATAACCATCAGTCTAGGCGCTTTGGTGCTGCGGCGATATTTGACCTTGGTAAGGTGCCAGAAGAGGCCAGGCGAGCCGGCATAGCCGTTACGTACAAGGCGGCGAACATGGACGTTGGTAAGATGGCGCTTATCAACAATAACCCGAGGGAGATTCACCGTGCGTTCACTGTCTCAATTTCTGCATGACTACGGCGACAGCCATCAGAACACCGTCAACCAGTGGGTCCATATTGCCTGCGTTCCGGCAATCCTGATATCAACACTGGGATTGTTCTGGCTGATACCGGTAGGCAGTTGGCTTGGCCTTTCTGGCTCTGGGGCCTATTGGGTCAACGGCGCCACGATTCTCGCGGGCTTGTCGGGTATCGTCTATCTGCGCTTGTCGCTTTGGGTGTTCGTATTGATGGCGGGCTGGTTTGTACTGTCTTTGTGGGCCATACAGAGTGTGCTGGCCAGTGGTCTGTCCCTGTTCTGGACCAGTCTTGTGGTCTGGATCGTTGCCTGGGCGGTCCAGGTGGTCGGCCATAAAATTGAAGGCAAGAAGCCGTCGTTCGTGGAAGACCTGGTGTTCCTGCTGATCGGGCCGATCTTCGTTAGCATTGAGTTTGCGGCGAAGCTGGGCATACCGGTACCTCATGCCCAGGGTGGCCATGACGGTGGGCGCCAGCCTCAGAGTCACTGAACCAAGGCTGCTTGAGGTATGCTTGCAGGGAAATGCAGAGTTGAGTGACACCATGCAGGCACCGCCCTTCAAAACGCCAACCAGCGGTCAGGGCCACAAGGGCACCTTGTTCTTGTGGCAGGATCACTGGCAGGTACTCGGACAGTTGATGCCCAACCGCTCCCACCGCCACATAAGCGCTTCCTTGCTGGTCGGGCTCGACCGTCCCTTTCGGCTGGCTGTGGACGGTGAATGGCGGGAAACCCGCGCCGCCATCGTAGCCCCTGACGTTCCCCAGGCACTGGAGCCTGGGGAGGCCAGAATCTGGAGCGTCCAGCTCGACCCCGACAGCGTTTGCTGGCGGTCCCTGAAATCCGTTACGGCAGGCATGGCCTCCACGGATCTTTCGTTGACCGGTGTGGGTCTGCCTGATCCCGGGGAGACAGACTGCGAGGCCATGGCCTGCGCGCTGGCAAGAGTGATCTCTCAGAGCGGGCACGCGCCCGTTGCGCTGGACGACCGTATAGCGGGCATTTGCAGGAAGCTGAGGGCAGAACTGCCGGAACGCCTGGAACTGAACTCTCTGGCTCAAAGTGTCGGGCTGTCTTCGTCACGGCTGACGCATCTGTTTCGCCAGGAAACGGGCGTGCCGCTGCGACGTTTTCTCCTGCACCTGAAGATCAACCGGGCATTGGCGTTCTGGGAGCCGGGTATATCCGTCTCCCGGTTGGCGACGGAGGCCGGATTCTACGATCAGCCCCATCTGGTTCGCACGGCACGTGATATGTTCGACGCGTTGCCGTCCGCCTATGTGGCGGCGGGATGGTTCAACGTATGCCGTTGTGGTCTCGATGATCAGGCTTTGTCTGACTTCTCGCGTTGACGTTCAGCTTCTTCCCGGGCTTCCTGCTCGACCATGGCGGGCGTCTCCAGCGAAATTCGCCCGAGCTTCCCGGAGCGGAATTCGTTGAGCAGTATTTCCGACACCTTGTGCAGGTCCGGAACCCCGCCTCTCCCCAGGAATCGACGTTTTTCCGCGATGCCGTCCATCAGTGCCAGGCCGTCCCGAGGTCTTTCTTCGAAGCCGTAGCGTGCCATTGCCAGTTCGGGATACGCGTCCAGCAGATAATCCGCCTCGAATAACGCCACGTCCTCAAACTCAATCACCGCACTGCGAATGGCGCCACTAATGGCCAGACGGTATCCGCAGGCCTCCGGAGAAAGCTTGGGCCAGAGAAACCCCGGTGTGTCATAGAGCAGGACGTTGTCTGGCAGCTTGATGGCCTGCTGCGCCCGGGTTACTGCGGGCTCATTCCCGGTCTTGGCTGCCGGCCGGCCCGCCATGGTGTTGATCAATGTGGACTTGCCGACATTGGGGATACCCAGAATCATCACCCGCAACGCCCGCTTCTGGCGATCATGATCCGGCGTCATTTCACCGGCCAACCGCAAGATGTCGAGCGCTTCCGCTCGCTGGTTGTGGGTCATAGTGATGGCCCGCACACCGCGCTCCTTTTCCAGCCAGCCGAGCCATTGCTCGGTAATGGCCGGATCAGCCAGATCCCGCTTGTTAAGCACTTTGATGACGGGCGTATCGCCGCGCAGGGCAGGGACCAGCGGGTTTTCGCTGCTGAACGGCAGGCGCGCATCCACGACCTCAATAATGAGATCCATCTGCGGCATTACCTTTTTGATTTCCTTGCGGGCCTTGTGCATGTGCCCTGGAAACCAGTTAATGGCCATGGTTGATACTCCTGAAATGGCTGAACGGCGCCATTATGGACGGGAATGACTAAATTTTCACATTTCTCTCAACCCGCCCATGATGGGAGCTGAGGCATGTGAGGGTGTGAAGTATGTACAAAAAGAAGGGGGTTCGGGGTGAAATGCCCGGTTGTTTTGATTTAGGGTGTAGGGCTCGAAAACCGAAAGCGACTTAACTAATCGATTAGTGGAGATTTCTATGAAGCTCGTGAAACTGTTCGGAATTGCCCTGATTGCTATCGGGTTGTCTTCTCCGGCGATGGCGCAGCAATCTGGCGGGCAGCCGGACCAGGTTGATCAGCTGGCTCAGATGGTTGGCCTGAGTGAAGACCAGCAGAAAGAAATTCGCGGCATCATTGAAGAGATGCAGGCTGAGATTCAGGAGCTTCAGGGCGAAGCCCAGCAACTGCAGCAGCAGATCCAGGCTCAGATCAAGCCGGATTACGACGAAGACGCGATTCGTGAAAAAGCGGAAGAGCTTGGTGACGTCACTGGCGAGATGACAGCCATGTCCACCCTGATGCAGGCGAAGGTTGATGCAGTATTCACTGAAGAGCAGCGCGAAGAGCTGAACAAACGTATGCAGCAAATGCAGCAGCAGATGCAACAGCAGCGTCAGATGCAGCGGCAGCAGCAGAAAGGTATGCAGTAAGCGCCGGTAGCTCTGACTGCTGCCTTCTGGGTTAGTGCCTGGAGCTTGAAAAACCGCCTTGGCTTATGGCCTTGGCGGTTTTCTCATTTATAGCCTGCGATTTCGCGTTTAAGCATTGCGCGGAGGGGGCTTTCAGAAACTCGCCCGTGCACCAAACGGCTTAACCAGCAAGATGAGCCGAGGCAACAACGTAAGCGCCCCAACCAGAGCCATGAACATGGCAAAGCCGGTGAACAACCCGAAGTAGATGGTCGGGATGAAATTCGACAGCACCAGGATCGAAAACCCGGTAATAATCGTCAGCGAGGTAAAGAACATCGCCTGCCCGATGCTGCGGTGGCAGCGGTGCATGGTGGCGAGGTAGTCGCCGTCTTTCTCAAATTCCGTCTTGAAACGGTGGATGTAGTGAATGGTATCGTCCACTGCGATCCCCACCGTGATGGCCGCCACCGTGATCGTCATCATATCCAGCGGAATGCCCAGCCAGCCCATCAGGCCCAGCACCGAACCCGCCGCGATCAGGTTCGGGGCCATACCGATCAGCGCCAGCTTTATCGACCGGAACAGGATCAGGAACATCACCATGATGGCCAGGAACACAATGCCGATGGTCTTGATCTGGGAATCGAACAGGCTTTGCAGCATGTTGTTGTACATCACTGTCATGCCCGTGAGCTTCACCTGATCGTCCTCAAAGCCCATTTCTTCGGTGAGGTGAGTGCGTATGCGGTCCAGCAATGCCTGCCGGCGCAGGTCCGGGGAGGTCTCCAGGATGCGGATGCTGAAGCGGGCCTGGTCGTGTTCTTCGCTGATGTAGGGGGTCAGAAGAATGTCCTTCAGATCGTCCGGCACCGCCGAGGGTACGAACGCCAGTTCCAGGGCATTCAGGGGCTCGCCACCGTTAACCTGGGCAAGGATGTCCAGGGTGGTATCGATGGACATGACCTTGCCGGTCTCTGGCAGGCTGTCCAGATAATCATGAACCTTACCCAGTCGATCCATCTTCTGATAGGTGAACCAGGTGTCGCGGTATTCCTCGGCACCCTCACAGTCCTCCACAAACGGATCGCAATCACTGGCAAAGGGGTCGCCGCCGGCTTCGCTTTCGGGTGGCTTCTCGTCCGTGATTACCACATCCAGTGGGGTCGTGCCTCCCAGACGGTCATCAATGGTGATCATGCCCTGGTGGATTTCGGTGCTGGACTTGAAGTAGTCGATGAAGCTGTTTTCCACCGTCAGGCGGTTCAGGCCGATGACGCAGAGCACCGCGAGGATGGCGGAACCGACTAGTACGGTTTTGCCGTAGTGCTCGGTAAACCGCGCAAACCAATCGGTAAAGGGAATCCGGTTGGAACGCACCCGGTCGTCCACCGGCGGTGGCAGCAGCGCCAGCAGGGCCGGGAAGATGATAAACGTGATAAGGAAGGCCACGGTCAGGCCGATGGTCATCATCCAGCCAAAATCGATCACCGGGCGGATACCGCTGAAGGTAAGCGAGCCGAAAGCAACAATGGTGGTGATGGCCATGTAGAAGCAGGGTTTGATCATGGCCAGCAGGGTGCGCCGTAGCGTATCCCGTGATTCGGCTTCAGGGTCGTCGTGCTGGAACTCCCGATAGCGAACGATCAGGTGGATGGTCAGCGACAGGGTCATGATCAGCAGCAACGACACGAAATTGGATGAGATCACCGTGACTGGCCATTGCGCCCAGCTCAGGTAACCAATCACCAGCCACACCGTAAAGCTGCAGCACAACAGTGGCACCAGCACCCAGCGCCACTGGCGGAAAATGATTGCCAGGGTCAACAGCAAGAAGATCAGCACACCAACACCGAAGGTGGACAGGTCATTCTGGATGAAACGGATCATGTCGGCAACGATCATGGGAACGCCGCCCAGGTAGATCTCGGCGCGGTCACGGTAGCTGTCGAGGATGCCCCTGACCCGTTTGATGGTGCGGTCCCGCTCTTCGCCCTGGGCTTCGGTAAACTCGATGAATGCCTGGCTGACGGTTTCCAGTCGTTGCTGTTCCTCTGAGGAGGCTTCGCCACTGTCTACCGCGTCCCGGAGCGAGTTGCGTTCGCGGAGCAGTTCAAAATAGCGCTCCGGCGTGGGCAGGTTGACCTGTATCGCGGTCGTTCGTGCGTCTTCGCTGATCAGCAGGTTCGGGTAGAGCGGATTGTTGAGTAGTGCTTTCCTGGCGGTGTCTGGAGCAACGTCATCCTCGTCGATGGTCTGGATCTCTGAGTCAACGGTGTCCAGGGTCAGGTCCGGGCTGTGGAGCAGGGGGACGTTGAGGATGCTGTTGGTGGAGCTGACATTTTCCAGGGCTGCCAGTTCGTCCCGCAATGACGCCAGTAAAGCCAGACCCTCGTTGCTGAACAGTTCCTGGTCGGGCGTATAGGTAACAACGAGAAAATCGTCGGAGGTAGTGAAGCGGCGGTTCACTTCCCGGTACTGCTCCAGGGAGCGATCATCTTCAAGAACCAGCGACTCGGCCGAGGCATCCAGGCGGAACTGGTCCAGCCGCAGGCTGGCTATCAACAGCAGGGCACCAAACAGCAGAAGTACCAGAACAGGACGGGGGAAAATCAGCCGGTCATAGAACGATCGAAGCCAGGACATCGTAAGAATTACCCTACACAGTGAAAGCGAGTGCAGAGTGTGCCACAAACTGTCAGTCGACGGTGCCCCTGTTTGAGGCCTACTCCAGGGAATTGATCAGTGGTTCAGTCTACCGCTTTGACCGGAATCTGTTGTGCGTTGGAGGAAGCAGGCACTTCTGGCACCACAAGGCCCAGGTTATTCTTTTCGAAGACACGATCGGCACGGTAGCTGGAGCGCACCATGGGGCCCGACGGCACTTCCATAAAGCCTTTCTCCAAGCCAATCTCACGGTAACGGTTAAAGTCTTCCGGGGTCACGTACTGTTCCACCGGCAGGTGGTTCTGAGTGGGGCGCAGATACTGGCCCAGGGTCAGAATGTCGACGCCGATAGCCCGCAGGTCATCCATGGTTTTCAGGATTTCCTCTTCCGTTTCACCGAGGCCCAGCATCAGGCTGGTCTTGGTGAGCACGTCCGGACGGTACTGTTTGGCGTGCGCCAGTACGCTGAGGGTTTTCTCGTAGCCGGCGCGGGGGTCCCGAACACGGGTAGTCAGGCGCTTCACGGTTTCCACGTTCTGTGCGAAAACGTCCAGGCCGGAGTCCACGACCTTCTCAACGTGCGCCATGACGGCGTCAAAGTCTGGCGTCAGGGCTTCCACTGCGACATGAGGGGTGCGCTGCTTGATGGCCGATACGCAGGCCGCATAGTGGGCGGCGCCGCCGTCGTCCAGATCGTCCCGATCCACAGAGGTCAGTACGATATAGCGCAGGCCCATGAGTTCAACGGACTTCGCGGTATTTTCCGGCTCCTCATGGTCCAGCCAGCCTTTGGGGTTGCCGGTATCAACGGCGCAGAAGCGGCAGGCGCGGGTGCACACGGAGCCCATCACCATGATGGTCGCGGTACCATTGGCCCAGCATTCGCCGATATTCGGGCAATGGGACTCCTGGCAGACCGTGCTCAGGCGGTGTTCACTGACGTTCTTTCGAACCGCTTCGTAGCGCTCGCCACCGGGCATGCGTGCTCGTAGCCATGACGGTTTGCGCTGGGTTTTGGTGTCGATGATGCCCGAACCCGAGCGTTTGATGCCGTCCTTGATCGCTGAGAATCCGTGTTCATTGCGGAACTTGGAACCACTGGTGACGCGTGATTTGGCGCTGTCGCTCATTACTGGGGGACTCTCTTCTCGGCGGCGGATAAAAAGCTTGGCTGACTCTAAAGGGTAATCTGCGCCAGCGGAGGATACAAGGCGGGTAAGGATAATCACGGGGGTTTCGGGCACGACTTTCGTCGTACCCGGTGGCTACGTCAGGCGGTTGCTTTGTCCAGCGCCTGGCTGATATCGGCAATGATGTCATCCACGTGTTCGATGCCAATGGACAGGCGTACAAGGTCCTCACTGACACCCGCACTTGCCAGTTCCTCCGGATTGAGCTGCCGGTGAGTCGTTGTGGCGGGGTGACAGGCCAGGGATTTGGCGTCACCAATGTTGACCAGGCGGTAGATCAGTTGCAGGGCGTCAATGAATTTTGCGCCGTTCTCGAGTCCGCCGGTGATGCCGAAACTGAGAATGCCTGACGCACGGCCACCGCAGATCTTGTCGCAGGTGGCTTTGTACGGACTGTCGGCCAGGGTGGCATAGTTTACCCATTCCACCGACGGATGATTTTGCAGGAAATTGGCCACCTTTTCGGCGTTTTCGCAGTGCCTTTCCATGCGCAGGCCGAGTGTTTCAAGGCCCTGCATGATCAGGAATGCGTTAAACGGAGCCAACGCTGCGCCGGTATTGCGCAGTGGGACCACACGGCAGCGCCCGATGAAAGCCGCGGCGCCAAGGGCTTCGGTATAGACCACACCGTGGTAGGAGGGGTCAGGCTCGTTGAGCATGGGGAACTTCGCCTTGTTGGCGGCCCAGTCAAACTTCCCGGAGTCGACCACCACACCTGCTACGGTGGTGCCGTGGCCACCAATGTACTTGGTGAGTGAATGGACCACGATATCCGCGCCGTGCTCAAAGGGCCGGCAAAGGAAAGGCGTTGCCACCGTGTTGTCGACGATCAGCGGTATGCCGTGTTTGTGGGCAATGTCCGCCCAGCGCTGGATATCAACCACATTGCCGGCCGGGTTACCAATGGATTCGCAGAACAGAGCGCGAGTGTTGTCGTCGATGGCCTTTTCCACCGCGTCGAAGTCATCGTGTCGTACCATGCGGCAGTTGATGCCCTGGTTCGGCAGCGAGTGTGCAAACAGGTTGTAGGTGCCGCCATAGAGCTGGCCGGTGCTGACAATGTTGTTGCCCACTTTGCAGATGGTTTGCAGGGAGTAAAGGATGGCCGCCATACCTGAGGCGACCGCAAGCGCCCCCACACCACCTTCCAGTTGCGCCATACGTTCCTCCAATACGGCGTTGGTGGGGTTCATGATGCGCGTATAAATGTTGCCCTGTACCTTCAGGTCAAACAGGTCGGCACCGTGCTGGGTGTCGTCGAACGTGTAGGACGTGGTCTGGTAGATGGGCGTGGTTGCGGCGTTGGTCGTCGGATCACCGTTGAAGCCAGCGTGAAGGGCGAGAGTTTCCGGTTTCATGGTTGAGCATCCCTTTTATCAAGCGTTGTTGTTGAGGTCGAACATCCCGAGTGAGTATGCCACAGGCATAGGAACGTGAGCATTGTTTCATGTTGACCCTCATCGGCTTGTGACTTCCTTGTTTCCGCGCTAGGTTCGAACAGATATGACTGTCAACAACGTGCAAACAATAACGAGTACAGCAAACCGGATGGAGGAGGGCAGCGGGCGCTGGTTGTCCCGTGCACTATTGGTCTGCCTGGCCCCATTGGTTTTCATTGCCTGTAGCGGCAGCGACGATAATCACGCAAAGGGTGGTGACCGGGCGCTGGAAGCTGCGGATATTGATGCACCGGAGACCCGCCTGAAGGCACACCCGACTACTGGGGAGCAACTGGCCCGAAGACAGGTACTTGTCCGGGGCAATGCGAGCGAACCGGCTTCGCTGGACCCCCAACTAGTGCAGGACAGCGTGGGTGGCGCCATTGTGGTTGACCTGTTCGAAGGATTGACCCGCAGCGGCCCCAGAGGGGATACCGAACCGGCGATGGCGACGTCCTGGGCCTCCTCGAACAATAACCTGACCTGGACATTCCAGCTCCGTGAAGACGGTCTCTGGAGCGATGGCAGCACCGTTACCGCCCAGGATTTCGTGTACGGCTGGCGCAGGGCGGTGGACCCGGAGGTAGGCTCAAACTATGCGTATTACATCGAGTCCGCCGGGGTAGCCAATGCCGGCGAGATCATCGCTGGGGACAAGGCACCGGATACCCTGGGTGTGCGTGCTGTCGACGACTTCACCTTCGAGGTGACCCTGGAGGAGCCGATCACCTATCTGCCGGATATGACCGTCCACTACACCATGTTTCCCGCTCCTCGCCAGGCCATCGAGGCCCATGGTGAGGACTGGACCAGGCCGGGCAAGATGGTCTCCAACGGTGCCTATACGCTGCGGGCCTGGCATCTCGGCGAGAAGCTGGTGGCGGCTCGCAATCCTCATTACTGGGGGGATGACAGAACCATCATCGACCGGGTGGTCTACCTGCCCATTGAATCTTCGTCCGCCGAGCTTCAGCGCTACGCCAGTGGCGAGCTGCATATGACCTCCACGGTGCCGGTGTCCCAGATGGCCCGGTTGAAAAAAGAGCGGCCCAAAGAGTTGGTGATGGTGCCCAGCATGGCCACGTACATGTATGCCTTCAACGTCAACAGGCCGCCCTTTGACGACGTGAGAGTGCGTAGGGCGCTGACCTACGCCATTGACCGCAATATCATCGTCAGCTACATCACTCGGGGCAACCAGATGCCGGCATTCACCCTGACACCGCCCTACGTCAGCGGTTTCGACTTCCGGCAGCCGGAGTACGCCACCTGGTCCCAGACCCGACGCGACGAAGAGGCGCGCGAAGCCCTTGAAGAAGCCGGTTACACTGAAGACAACCCACTGGAATTCGAACTGCTCTACAACACTGACGAAAGCCATAAGGCGCTGGCTATCGTGGTCAGTCAGATGTGGAAAGAGAAGTTGGGGGCAAAGGTCACCATCAGCAATCTGGAGTGGAAAACCTTCCTCTCCGAGAAGCAGGCTGGCAACTATGGTATCGCCCGGTTTGGCTGGAAGGGGGATTACAACGAAGCCTCCACCTTCCTGACCCTGCTAACCAGCGACAGTGGTAATAACGACGGCGGCTGGAGCAATGAAACATACGACCAGTTGCTGCTGGATGCCCGTTCCAGCGACGATCCCAATCCCTATTATGTCAGGGCCGAGGAAATCCTGTGGCAGGCGTTTCCGGTGGTGCCGGTGTACTTCAACACTACGGTGGCGCTGGTGAGCCCGTCCCTGAAGGGCTATCCGGAGAAGAATCCCCGTACCATTGTTTACAGCAAGGATATGTACATCACTGCGGACTGAGGGAAGCCATGTTCAGTTTTATCATCAGACGTCTGGCGGTAGCGGTACCAACCATACTGGCGTTGATCACGGTCTCGTTCGTGCTGATGCACGCGGCGCCTGGCGGCCCGTTCACCAACGAGCGTAATGTGCCGGAAGCGGTGATGGAAAACATCGAGGCCAAATACAACCTGGATAAACCCCTGTGGCAGCAGTACCTCATCTACGTGGGCAACGTCGCCCAGGGCGACCTGGGGCCCTCATTCCGTTATAAGGACTTCACGGTCAATGAGCTGATCGAGTCCAGCTTTCCCCGGTCCGCCTACATCGGCGCCTGGTCCTTCCTGTTCGTGGTGGTGTTCGGGGTAGGGCTGGGTGTGATTGCGGCCCTGAAACAGAACCGTTGGCCGGACTACACGGTGATGACCGCCGCCATGACTGGGGTGGTGTTCCCCAATTTCGTGATGGCGCCGTTGCTGGTGCTGCTGTTTGCCGTCACGTTGCGCTGGTTGCCTGCCGGCGGCTGGGAAGGCGGGCAGGTGGAATACATCGTGCTGCCCATCATCGCCATGGCGACGTCCTATATTGCGCAGGTGGCGAGGATTACTCGTAGCAGCATGATAGAGACCCTGCGCAGTCCGTTCATCCGCACCGCCCGGGCCAAGGGCATTCCCCGCCACAAGATCGTATTGCGCCATGCCCTCAAGCCCGCGTTGATTCCGGTGGTGTCGTACCTTGGGCCGGCTTTCGTGGGCATCATCACCGGTTCGGTGATCATCGATCAGGTATTTTCCACGGGCGGCATTGGCCAGCACTTCGTCAACGGTGCCATCAACCGGGACTACTCGCTGATTCTCGGGGTCACCATTCTGGTGGGCGTACTGACCATCGTCTTTAACGCGGCGGTGGATATTCTCTATACTTGGCTGGACCCGAGGGTGCGTTACTGATGTTTTTCTCCGACAAACATGCGGGCATGGGCGAACTGGCGGACACCCTTGCGGAAGACGCCTACACCGAAGGCCGCAGCCTTTGGCGTGACGCGCGACGGCGTTTTATGAACCACCGGGCAGCGGTGGCGAGTCTGGTGGTGCTGGCTCTGTTGCTGTTGTTCGCGGCCTTCGGCCAGTACTTGTCACCCTGGGACAACGAATCCATCGACTGGGCCAGTTTGCCAAACCTGGATGAAGATGGCGTGCCCAGCCTGGCCAGCCAGCACTATTTCGGTCTTGATCCCATCGGCCGTGACCTCTACCAACGCACCGTGCAGGGCAGCCGTATTTCCCTCATGGTAGGTGTTCTCGGGGCGCTGACGGCGGTGGTCATCGGCACGCTTTATGGGGCCATCTCCGGTTACGTGGGCGGCCGTACCGACGCCATCATGATGCGGACGCTCGAAGTACTCAGCGCCTTTCCCTTCATGTTCCTGGTGATCGTGCTGATGGCGGTGTTCGGGCGCAATGTCCTGCTCATTTTCGTGGCCATCGGCGCGGTGAGCTGGCTGAATATGGCCCGGATTGTGCGGGGCCAGACCCTGAGCCTGAAGCGCAAGGAGTACATTGAGGCCGCCATGTCCGTCGGTGTGCATCCCTTCCTGATCGTGCTCCGCCACATCGTGCCCAATGTGCTGGGCGTGGTGATTGTTTATGCAACCCTGCTGGTGCCGGAGATGATCCTGTTCGAATCCTTTATCTCGTTCCTGGGGCTTGGGGTGTCGGAACCCTACACCTCATGGGGTGCGCTGATTTCCGAAGGCGCGGATGCCATGTGGACCGCGCCATGGACCCTGATTTTCCCGATGCTGATGCTGGTGCTCACCCTGTTCTGTTTCAATTTTCTCGGCGACGGGCTGCGGGATGCCCTCGACCCCAAAGACCGCTGAGCCGGCAGGAACCCGATCTATGGCAATGCTGGAAGTCAATAATCTCGAAGTGGCCTTCGATACACCGGATGGCACCTTGCAGGCAGTGAGGGGGCTCAGCTACCAGTTGGAGGCTGGGCAGACTCTGGGCATCGTGGGTGAGTCCGGCGCGGGTAAAAGCCAGGGGGTATTTGCGCTGATGGGCCTGCTCCCGGACAACGCCCGGGTCAGTGGCGAGGTGCTCTTTGAAGGCGAGCCACTGCTTAATTTGCCGGAAAAGCGGATGAATCAGATCCGTGCGGCCCGCATCGGCATGATTTTCCAGGACCCGATGACGTCCCTGAACCCGTTCATGAAAGTCAGCGACCAGCTCATCGAAGTGCTGGTGCAACACAAAGGCATCAGCCGCAAACAGGCTCTTCAGGAATCCCTGCAGATGCTGGAAGCGGTTCGTATCCCCGAGGCCCGCAACCGTATTCATTGTTATCCCCATGAATTCTCCGGGGGCATGCGTCAACGGGTCATGATCGCCATGTCCCTGCTGTGTCGACCGCGCCTGCTGATTGCGGACGAACCCACCACCGCCCTGGATGTCACAGTTCAGGCTCAGGTGATGGACCTGTTGCAGGAGCTGCAACAGGAATTCAATACCGCGATTATCCTGATCACCCACGACCTGGGCGTAGTGGCCGGAAGCTGCGACCAGACATTGGTGATGTACGGCGGCCAGATGATGGAGTTTGCTGCCACCCGGGACCTGTTCCGGGATCCCTCCCATCCCTATACCAAAGGCCTGATGGGCGCCATTCCGCGTATTGATGAGCAGATGGATGAACTGGTCACCATCCCCGGCAACCCGCCCAACCTGATGAACCTGCCGCCGGGCTGTCCATTCTGCGACCGTTGCCCCGTGGCGGAGCCGCGCTGCTATCACGAACTCGACCCACCGGAGCGATTCGGGGCAGAGCGGATTCGTGTATGCAATCTGCCAAGGGAGGCGATTCCATGAGCGAACAACAGCGCCTGCTGACGGTGGAAAACCTGCGGGTCACCTTCGACATCATGCCTCGCAACGCCTGGCCCTGGACTCGGCCGCAGCCACTAAAAGCGGTGAACAACGTCAGCTTCACCCTCAACGAGGGCGAAACCCTCGGCATCGTGGGAGAGTCCGGCTGCGGCAAGTCCACCCTGGCAAGGGCCATCATGGGCATGGTGCCCAGCCAGGCGGGAAAGGTGGGGTGGTTGGGCGAGGACCTGCGGGGGCTCAACCTGAAACAACTGCGCAAGCGTCGCCAACGCCTGCAGATGGTGTTCCAGGATCCGCTTGCCTCTCTGTCGCCACGAATGACCGTCGGCGACATCATTGCTGAGCCCCTGCGTACCCACTACCCGGATATCAAGGGCGCCGAGCTAAGGGAGAAAGTGGATGCCATCATGGATCGCGTTGGCCTGCACCCTCACCAGAAAAACCGCTACCCCCATGAATTTTCAGGCGGCCAGTGCCAGCGGGTGGGCATCGCCCGGGCGTTGATTCTGGAGCCGAAACTGATCATCTGTGACGAACCGGTGTCTGCGCTGGATGTCTCCGTACAGGCCCAAGTCATCAACCTGTTGAAAAGCTTGCAGCGGGACATGGGGCTTTCACTGATCTTCATCGCTCACGACCTGAGCGTGGTCAAACACATCAGCGACCGGGTGATGGTGCTGTACCTGGGCAATGTGGCCGAAAACGCCTCCCGTGCTGAACTGTTCGCCAACCCCCGGCATCCTTACACTCAGGCCCTGATGGCCGCGGTGCCGATTCCTGACCCGGAGAGGGCGCGGGCCAAGCCTCCGGCCGAACTGGAGGGCGACCTGCCGTCCCCGATGAATCCCCCTAGCGGCTGTGTGTTCCGCACGCGATGCCCGCTGGCCACTGAGTATTGTGGTAGAGAGATACCCGTTCTGGAGGATAAGACCGGGGCAGGGCATTGGGTGGCGTGTCACTACGTGGAGCGGGATGAAGAATTGAACTAAGCTTGTGGAGTGAATGGATCTCCGTGTTGACGAGTCACTCTTATGGACAGGAAGTCTGCGCGCTATCAGCCCCTACTGATCGCTCTCCTCGCGATCACGATGCCCTTGAACCTTTTGTGTGCACAGGAACCAGTGCGCGTCGGGATTGTTGCTGGAATAGAGCGGGAAATAACGGTCACGGAGGGAGCGCTGGAGGGGCGCTTTTCCGCGTTCTACCGATGCGTGTTCGAGCGGGTCCCCGGGGAATTTCAGTTCGTTGAAATGCCTTTGGCGCAACTGCTCTACCAGCTGAGAAAGGGCGGTGTTGCGGTGGGTTTTCCCCTGGTTCAAACCTCTGAACGGGACCGCTACGCGGACTTTGGTGGGGGACTCTTCCAGACCGAGTACGTCTACCTGTTTCTGGAAGAAATGCCTCCCCTCGGCCAAACCGCTGGCCTCACCTATGCCTTTGTCAGGAGGTTCGTCGGGGATAAGCTGATCCAGGGCGAAAACGCAAAGATTCTACACGTATCCGAATGGCGCCAGGCAGTCTACCTGCTCAAGCTGGGCCGGGCAGATGTTGTGGTCATTCCCTGGGTGCTCGTGGACACGTTTATGGCCGATTATGAGGGCGATTACTTTGTGCGACGGGCAGCCTGGGTAGATCTGTCCCTTTATGTTTCCCATGAGCACGGGAATGGCCGGTTGACGGAAGAGCTGCGCCAGGCCATTCGATGGTGCCGGTATCGAAACGATCTCAACTGAGACTGGCGTCGTTGTCAGGAAACACCGTGTCGTAGCACCAGGTGAAAACGAACGCATACACCAGATAAAAGACCACGAAGGCGATGTCGACGATCAGCGCCTCAACCAGCCCAATGCCTGTCTCTTATACACATCTCCGAGCCCACGAGACGGACTCCTATCTC
>CAJXOQ010000053.1 GCA_913057975.1 uncultured Marinobacter sp.
CGAGATAGGAGTCCGTCTCGTGGGCTCGGAGATGTGTATAAGAGACAGGGATGGGAGAGCTCAAAGCCCAGTCACCCCAGCGCAGCACGCTGTCCTGCGGCAACCTGGCTCACGGCTTTGCCGCCTGTAACCAGTCCGATAAAGACACTCTCAAATTCATGAACAAGGCCAATGTGGCCATTGTCTCCGCCTACAACGACATGTTGTCGGCCCACCAACCCTATCAGGACTTTCCGGATGTGATTCGCAAAGCGGCCAACGGAATGGGCTCGGTGGCGCAGTTTGCCGGTGGCACTCCGGCCATGTGTGACGGTGTGACCCAGGGCCAGCCGGGCATGGAGCTGAGCTTGTTTTCGCGCGACACCATCGCCATGAGTGCATCGGTTGCCCTGAGCCACAATATGTTCGATGCGACAATGTTGCTCGGCATCTGTGACAAGATCGTTCCTGGTCTGCTGATTGGGTCGCTTAGCTTTGGTTACCTGCCGACCATCCTGGTGCCGGCCGGACCCATGCCGTCAGGGCTTCCCAATAAAGAGAAGCAGCGTATTCGTCAACTCTATGCCGAGGGCAAGATCGGCAAGGACGAGTTGCTGGAGGCGGAGTCCCAGTCCTACCACAGCCCCGGTACCTGCACTTTTTATGGCACCGCCAACAGCAATCAGCTTCTGGTAGAGGTGATGGGGCTGCACCTGCCAGGGTCGGCCTTCGTAAATCCGGGAACGCCGCTGCGTGAAGCGTTAACCCGCGAGGCGACTGAGCAGGTTATCCGGCTGTCCAAACCCCACGGAGGCACGCTGGGCCTGGGCGATATGGTGGATGAAAAGAGTATCGTGAATGCGCTGGTGGCACTGCTGGTGACTGGTGGCTCCACCAACCACACCATTCACTGGATCGCCATCGCCCGGGCTGCCGGCATCATTATCGACTGGAACGACTACTCCGAGTTGTCATCGGCGGTGCCTTCCATGACGCGTATTTACCCCAACGGCCAGGAGGACGTGAATGCCTTCCACGAAGCCGGGGGAACGCCGTTCCTGATCCGTGAGTTGCTGAGTGCGGGCCTGCTTCACAATGATGTCGAGACAGTTGTGGGGTATGGGTTGGAGCAGTACGCACGTATGCCGGAAATGGAGAATGATAGGCTGGTGTGGAAGCCGGCGCCTGAAAAAAGTACCAAGCCGGATGTACTGAGTACAGCCACGGAACCCTTTGCGCCGGACGGCGGGTTGCGGGTTTTGGATGGCAATCTTGGCCGTGGCGTGATCAAGGTATCGGCCGTTGCGGAGGAGCACCGGGTTGTGAAGGCGCCGGCCGTTGTGTTCAATGACCAGAACGAACTCAAGGCGGCTTTTGATGCGGGTGACCTCAACCGCGATTGCGTTGTAGTGGTTCGGTTTCAGGGCCCGAAAGCCAATGGCATGCCCGAACTGCACAAGCTGACGCCGTACCTTGGTGTGCTTCAGGACCGTGGCTATAAGGTTGCATTGGTAACCGATGGTCGCATGTCCGGAGCGTCCGGTAAGGTGCCGGCAGCCATACACGTCTATCCGGAAGCGGCGAATGGTGGTGAGCTTTGCCGGGTGCGCAATGGCGACGTGATCAACCTCGACGCGGTGTCCGGCACACTGGAAATTGAAGTGTCGGCAGAGGAATTTGCCAGCCGCGAGGCAGAAAAAGCAGACCTGAGCAGTTATCATCACGGCCTGGGCCGGGAACTGTTTGGCTGGATGCGCAAAGCCGCCAGTAACCCGGAAGAGGGCGCCAGCTTTTTCTGGAATCACGACGCATGACCAAAGACAACTACTCGCTGGTAGGAGACATCGGGGGTACCAACGCCAGGTTTGCTCTCGTTCGCCCCGGTGACGTTACCCCTGAGGCTGTTGAAGTCCTTGCCTGCGGGGACTACGACAATGTTGATGCTGCCATCGTTGATTACCTTGCCCGCTGCGGCGTAGGGGAGGTGCAGGATGTCTGTCTTGCGGTAGCATCGCCCGTGCAGGGCACTCAGGTGCGGATGACCAACAACCACTGGCGTTTCGATAGCGAGGAGGTTCGCAGGCGGTTTGGCTGGGGCGCGTTCAAGGTGATCAATGACTTTACCGCCATGGCCCTTGGAGTTCCGCATGTCAGTGCCGATAAGTTGGTCCACGTTTGCGGTGGCCCGGGCAACGCGGCGCGTCCCCGGTTGGTTATCGGCCCGGGCACCGGCCTGGGAGTGTCAGGGTTGGTTCCATTGCAGCACGGATGGGTGCCGCTGGTGACCGAGGGCGGTCACGTGGACTTTGCCCCGACAGACGACACCGAGATGGCTATCCTGCGGATTCTGAAGGCCCGGTTTGGTCGCGTTTCCGTCGAGCGTATTCTGTGTGGTCAGGGTTTGCTGAACCTTTACCAGGCACACGCGGAGATACAGAGCGTGGCCGCCCCCCTGGATGCGCCGGAGAAAATAACCGCCGCCGCGTTGGATCAGTCCGACCTGCTTGCGCGCCATACCTTGCGGCATTTCTGCGAGATTCTTGGGCGTGTTGCCGGCAATGGGGTTCTGACCCTCGGTGGCACCGGAGGCGTTTACCTGTGCGGAGGCATTCTTCCCAGGTTCATCGATTTCTTCCTGGAAAGCCCGTTTCAGAATGGTTTCGAAGACAAGGGACGGATGCGGCCCCTGCTGGAATCGACGCCGGTCTACGTGGTAATGGAGGGGTATACCGGTTTGCTGGGTGCCGCCGAGGCGCTGGCTAACCCGGAAGTGTAATCCAACGATTGTTTCCAGGTTCTACATAGGTCTCTTGTTCTGGAGTGGTTGGCACATATGACCAGTCTTTATTCCCGGATGCCGTTTGAGGAGTTGGTGGCACGCGTGCGCCAGTGTCGGATTTGCGAAGCGCATTTGCCCCTCGAGCCACGCCCGGTAATCCAGATTTCGCAATCTGCCCGTTTACTGGTCGTGGGTCAGGCACCTGGGCGGCGCGTTCACGATACCGGCCTTCCGTTCAATGATCCCAGTGGCGACCGCCTGCGAGCATGGATGGGAGTTGATCGTGACACCTTCTACGATGAGCGGCAGTTGGCGATACTGCCGATGGGGTTCTGTTACCCGGGCACCGGGAAATCAGGCGACCTGCCACCTCGTCCGGAGTGCGCGCCGGCCTGGCGGAATCTGCTGTTGGAACGGTTGGAGAACATACAGCTCACCCTGGTGATCGGGCAATACGCTCATGCCTGGCATCTGCCCGGTCCGAAGGTGTCGGTTACGGATCGAGTGAGGCGTTGGCAGGAAGTGTGGCCGGAGGCGATCCCTCTGCCGCACCCAAGCCCCAGGAATAATCTCTGGTTGCGTCGGAACCCGTGGTTCGAAGAGGAGGTTATTCCGGCGCTACAACGTCGCGTTCGCGACGCACTCGGGTAGCGCCGGGTGACAGTTGGCGTCGGAAGAGTCAGGCGCTGCGGTGGAGGGCAACGGTTTGTGGTTTCGGTGTGGCCTGAGCGGAAAGGTATCTTTCCAGTTCGAGAACCTCTCCTTCAGTGGCATACAGTCCCTGTTTGGTGCGGCGCCAGAGGATATCTTCTGAAGTCATTGCCCATTCGTGCCTGATCAGGTATTCGACTTCACGCTCGTAGAGTGTGCCGGCAAACCGATAGCCCAGGTCCTGAATGGATTTCGCGTCGCCCAGAAAGTCGTAGGCCTTGGTGCCATAGGTGCGGACATAGCGGCTGTAGACCGCCTCGGGAAGCCACCGGTACTCGGCTGACAGGCGGGCCTCGAGGGTGTCGTGATTTTCGAAGTCGCCACCCGGCAAAGTGCCCCTCTTCGTCCATGGGCCGCGGGCCTGGGGAAAGAATTGGCACAATTTGTCCGTCGCTGCTTCCGCGAGTTTGCGGTAGGTCGTAATCTTGCCACCA
Organism: uncultured Marinobacter sp.; assembly: GCA_913057975.1. Lineage (GTDB taxonomy): Bacteria > Pseudomonadota > Gammaproteobacteria > Pseudomonadales > Oleiphilaceae > Marinobacter. Next base: position 3,904 of record CAJXOQ010000053.1, read on the forward strand.
AACACGGAGATGACCGGCGCCTTGTCCTTTTCCCGGCTGACTTCAAACGAATAATCACGGGAAGCCTTTTTGGCGTCTCCCTCCTCATCGTCCATCAGCGGGCGGACGCCCGAATAGGACCAGACTACATCGTTCTCCGTTAGTTGGCGTTTGAAATGGCCGTTGACGATATCCAGCAGATATTCGGTTTCTTCCGGCGATATCTTCGCTTTCTTCGGGTCGCCTTCATAATCCACGTCGGTGGTGCCCACCAGGGAGAACTCGTCTTCGTAGGGAATGACGAACACAATCCGTTCGTCCTCATTCTGTAGAATGTAGGCCTCGGTCTCCCGGTTCAGGCGGGGCACAACGATATGACTGCCCTTGACCATGCGGATGGTTTTCGGCGCTTTCATGGAAAGACTTTCGCTGAACAGGCTGCTTACCCAAGGGCCAGAAGCATTCACAATCACATTGGCCGTAACGTGGTGGACGCTGTCGTCGTTCATGTCCTGAAGTGATACGTCCCACGAATCCGTTCCGCGCTCGGCGTTGATGCACTTGGTTCTGGTCAGGATGGTGGCGCCACATTCCTGAGCTTTTTTGGCGGTCAGTACCACAAGCCGTGCGTCATCAACCCAGCCGTCTGAGTACTCGAAGCCCTTGGTGATGTCTGACTTGAGCGGGTCTTTCTCATCGAATTTGATCAGGCGCGACCCGGGCAGGATCTCACGTTTGGCGAGGTGATCGTAAAGAAACAGCCCGGTTCGGATCATCCATGCGGGGCGAAGGTGAGGGCGGTGCGGCAGCCGGAAGCGCATTGGCCACATAATGTGAGGAGAATTCCGCAACAGTGACTCTCTCTCTGCAAGGGCTTCACGCACCAATCGAAACTCATAATGCTCCAGGTATCGTAGGCCACCATGGATCAATTTACTGCTGCTGGATGATGTGGCTGAGGCGAGGTCATTCATTTCGCACAGTAGTACCTTGAGGCCGCGCCCTGCGGCATCCATGGCTATGCCTGTGCCGTTAACGCCGCCGCCCACAACGACAACGTCGAACTTGTTGCTCTCCTCGGTCATTTTGTGTCATCTCCTGCCGCCAAAGAAGGGACACTTCCGGCGCGCTTTCCGGTTTTCACAGAAACGTATAAATGTATTATGCGAAAGCAAAATATATTCGTAAAGGAAAATATAGAAAAAAAACGAAAAGACTGAGGCGCAAAAGAGCGGGGGCATTGTCAGGTGGTGACCGTAATTCGGTCAGATCGGTGGGAGGGTTTCAGACCAGGTGCAGTTCGACGTTATTCTCACGCAAAAGCTGGCGGATCTCGACGGGAGGTGGTTCGTCGGTAAACACATGATCCGCCTGGGCAATGCTGCCAAGTCGCACCATGGCATTGCGGCCAAACTTGGAGTGATCCGCCGCCAGCAGCACCTGGCCCGAGTTTTCGATAATGGACTGGGCGACCCGGACTTCCCGATAATCGAAGTCCAGCAGCGAGCCATCGCTATGGATGCCACTGATACCGATAATACCGAAATCCATTTTGAACTGATTGATGAAATCCCGGGTAGCTTCGCCCACGATGCCGCCGTCCCGGTTTCTCACTTCGCCGCCGGCGATGATGATGTGGAAGTCTTCCCTGGCCGAGAGAATGGATGCAACGTGAAGGTTGTTGGTGACCACCTGAAGGTTGCTTTTCTCGAGCAGGGCCTTGGCGATGGTTTCCGTGGTGGTTCCGATGTTGATGAATATGGAGGCGTTGTCGGGAATCATCTCTACCAATGCGTCGGCTATGCGCTCCTTGGCTTCCAGGTCCATGATTTTACGGGCTTGGTAGGCTGTGTTCATCGTGCTTGAATCAATGCCTGCGCCGCCATGGTGTCGGCGCAGTTTTTTCTGGCTGGCCAGTTCGTTCAGATCCCGGCGGATGGTTTGCGGCGTCACCTTGAACTGGTCAACCAGTTGCTCGGTTGTCACGAAGCCGTTCTGCTGGATGAGCTCCATGATCAGGTCCTGTCGGCGTCGTTGTGCCATTCAACTCCCTCCGGATAAGCGTTTTTTCTGTAACGAACGAAATAGCGATTTCAAACCTTTTCTCAGTTTAGAGTGTTTTGCGCCTTTGTGCAGCATTCATAAGGGGTTGTGTGGCATGCGAGAGGTCCAGGCATATTTTCGCTTTCATAAATAGTTGGATTTTGTTTTCAAAAAAGTAAAAATACGAACAAATAAGAACACTTTGCCGAGGCAAAACCACTATGACTCAGTACATTCTGTCGATTGACCAGGGGACAACCAGCTCCCGTGCCATCCTGTTTACTCTGGATGGGAACGTCCACGCGACGAGCCAGCAGGAGTTTCCCCAGCACTTTCCGGCCAGCGGTTGGGTCGAGCACGATCCGGAAGACATATGGCGTACCGTGCAGCAAACCTGCGATGACGTTATGGAGAAGGGGTGTGGCGACAACGATGAGGTCGTCGCTGTCGGTATAGCGAATCAGCGAGAGACCACGGTGCTGTGGGATCGTGCGACGGGTGAGGCGGTCTATCCGGCGATTGTCTGGCAGGACAGAAGAACCGCAGACTGGTGTGAATCACTCAAGAAGCAGAGCCTTGAACCCGCCGTTAACAACAAGACCGGGCTATTGATTGATCCCTATTTCTCGGCAACGAAAATTCGCTGGGTCATGGATAATGTGCCGGGCGTGCGGCAGCGGGCGGAGCAAGGGGCGTTGGCATTCGGGACGATTGACAGTTTCCTGCTCTGGCGTCTGACCGGCGGCAAGCAGCACAGAACGGATGCCACCAATGCCAGTCGCACTTTGTTGTTCAATATCCACAATCAGGAATGGGATCAGGAACTGTTGGACCTGTTCGGCATCCCTGAATCACTTTTGCCTCAGGTCATGGATTCGGCAGCGGACTTTGGCCAAATTGTCGGCAGGGGGCGACTCGATGGTACGTCGGTCATGGGCATGGCTGGGGATCAGCAGGCTGCTCTGTTTGGCCAGACGTGTTTTGAAACCGGCATGGCGAAAAGCACCTACGGTACCGGATGTTTCCTGATGCTGAATACCGGCGACAAAGCGTTGACGTCGGAGCATCGTCTGCTCACCACGGTGGCATACCGCCTCAAGGGTAAACCTGTCTACGCCCTGGAGGGCAGCATCTTTATTGCCGGGGCAGCCATCCAGTGGTTGCGAGACGGATTACAGCTCATTCGGGATGCTTGCGAAACTGAGCCCCTGGCAGAGGGTACTCCAGTGGATCACGGTGTCTATCTGGTTCCGGCGTTCACTGGTCTGGGAGCGCCGTACTGGGACCCCAATGCCCGTGGCGCGGTTTTTGGGTTGACCCGCGATACTGGCATCAAGGAAATTGTTACGGCCGGCCTGCAATCGGTTTGTTACCAGACCAAAGATCTCCAGAAAGCGATGGAAAAGGATGGCATCAGGCCCATTACCTTGCGCGTTGACGGTGGCATGGTGGCCAACAACTGGGTGCTGCAATTTCTGGCGGATATTCTTGGAGCCCGGGTCGACAGGCCTGCATTGGTGGAGACCACGGCAGTCGGAGTCGCATACCTGGCCGGCCTCCAGGCCGGTGTGTATAAAACCCTGGACGATCTGAGCAGTATGTGGCGGTGCGACCGGAGCTTCGAGGCCGTGATGAGCAAGGCCCAGCGTGACAAGCTTTACGACGGCTGGATTGCTGCCGTCCTCAGGCTTTGAGGTGTCGCAGCTGGCCGCGACCTCCCGGGGGACAGACTACCTTACGCCCAGATCCCGAAGTCGCTTGTAAAGGGTGTTGCGGCTGACATCGAGCTCCCGTGCTGCACGGGATACGTTGCCCATACATTGCCGATAGACCACCAGAGTCTGATTCATGGTGTCGTTCCTGGAGTTATCGTTGGCCTGGGGCGACTCGCTGAAGGAGGAGGCGTCGAACACCGGTTTACGCTCCGCTTCTTTCTGGTTTCCATAATCCGCCAGGAAATCCGCCGGCAGATGCCAGAGTTGAACGTCTTCGCCATCGGCGACGGCAATGGCTACGCGGATGATGTTCACCAATTGGCGGATATTGCCTGGCCAGGGGTGGTTTTCCAGTGCCGCCATCACCTCTGTTCCCAGCGTGTCAGACTGGCTGTCGTCTCGATGTTCCCGGTAGATTCTGCGGATCAGCTCACACCTGTCCACCCGGTCCCTGAGAGGTGGGACCTCAACGCTTAGCCCGTTGATCCGATAGTAGAGGTCGGCCCGAAATTCGCCGTTGTTAATTCGGTGGGAGAGCGGCCGATTGGTTGCCGACACCAGCAGTATGTCCACGGGGATCCGTTCGGTAGAGCCTACTGGTGTGACTTCTCTTTCCTGCAGTACGCGCAACAGTCTGGACTGTGCGGCCAGAGGCATTTCACCGATCTCATCAAGGAACAGAATGCCTTTGTCGGCCTTTCGTATCAGGCCGAGGGAACCTTGAGCGCGGGCGCCCGTAAACGCGCCGGCCTCGTAGCCAAACAGCTCTGATTCGACGAGCTCCGGTGGGATGGCGGCACAGTTGACGGAAACGAGCGGCTGCGAGCACCGTTCGCTCGTTTTGTGCAGGGCCTTGACCATAACTTCCTTGCCAACGCCGGTCTCGCCGCACACCAGTATAGGGATGCCCCGTTGCAAAACTTTGCCCGCCTGATCGACGCAGCGCCGAACCACCGGATCACCGTGCTCGATATCTCCCAGGGAGACTCCGGCAAGACCCTGTACGGATGATCTGGCGTGAGGCGTCGCACGAGCCGGTTTCGCAGTGGCGCTATCGAGTGATGCCGGTCGCTTCAGCAGCCCCGACAGTCGCACCCGTTTCGAGGTTGTGAGCTGGATGGGTGTGTTGTGGGAATGGTTAAGTATCAGATTTCGGTTCTCGATAAACAGTGAGCTCAGGTTTCGGCCGGATAATGACTCGCCGAGTAGTTGGTCGGCCCGCTGGTTGGAGGCGATGACGCGGCCGTTCTGGTCAAGCGCGATCATTCCGGACCACGGGCTGTCGATGTTGTCGGCCGTTGTATTGAGAGTGAGGATAAAATGATCGCGCCCCAGTTGTCTGACGATCAGGCGATTCTCAACCGATTGCGAGAGCAGGCGGACCATTCCTAGAGTATGGGCTTGGGGAAGGTAAGCATCGCTAAAAGCGCTAAGCACGCCCACCAATGTTCGGTCGGTATCAAAGATAGGCGCTGCTGAACTGACAATACTGCGATTCAGTTTGAGAAAATGCTCGTTTCGCTGGACCTGTACGGGCGACCTTGTGGTAATGGCGGTACCAATAGCGTTCGTACCCGCATTGCGCTCGTGCCAACAGGCTCCCGTCCTGAACCATGGACGCAGGTGGCTGTCGGTAATGCGTCGGTCTCCCCAACTCTTGAGTATTTGTGCGTCAGAGTCGGCCAGCAGAATCAGGCAGCGGCTGTTTGACATGATGTTGTTGTAGTAGGGAAGTACTTCCGTTTCAGTCGTGCTGAGCAACGCTTCATAGTCCTTCTCCAGCATTTCCCGAGCCTGCTCATCAAGGCCTGCTGGTTCTGGCTCGCAGTCGTGGTGAAGGCCGTAACCAACACAGCGGTTCCAGGAGTCGGCAATGACGGACCTGTATTCCGCCCTATCGTGTTGTCGTTTCACGCGAATCCTCCGCGTTCCTGAAATTTCGTTTTGTATTTATAGTGGCTCGAAAGCGTCGTCGGGCGCCGCGACTCTGTTCGCCTCGGTGTTCAATAATGTGCTTATCAGGTGTTCAGGTCAATGTTCAAACTGAACAAAAAGTTTGATAACGAACATTTGTATTTTCAGTAAGGAAATTTTTCAGATTTAAAAAATCAACATAAACAGTAGCATAAGTATTTTGGTGTGATTTCTACCTATATTGGTATGCGCATTGCGTTCGTGTATTCGGAATCGAATTTTCGCCGTTTACTTATTGCAGGTGCCGGCGGATAACGTGCCACAAGAACAATAAAGGGAATCCTATGTCCTTAACGCTGGAGAATCTCTCCCGTGTCGTGGATGGAGTCGATTACATCCGGGACGCGAATATCACGTTTGAGGCAGGTTCGTTTAACGTACTGCTCGGGCGTACACTGGCCGGTAAAACCTCGTTGATGCGCTTGATGGCCGGGCTGGACAGGCCTGATGAAGGCCGGCTCATCTACAATGGCGGCGATGTGACCGGGCAGAGCGTCCAGCAGCGTAATGTCTCCATGATTTACCAGCAGTTCATCAACTACCCCAACCTTACGGTGTACGAAAACATCGCCTCGCCCCTGCGTCTGGCCAAGATGAAGGACAGTGAGATTGACCGTCGGGTAAAAGAAACCGCAAATATGTTGCAGATTGACCCCTTGCTCAAGCGGTATCCGCTTGAGCTCTCTGGAGGTCAGCAGCAGCGCACCGCAATGGCCCGGGCACTGGTCAAGGATGCCACGCTGATCCTGTTCGACGAGCCGCTGGTAAACCTGGACTACAAACTTCGTGAAGAGTTACGCGCGGAGTTGCGGGAACTGTTCCGCGAACGCCAGTGCATTGCCGTTTACGCCACCACCGAAGCCAACGAGGCCCTGGCATTGGGGGGTGTGACGACGCTCCTGAACGAAGGGCGAATCGTTCAGACTGGCCCGGTGATGGATGTTTACCGCAACCCGGTGAACACCCTGGCGGCGCAACTGTTCAGTGAGCCGCCGATGAATATGATCAAGGGCCGGGTGACGGACACGGAAGTGACCTTCGACGAATACTCTCATCATGCGTTGACCCAGGAACTCGCACGGCTTGAGCCCGGTGATTACTGGTTCGGTATCCGCCCGAGTCACATCGGTTTGGTTCCCAACAATCAAGATGATCTTGAGATGTCCATGGAGGTTGAGCTCAGTGAGATCAGTGGATCTGAAACCTTTATGCACGTGCGGAACCGATACTTCGAGATGGTGATGCAGTTGATGGGAGTGCACCAGTACCACACCGGTTCGCCCATCAAGATCTACCTGCCCATCAACAAACTGTTCGTATTCGATAAAGACGAAAGCCTGGTGCTCACACCGGCGCAGGTCTCAGGAGGGTCGGTCTGATGGCTGAGATTCACTTGAAGTCCCTGGCTCACAGTTACAGCGAAACGCCGGCCGGGCCCGATGACTATGCGATCCGTCAACTGGACCACGTCTGGGAGCGGGGCGGAGCTTATGCGTTGCTCGGCCCGTCCGGGTGCGGCAAGAGTACGATGCTGAACATCATTTCCGGTCTGCTCCAGCCTTCCGAGGGCGACGTCCTGTTCGACGGCAAGCGAGTCAATGAACTGTCTCCTCGCGACCGGAACATTGCCCAGGTTTTCCAGTTTCCCGTGATCTATGACTCCATGACGGTGTTTCAGAACCTGGCGTTTCCGCTCAAAAACACCGGTGTGCCGTCGTCGCAGATCAAGGCCAAGGTGCATGAGATTGCGGAGATCCTGGAGATTGAAAACGAGCTGCACAAGAAGGCCAAAAACCTCTCAGCGGACCAGAAGCAGAAGGTCTCAATGGGACGCGGCCTGGTGCGAGGGGATGTGTCCGCCATCCTGTTTGACGAGCCCCTGACCGTGATTGATCCCCAGCTCAAGTGGAAGTTGCGCCGCAAGCTTAAGCAGATCCACGAGCAGTTTGACATCACCATGGTGTATGTGACCCACGACCAGCTTGAGGCCTCCACCTTTGCCGACAAGATCGCGGTGATGTACGGCGGCCAGATTGTCCAGTTTGGAACGCCAACGGAGCTCTTCGAGCAGCCCAATCATACCTTCGTGGGTTACTTCATTGGCAGCCCAGGTATGAATCTGATTGAGGTTCAGCGGTGTCCCCGCGGTGTCAGCTTCGGCAGCACCGTTATTCCGCTGCGAGCTCATCAGCTAGAGTTATTGCAGCGCCTGACGTCGAACAATCTCAAGGTTGGTATTCGTCCGGAGTTTGTCCAGGCTTCGGATATGCCGGCTGACGATACGTTTGCAGCAGAGGTTCTCGACGTCGAAGACCTGGGAACCTACAAGGTCATGACGGTAAAGCTGGATTCTGAAACATTGAAAGTCCGGTTGACGGAAGATCAGCACTTTGCCGTGGGCGGCCAGGTTCAGCTCAGCTTTCCGGAAAAGTGGCTGAAGCTGTACGTGGACGAGTTTCTGGTAGAGGAGAAGGACCAATGAATAAGGTTCCCAATAATCGTGCCTGGTGGCTCGTACTGCCGGTTTTCATACTTGTGGCGTTTTCTGCGTTGATACCGCTGATGACCGTGGTGAACTATTCGGTACAGGATATCTTTGGCCCGGGTAACGCTTATTACGTCGGTACCGAGTGGTTTCGCGAAGTGCTTGCGGATGAGCGACTGAGAGAATCCCTGCTCAGGCAGTTCCTGTTTTCCGGCGCAGTGCTGGCCATTCAGATTCCTCTCGGTATCGGCGTGGCACTGATGATGCCCAAGTCCGGCATCAAAGCTTCTCTATGCCTGATCCTTCTGGCGATTCCGCTGCTGATTCCCTGGAACGTGGTGGGGACAATCTGGCAGATCTTCGGTCGTGGTGATATCGGCCTGTTTGGCTGGGGGCTCAATGCGCTGGGCGTAGACTACAACTATACCGGCAGTACGGTGGATGCCTGGCTTACGGTACTGTTGATGGACGTGTGGCACTGGACGCCGTTAGTGGCATTGCTGTGCTACTCGGGGTTGCGTGCGATACCTGAAGCCTTCTATCAGGCCGCCGAGATTGATCGCGCCTCGAAGTGGGCCGTGTTCCGGTACATCCAGTTGCCGCGCCTGAAGAGTGTGCTGGTGATCGCGGTACTGCTGCGGTTCATGGACAGCTTCATGATCTACACCGAGCCCTTTGTTCTGACCGGTGGCGGGCCCGGAAGCTCAACAACCTTCCTGAGCCAGACCCTTACCACCATGGCCATCGGCCAGTTCGATATCGGTCGTGCGGCAGCGTTCTCACTGATCTACTTCCTGATCGTGCTGCTGGTGTCCTGGGTGTTCTTTACCGCCATAACTCACCTCGACAAAGAAAAATAAGGAGAGAGTGATGAGCTATTCACGTTCCAAGGGCCTCGGGATGACGCTGTTTATCGTGCTACTGCTGACCCCTATCTACTGGCTCCTGAACATGTCGTTCAAGACCAACCAGGAAATTCTCGGTGGCCTTACGTTATGGCCACAGAATTTCACTCTGGCTAACTACGCCGTGATTTTCTCGGATTCGAGCTGGTACTCCGGTTACATCAACTCGATGATCTACGTGTCCATGAATATGACGATTACATTGTTGGTTGCCTTGCCGGCGGCCTATGCATTCAGTCGCTACAAGTTCGTGGGTGACAAGCACCTGTTCTTCTGGCTGCTGAGCAATCGTATGGCGCCACCGGCCGTGTTCCTGTTGCCGTTCTTCCAGCTGTATTCGTCCGTGGGTCTGTTTGATACCCACATTGCGGTCGCGCTTGCCCATTGCCTGTTCAACGTTCCCCTGGCGGTCTGGATCCTGGAAGGTTTCATGTCGGGAGTGCCTCGGGAGTATGACGAGATGGCCTATATTGATGGCTATAGCTTCCCCAGATTCTTTGTGAAGATCTTCCTGCCGATGATCCGGTCAGGCATTGGTGTCGCTGCTTTCTTTGCGTTCATGTTCTCCTGGGTGGAGTTGCTACTGGCCAGAACCTTGACCTCCGTGGATGCACAACCCATTGGCGCGATCATGACGCGAACGGTGGGGGCAAGTGGTATCGACTGGGGTGTGCTGGCAGCAGCCGGTGTGCTCACCATTATTCCCGGCGTGTTGGTGGTCTGGTTTGTTCGTAACCACATCGCCAAGGGCTTCGCACTGGGTCGGGTATAAGGAGACGGATCATGATTGAATGGATGAACTGGACACCGAGTGTCGCCATTTTCTTCGCTGTTATTGCCTGCATTCTCCTGGTGATGACTGTGTACGAAGTGGTGTCGCCCTGCACTGAGCGAAAAGGATTCCTGCCGATTTCGACAACGCGCGGAGATCGTCTTTTCATAGGATTGCTCTCTGCGGCGTATATACATCTTGCGTTTCTCGCGGTGAGCGACATCACTCTTTGGGTGGCGCTCGCCGTATCGGTGGCATGGCTTCTGGTGCTGTTGCGGTGGGGTTAATGAAGCCAACAGATGTTAGGGAAAAGGCTGTTGATTTTCGTTTGCGGGAGGGCTGGATAAATCTTGTATCTGTCATTCAAAATGGTTGTAAAGATTTCTTTAACGAACTATTTTCTATTAAATGATCGGAACCGAACATCGTAAGGCCGGCTTCGGCTGGAGTAATGGTTAGAAAGAAGACGCTATATAGAAATAGCCGCAATGGAGAAACGCAGGGGGGTCGTCGCGTTTCCAACAAACCTAAACAAGACGAACGAGGTTGGGTATGTTCAACAACAATAAATATCCGAAAACCCTTCTCCTGAGCGCCGCGATTGGCTCGGTGGGGTTGGGACTCAGTTTTCAGGCGAGTGCAGATCAGTACTCTGATGCCGCCAAGAAATGGGTTAACGAGGCATTCAAGAACTCCACGCTGACCAAAGAAGAGCAGATGAAGGAGATGGAATGGTTCATCCAGGCTGCTGAGCAGTTTCGTGGCATGGACATCAACGTGGTCTCGGAAACCATCGCTACTCATGAATACGAATCCAAGGTGCTTGCTGAAGCATTCAGTGAGATCACCGGCATCAATTTGACTCACACGCTGATCCAGGAAGGCGATGTCATTGAAAAGCTGCAGACACAGATGCAGTCCGGTCGAAACATCTACGATGGCTGGGTCAACGATTCCGACCTGATTGGTACACACTTCCGCTACGGTAAGGTGATGCCCGTAGAGGACATTATGAACGGGGAAGGTAAAGACCTTACCCTGCCGACCCTCGACCTTAATGATTTTATTGGTCTGGATTTTACCACCGGCCCCGACGGCAAGCTTTACCAACTGCCGGATCAGCAGTTTGCCAATCTTTACTGGTTTCGTGCCGACTGGTTCGAGCGGGCTGATCTGAAAAAGCAGTTCAAGGATATCTACGGCTACGAGTTGGGCGTGCCTGTTAACTGGTCCGCCTACGAGGACATCGCCGAATTCTTTTCCGTGCACGTGAAAGAAATCGACGGCGAGCGCGTTTACGGTCACATGGATTATGGTAAGAAAGACCCATCACTGGGATGGCGCTTCACTGACGCCTGGTTCTCCATGGCAGGCGCAGGCGACAAGGGGTTGCCAAATGGTCTTCCTGTGGACGAATGGGGCGTCCGCGTGGATGAATGCCACCCTGTAGGCTCAAGCGTCAGTCGTGGCGGCGCGACTAACGGTCCTGCGGCAGTGTATGCAACCACCAAATACGTTGATTGGCTGGATAAGTACGCTCCACCTGAAGCGCAGGGCATGACCTTCTCTGAATCCGGTCCGGTACCGGCCCAAGGCAGCGTTGCCCAGCAGATTTTCTGGTACACCGCCTTTACCGCGAGCATGATCGAAGATGGTCTGCCGGTGGTCAACGAGGATGGCACTCCGAAGTGGCGCATGGCACCGTCTCCCCGTGGTCCCTACTGGGAGGAAGGCATGAAGCTGGGTTATCAGGACGTTGGCTCCTGGACGTTCATGAAGTCCACTCCTGAGAAGCGTCGTCTCGCGGCGTGGTTGTACGCCCAGTTCACGGTATCCAAGACCGTTTCCCTGGAGAAAACCATCGCTGGCCTGACGCCAATCCGTGAATCTGATATCGAATCCGATGCCATGACCGAAATGGCACCCAAGCTCGGTGGCCTCGTTGAATTTTATCGCAGCCCCGCCCGTGTTCAGTGGTCGCCCACAGGCACCAACATCCCGGATTATCCGAAGTTGGCTCAGCTTTGGTGGCAGTACATTGCTCAGGCGGCCAGTGGCGAAGCAACACCGCAGAAAGCACTGGACGGTTTGGCCGAGGCTCAGGACCGTGTGATGGAGCGTCTTGAGCGCGCCAGCGTTATGCCAAATTGCGGCCCGAAGCTTAACGAGAAACGTGATCCGCAGTACTGGCTGGATCAGCCGGGTGCGCCCAAGCAGAAGCTGGACAACGAAAAGCCGCAAGGCAAGACCGTCCGCTACGAAGAGCTGCTGAAGACATGGGAAGAAGCTCGCGAGAGTTGATTCCGGAACCTGCACCGTTACCGGCGTTCAGCCGGTAACTCACTGACTTGCCGTGTCGTGCCGCTGATCTGAGTCCTTCGGGCAGCGGCACGACACGGCTTGCTGACTAGAGTGAGGCTGGCTGTCCGGCTTCCTTCCGCCTGGCCTCCCATTCCTCCCGGGTTTGAGCAGCTTCGTCGCCGGGCATGGAATCAATGATCTCGAAGTAGTCGGCCGAGTACTCGTCTTTCATGATCTGATTGCGGGGCTTCACCCTTACGACGTAGACCGTCTGAATGTTCTGGTGGTCAAACTCCCGCCAGTACTGCTCATCCTTGAGGAAGGTGTAACGGTCGCCCTCCAGGGCACGAATGATCTGACGAGTGTTGGTGACGCCAGTTCGTTCAATGGCATCCTTGTACCGGTAAACAATGCTATAGGAAGATGCTGCTGCGGTGGACGGGCGCATCTCGTAACGGCGCGAGAAGGCTTCTACAAACTCCTTCCCACGATCATAGTTGTACTCGTAGGGAACATTCCATACCCAGGGAGAGCCGCCCACGACGCCTTCCATAATGGTGGGGCCGACCTGGCGGGCCATGCCCAGTGTGAGGTTGGGTACCACAACCTGCATCTTCTTCGTCAAACCCATTTCGTAGGCTACGTTCAGCGCACGCACCATGTCGTCACCGAACAACACCATCATCAGGACTTTGGCGCCGCTTTGCTCCGCCTGTTCCAGGGCCTGGCGAAAATCCGTAATCAACGCGCGAGGAAAGGGCGTTTTTACGCCCTGGTGGGTTTGGGTGTCATTCGTGTTGGTGAATTTTCGCACCGATTCTTCTACTGACCACCCCCACGTGTAGTCTGCCGTTATGTAAAAGTATTCGTCGCCGGCATGCTGGGTGTTGAGATATTGGCTCAAAACCTTGGCCGTCATCCAGGCGTTATAGGGTTCGCGAAACATGTGACGATGACCTGCAGCGCCGGTGGTGGCGTTGGAGTAAGTCAGGGTACCGAAGTAGATATGGTTTCGATCCCTTGCCGCCCTTCCGGAGGCGATGGCAACAGCACTGGACACGCCGCCAAACAGCATTTGCACTCCCTCGCTGTCGATCAGCTCAGCGGTGTTCTGGGCGCCCTTGTCTGGATCACCGGAGGTATTGCGTATCACCAGTTCCACTTCACGCCCCATAATGCCGCCGGCTTTGTTGATTTCATCAACCGCCAGAAAAGCCCCCAGGCGTTGTTGCAGTCCTTGATCCTTGTAGCGGCCGGTCTGAGGATAGTTAAGCCCGATTTTCAGGGTTTCCGCCGCAACGGGAGCCGCCGCCAGCAGGGTCAGTAACAAAGAGAGAAGCAGCTTCTTGCAGAGCATTGGCACAGGCCTCCTTGGTCGCGCCGGGCCGGCAACGCGGGCCCTGATATTGTTGTTGTGGATCAGGACCAGTGTCGCGGCTGTCTGCAAAAGCAACAATCGGACTAAGGTGGAAGTTGTGTAACGATTTGTCAGGCGTTGACGGACGTCACAACGCACTTCCGGGTCAGGCAACTGCGGTATTGCGAACCGATTCCAGAAGCCGGTACCAGAGGCCCCGTGGCATAGGGCTTCGAGCGCCATTGAGCGCTGAGTGAATACGCTCGGGATTCATGGAGCCCAGCACGGGTATGGGCGTTCCGGGAATCTGTCGTAACCAGGCGATAGCCAGGCCGGTGTCATCCAGACCGGTTTCTTCCCGAGCCTCTTCCATCAGCTCTGCCGGGATTCGGTCCGCCAGGCCGCCACCACCCAGCGGAGACCACGCCAGCCAGCGCAGTCCATCCGCAAGATGAGCTTCAAGGGTGCCATCGAACAACGGATCGGTGTGGGCCAGGGATAACTGGCTTTGATTGCACACCAGCCGTAGCTCGGTGTTCCGGGCCAGCCATCGCCATTGCTCGGGCAGGAAGTTGGAGACGCCGATCTGGCGAATCTTACCCGCGGACACCGCCGCTTCCAGCACTCGCGCGACGTCCTCGGCCTGCATCAACGGGTCAGGACGGTGAATCAGAAAGGTGTCAATCTGTTCTACCGCCAGTGAGGCGATGGCCTTGTTGATCGCGTTCTCCACATAATCCGCTTCGGCCCGGTAGTGTTTTACCCGCCACTGCGAGGTGTCCCGGTCGGCCGATACAATGCCGGTTTTGGTGATCACGCGCAGGTTTTGGGCCAGGGCCGGGTGAGCCCGTAATGCATCCCCGAACAGCCGTTCGCACTCGCCACCGCCGTAGATGTCGGCATGATCGAACACGTTCAGGCCGTCATCCAACCGCGCCGCAATCCAGTCCGCAAGCCGGGCCGGTTGCGTGAGGCTTGGATGGTCATGGAGCCGCATCATTCCCAGAATCAGGGGGGTTTCCGGTGTGAATCCTGCTGTTTGGGTGTTTGGCACGATTACTCCTTGCCGAAGGCGATAACCACCCGGTCGTCGCCGTGGGTTCTTGAAAAGACGTAGGGTTTGGTACTGAGTTGCTTGTGTTCCCCGGCACCAATCGCCGGGTGGCGTGCCCGGAACTGGCCCAGCTTTGTCCAGTGGGACAGGACCGGCTGTGCCGTGCCATTTTCGATGTCGGTCCAGTTCATGTCCGAACGGGTGCCCTGGTGGCCGTCAGAACCCGTGGGTCCGAAAGCGCGACCGGATTCGTCTCCGTAGAATATCTGACTGGTGCCCGGTGTAAACAGCAAGGCGGCGGCGGCCCGCTTCTGCATCGCCGGCTGGTTGTTGGCAATGCGGCTGAACAGCTGGGTGTCGTGGGATGAGATATAGCTCATGACGTTGAAGGGTTTGTCGCCGTGCATCTTGTCGGAATACTCGCTGTAGATGGGCTCCATGGCGGGCAGGCAAGCTGCGCCGGCCTGGGCTTCCTCCTGCAGGTCGAAGTTGATGACGGCGTCGAATCCGGCATCAAAGTAACTGCTTCGGGTCACCGTATGGGGGAATACCTCCGCGACCATCCAGAACGCCTCCGCTGGCAGCGGCTGGCCGGGATTATTGGCGCGATAGGTGTCCAGTGCATCCTGAGCTTCGGTTTTCAGTTGTTTCCAGGCCTCCGGCTCCACGTGCTTGGCGGTGTCCACCCGGAAACCATCAACACCGAACTCGCGCACCCAATCGGTCAGCCAAGTGATCAGATAATCCCGGACGGTGGCGTCTTCAATCTGTGTGGCACGAGTGTTTTCCTTATTTTTCAGAAAGACGGGCAGGTCCACTGCCTGGGTGGATTCCGTCTTGAAATCGGGCAGGAAGGCGAGGGAGCCGCGTACCGGATCGATGGAGGCTTTGGGCGGTGTGTCATAGTCGCCGATGCCGGCGCGAACCCAGTTCTTGCCCCACCAGTTGGCCCAACCAGGATGATCGTAGTCGATCAGCGCATGGTAGGCGTGGAAGTTCTCCCAGGATTCCGGTCGCCAGTCGCCCCATTGCTCGGGCAGGTGCTTCTCGAAGCCTTCGCGCAGCCCGCCAGCGTTGAAGGTCTGCATATCCTGAAGGGTTGCGTAGCCCGGGTGGTTCATAACCACGTCCATAATCACACGGATGCCACGGGCATGGGCCTCGTCCACCAGGGTGCGGAATTCCTCGTGGGTGCCGAAGTTGGCGTCAGGGCGGGTGAAGTCCAGAGCGTAATAGCCATGGTACCCATAGTGTTGGAAGTCCCCCTGGTCACCACCGCCAACCCAGCCATGAATCTGCTCGAAGGGTGGGGTGACCCAGACGGCATTGACGCCGAGATTTTCCAGATAGTCCAGCTTCTCTGTCAGGCCGGCGAAATCCCCGCCGTGGAAGGTGCCGATTTCATCTTTGCCGTCGGGTTTACGGCCGTAGTTCTGGTCGTTGTCGGTGCGGCCGTTGGCAAAGCGATCTGTCACGGTAAAGTAGACCGTCGCGCCCGCCCAGGTGAAACTCTGTGCCGGGGTGTCGACGGCTTCCAGCAGTAACAGGCCTTCGGCGTCCGGGGCCGGGGTGAGGGTGACCTGGCCATTTGTCACCTGTGCCTTGTTGCCACTGTAGTAGTCTCGCACCCAGTCGCCGTCTTTGAAGGCATTGCCGACGGTAATGGTCATCTCTGCCTGGGTGGCGGTGCACATCCCGCCGGTTGAAACAGCGCGGTTGTCTGAGGGTGGGGCGGCGGTCTCGAACTGGCCACCGGCGCAGCCGGCAAGCGAAAGGCACGTCACAAGGCCGGCGGTAAACCTGGTTTTTTTCGGGGTCTGGCTCATGCAATGGGCTCCGGTTCCATTTATTGTTGTGGTTATCCAATCAAACCAGACCTGAACGGTGGGTGGTAGACGGAATTCACTACGCCTCACTACTCCCCCGTTCTACGCCTCAGGGAATGAAATCAGGGCTGATGCCAGCAACAGCAAATTGCAACACAGTTCGGTTACTCGCAATAAAAAGATTTGCGTTCAGCCCGCCCGGCCAACCTCGTGTCAGGGCGGACAACAAGAATAAGGCAGGAACAAGCAGAGGAAACACCTGATGAATCGTCGAACTTTTATCCGTAGTTCACTCGCAGCTTCCATTGTTGCAGCAACCTTTGGCATGTCCGCACCGGCTCACGCCGAGATCGAGGAAGGCAAGCTCCTGGTCTGGATCAATGGCGACAAAGGCTATGACGGCCTGCAGGAAGTGGGTGACTGGTTTACCGAGGAAACCGGCATCCCCGTTGAAGTGGCTCATCCAGACAGCGCCACTGACAAGTTTCAGCAATCAGCCGCCACGGGCAATGGCCCGGACATCTTTATCTGGGCCCATGACCGCTTCGGCGAGTGGGCGCAAAGCGGCATCATTTCCGAGGTCAAGCCGTCACAGCGTGTTATCGATGAGAACTTCGATTTCACCTGGGATGCTGTGACCGTCGACGGCAAGATGTACGGTTATCCCATGGCCGTAGAGTCCATTGGCCTGATCTATAACAAAGATCTGGTGCCTGAGCCGCCAACCGCCTTCGAGGACATTCCCGCCATTCACAAACAACTGGCGGAAGATGGCAAGCGCGCCATCCTTTGGGACTACAACAACACCTATTTCACCTGGCCAATGATTGCCGCGGCCGGCGGTTACATTTTTGCCCAGAACGACGATGGCAGCTACGACGTCAAGGACACCGGTGTGAACAACGAGGGTGCCATGAAGGGTGCCAACATGCTCACAACCCTGATTGAAGAAGGCGTGATGCCTCGTGGTGCGGATTACAGCGCCATGGAGTCCAGCTTCAACAAGGGCGAAACCGCAATGATGATCAACGGCCCCTGGGCCTGGGGTAACCTGGAGAAGAGCGACATTGACTTTGGCGTTGCCAAGTTGCCCACCGTCGATGGCCAGCCCAGCAAACCCATGGTTGGCGTGATGGCGGCCACTCTCAATACGGCCAGCCCCAATAAGGACCTGGCGGTAGAGTTCCTTGAGAACTACGCGCTGTCTGTCAAAGGCCTGAAAATGGTGAACAACGATGTTCCCCTGGGGGCCGTGGCCAACAAGGAATTCATGGACGAGCTGTCGTCCAACCCGAATATTGCGGCGACGTTTGAAAACGCCCAGTTGGGTGAACCCATGCCGAGTGTGCCTGCCATGGGCGCTTTCTGGTCCTCCATGGGACCGGCTTTGCAGAACATCACATCTGGAAGACAGCCCGTTGAGGACGCCCTGAACTCAGCAGCACAGCGCATTACCCGGTAATGCCCGTGATGGGAGTGCCGTCGGCCGCCGTGCCGATGGTTCTCCCAGCCGTGCTGACCTGTTGTTGTAAACCTGCCCTCGCCAGACGTTGGCGACGGCTTTAAACGGGCTGACTACAATGATAACGGAAACCCTGTCCTCCCCCGGAACCGAAAGCAGACTTCCAATGACCCGAATGATTCTAAAGTGGGGTGCCCTGGCCGCATTGGTAGGCATGGCGCTCTACCTGATACTGGCATTGTATGCCCAGCAGGAGTTCGTGTTCGCGATGCTGTTCCTGGTGCTGACGGCATCAGCGGTGTTTGTGTTCGTGAACAAGAAACTCTACGCCCATCGCTACATTTTCCCCGCAGTAGCCGGTATGGGGGTGTTTGTTATTTTCCCGCTGATGTACACGGTTGGTATTGGCTTTACCAACTACAGTGCCAGCAACCTGCTGAGTTTTGAGCAGGTGAAGGACAACCTGATGGACCGGACCTACCAGTCCGATTCCGTCCGCTACAACTATGAGCTTTTCAACACCGATGCCGGTTATGTGATCTACCTTGAGGGCTGTCTCTTATACACATCTCCGAGCCCACGAGACGGACTCCTATCTC
>CAJXOQ010000054.1 GCA_913057975.1 uncultured Marinobacter sp.
ACGAGATAGGAGTCCGTCTCGTGGGCTCGGAGATGTGTATAAGAGACAGCTCGAACCCCATGCGGGCATCCGGTGTGACCGCCAGGTCTTTACGGCCCATCAGCGCGGCCTGATAGAACAGTTGTGCGTCTTCCGCGCTCAGCCGGCGCGCCAGGGATTCCACCTGCGCGGCATCCCCAAGGGCATTGTCGACACTACCCGGCACTACCTGCTCCATGGTTACCCGATGGAACAGCGACAGCAGGTCCGCCAGGATCACGCTGTAATCCGGCGCAAAATCGGAAATACGGTTGATTTCAGACAACAGTGCGGGCCCGTCGTCCTCCACCAGCGCATTCACCAGGTTCTCAATATCGCTCTGGTCGATCGTACCGAGCATGTTGCTGACGTCGCTTCCGCTCAACGTCTGATTGCCGAAGGCAATGGCCTGGTCTGTCAGGCTCAGCGCGTCCCGCATACTGCCATCCGCGGCACGTGCCAGTAGCCACAGGGCCGGTTCCTCGAAAGGAATGCCTTCCTGGGTCAGTACGTGGCGCAGGTGCCCGGCAATGTGTTCTGGCGTCATCCGCTTGAGGTTGAACTGCAGGCAGCGGGACAACACGGTCACTGGCAGCTTCTGGGGATCCGTTGTCGCCAGCAGGAACTTGACGTGCTCCGGGGGCTCTTCAAGGGTCTTGAGGAAGGCATTAAAGGACTGATTGGTCAGCATGTGCACCTCGTCAATGAGGTACACCTTGAAGCGGCCACGGGTTGGCGAGTACTGGACGTTGTCGGTGAGTTCCCGCATATCATCCACGCCAGTACGGGAGGCTGCATCGATTTCGATCAAATCCACAAACCGCCCTTCCTGGATTTCCTGACAACTGGAGCAGGTTCCACACGGTGTGGCGGTAACGCCGGTCTCGCAGTTCAGGCACCGGGCCAGCAGGCGGCCAATGGTGGTTTTGCCCACGCCCCGGGTGCCGGTAAACAGATAGGCATGGTGCAGCCGCTGGTTGTCCAGAGCGTGAATCAGCGCCTGGAGCACATGCTCCTGGCCAACCATATCTTCGAATGTCCGGGGGCGCCACTTGCGGGCAAGTACCTGGTAGCTCATGTTCTGCCAACTGCCGTTAAAAATGGGTTTAACCATAGCACGGTCAGGGTGTTAGAAGAAGCCAACAAGACGCAATCAGAGAGGGATAATCGGGGACGTAAAAACGGGAAATCTGGGGGTGACTCCACCAGCGACACTCCGGCACACAAGTCCACCGCTTCGGCTGCTCCCTTCCGGGCCTGACCGGGTTCACGGTTTATCGTTGCGGAGGCACCAATGGAGCCACCATAACGGGCTTTGGGGCGAAATCCCTCAAAGCGGCGCGCATATTAGCAAAAGGGTTCCGGCACTACAATGGCAGTGGCACTTCATCGCATCGGAACCAGCAGGCGACGCTGTAACGGGTACGGTGGGCCGGCAACACCTCATGGGGAATCTCTTCGCTCATGAACAGCGCCATCCGCCCTGCCAGCGGCAATATGACACCACATACCTCGTTCTCGTTTTCACGATTGAAAATCTGCAACGCGCCGCCGTCGGCTTCCTGCCAACCCTCGTTGAGGTACAACACCAGGCTGACAACCCGCGACGCCCTGCCCTGGAAGCTATCCACATGGCGACGGTAAAAGTCACCGTTGTGATAGGTGGCGTAGTGCGCCTCAAACCGTTTCAGCCCCAGGAACAGCCGCTCATTCAACCCCAGCCTGACCGACTCGAAGAACTCGAACAACGCCGCCTGAACTGGTGTCACCCCCTGCAGCCAGGCAATCTTGTCCCGCCTTACGGATCTGTCCTGGAGCAAGTCCTGACCACGCCCCACACCCGCCTTACGCAGTGCCTCGGTCCGGTCCAGTATCCGAACTTCACTGCGAAGACCCTTTAAAAGGGACGGGGTTAACAGCACCGACACATCCTGGCTCATCCAGCCATGTTCCGTGAGACCATCGGCCAAGTCATCAAGCCACTGATCGCTTCCCGGCGTCGAAAGATCGAGTCCAGCCTGACAAGGCTCGGGAACTGAGGCAGTAATCTGGTCAATCATTCATCAAACTCCGACGGGGACGGCCGATTTTATGATGGTTTCTCGCCGTAAGGACAGTTTTAATTTACCCTGAGTATAAGGACATGCCGTAATGATGATCGGAGCTTTGGCCGGAACTATGGCCGGAACTATGGCCGGAACTCTGGCCGAACTCAGACCGACAATCCTTTGACCACTCAGAACGCTGTAACGAGGCACTACGTGACACTAAAACCCGGGCACTGGTCGTTCACCCGATGGGCAACCGTCGGGCAACTGGAAGCCATGGAGGTACATCACCCCTTGTTCCGCGCCCGCCTTTTTCTGCAGGGCGCTCACCTCACCCACTTTGCCGCCCGCGACGAGCCAGACTGGCTGTGGATGAGCGACATCGCGCGTTTTGAACCCGGCGTGGCCATCCGTGGTGGCATCCCCATATGCTGGCCCTGGTTTGGGGCGCCCGAGAAAAATCCCCCGGAAGTTCGCCGCAGGCTACTGACCACCAGCTCCCACGGGTTTGCCCGCACTGCGGTGTGGGAACTGGAGGATGTGCAGGAAACCGCGCACGATGTGGAGATCAGCCTTTCTCTGGACGCAAACAATGACTTTTCCGATGCCTGGAACGGCCGCGCCCGGTTACTGATGACCTTCCACTTTTCTGCTAACGGCTGCCAACTGGCATTAACCACCAGCAATTCGGGCTCGGAGCCTCTGGCCTTTACCCAGGCACTTCACACCTATCTTCCGACCCCGGACATTTCCAAAACCCGGGTCACGGGCCTCGAGAACTGCGGATATGTAGATTCCCTGAAAGACTGGAGTTACCACACACAGCAAGGCCCGGTGACCTTCGAGGGTGAAACTGACCGCATCTACGAAAGCGGTCATTCGCTGATGGTTGAAACCCCGTCCGGGAACCAGCGCATCGCCGCCATTGGCAGCGACTCCACGGTTGTCTGGAATCCGGGGCCGGAGAAGGCGGCACGTTTATCGGATTTTCCTGACGTTGCCTGGCAGTCCATGCTGTGCGTTGAAAGTGCCAATGCCC
Organism: uncultured Marinobacter sp.; assembly: GCA_913057975.1. Taxonomy (GTDB): domain Bacteria; phylum Pseudomonadota; class Gammaproteobacteria; order Pseudomonadales; family Oleiphilaceae; genus Marinobacter. Next base: position 3,106 of record CAJXOQ010000054.1, read on the forward strand.
TTGGTGACTACCGTGTGCTGAATGCGGGTCAGAGCCATACCCTTGGCGTTATGATAGGAAGAGAGTAAAAATCACATGGGTCTAGCATCGATTCTGAAGTCCCGACTGATCCCGGCGGAGCTGGACAACCACATCAATCGCATCCGCAAGCCGATTGGTTCGTTGGGGTATGATCCCTGGGGCTATAACAACGAAGTGATGAAGTACGGTTTCTCCCTCACCCGCCAGATCTATGAAAAGTATTTTCGGGTCAAAGCCACCGGTGTGGACAAGATTCCCTCAGAGGGGCCGGTGCTTCTCGTTCCCAATCACAGTGGGCAGTTGCCGATTGATGGCCTTTTGATTGCCTACGCTCTCGCCTCCCGCGAGAAAAATCCCCGAATCCCCCGAGCAATGATCGAACGTTTTTTCCCAACCGTTCCCTACCTCGGCAATTTACTGAACGAGTTTGGTGCGGTTCTGGGCGACCCCACCAATTGTGCCAAGATGCTGGCCAACGGCGAGGCCGTGATTGTATTCCCCGAAGGCATTCGTGGTTCCGGCAAGCTGTATCAGGATCGATATCAGCTCAAGCGGTTCGGCAACGGTTTCATGCACCTGGCCATGAAGTACAACGCGCCCATTGTGCCCGTGGGCGTGGTTGGGTGCGAGGAAACCATTCCCGCCATCGCCAACATCAAACCACTGGCTCGATGGTTGGGCATTCCTTACGCACCACTGGCCATGCCGCTCGTCTTGCCGGCGAAAGTCCACCTCAACTTTGGCGACCCAATGGTATTTGATGACCTCGAAATCCCCGAAGAACAGGTGACGGAACGGGTGGAACAGGTGAAGGCAGCGATCAGTGCATTGATCGACACCGGACTGAGCGAAAGGAAAAGGCTGTTCTGATGGTTGAAAAACGCAGACCCCAGATTCTTGTGACGGGTGCAGCCGGTGCCCTGGCCCAACAGGTGATCAGCCGCCTGCGGGATACCTGCAATCTCGTTGCCGTGGATTTTCGTGAACAGGTCTATCTGGGCGACGATATCCCCAGTTACTGCATTGACTTCAACAAGCGCTCCTTCGAGGACCTTTTCCGGCGTTACCAGTTTGACGGCGTTATCCACCTCGGCCGCATCATGTCGAGTCAGCTGACCCGAATGCGCCGCTACAACGCCAACGTGCTCGGTACCCAGAAACTGCTGGACCTAAGCCACAAGTACAACATCAAAAGGGTGGTGGTCCTGTCGACCTTCCACGTCTATGGCGCGGTGGCCTACAATCCGGCGCTGATTGACGAGGAAGCTCCGCTGAAAAGTGCGGGGCTGAGCGCCGATCTAATCGACTCGGTCGAGTTGGAGAACCTCGCCAACATTTACCTCTGGCGTTATCCGGATCTGAATATCACCATTCTGCGGCCCTGCAACATCGTCGGCCCGGGCGTGCGCAACTCCATCAGTACCCTGTTGGGCATGGAGCGAGCACCCGTTCTGGCCGGCTTTTCACCGATGATGCAGTTTATCCATATTGATGACATGGCCGATGCCATCGTGCTCACCTACAACAAACCCCAGCGGGGCATTTTCAACGTGGCACCGGAAGACTGGGTGGCGTATCAGCACGCCCTGAAGCTCTGCGGCTGTAAGCGAATTCCGATTCCATCTATTCCGCCATTGCTGCCGAGGCTGATACTCCGCACGCTGAATCTACGAAGTTTTCCATCGTATCTGATGCACTTTTTCAAGTATCCTGTCGTGATTGATGGCAGAGCGTTCGCACGGGAGTTCGAGTTCACCCAAAGGCGGCCGCTGAAAGAAATATTTCGGTTCTACCGCGAGAATAAAAAACCGGTGTAAACAATGGCGCATAACGCAGGACGCGAGCCATGCTGAATGATTTCAGCCTGATCAGTCATTCCGCTGCAGCCATAGCCTATGGACTGCTGGGGCTGGCTATTGCCACGCGATACTTTCGGCGGGATATCGACCGCTCACTCGTACTGGCCTCTTTCGTTACCCTGATCTGGGCCGGGTCGCTAATCACCCAGAGCGTATGGGGAACACCCGGATTTTTCATCCGTTACACGCTCGAACTGTTGCGGGACGCGGCCTGGATCATAGTGCTTTTCGCCCTGCTACGGGATTCCTTCCGCACCGCCAACCTGGTGGGCCGCCTCCGTCGCATCCTGGCAACCGCCACGATTACCCTGGTCGTCCTGCTGCTCGGTTCCGGGGCAATGGAATACGCCTTCGGTTTTACCATCCTCGACGGTAAAACCAAAGTGATTGGCCAGATCGCCCTCTCCCTGCTAGGGCTGTCGCTGGTTGAACAGATCTGGCGCAACTCGCTGTCGTTCGGCCGCTCCAGCATGAAGTATGTCTGCATCGCAGTGGCCACCCTGTTTGCCTTCGACTTTTTCATGTACGCCGACGCCCTACTGTTTGGCCAGGTAGCAGACTCGTTCTGGAACGCCAGGGGCCTGGTGAACGCAGTGCTGGTGCCTCTGTTTGCCGTCAACGTCATCAATACCCGCAAACAGCCGGTGGATTTTCAGCTATCCCGCTCGGCGGTATTCCATGCAGGAACCCTGCTCCTGGCCGGTGCCTACCTCCTGTTTCTCGCACTGGGCGGCTACTACGTAAAAACCCTCGGCGGTGATTGGGGAGAGGCCCTTCAGGTACTCTTCCTCACTATTGCCCTGGTATTTCTGACCACTCTGCTGACGTCGCGTCGCGTCAGATCCCGGCTGATGGTATTCATCAGTCAGAACTTTTTCGACTACAAGTACGATTACCGGGAAGAATGGCTGAAAATGACCCGCGAAATGGCGGACCTCAGCGACTACCCGCCGCTGCCGGAACGGGTGATCCGCATTCTTACCAGCCTGGTGGAAAGCAACGCTGGCGCGCTGTGGATCAGGGAAGATCAAGGGGACTACCTGCTCAAAACCGCTGTGAACCTTGTGACGCCGAAATACACCACCATCGACGCTAACTCAGAACTGGTCCAGTTTTTGGATGAACGTGAGTGGATTATTGACCTTCGCGAATACCAGCGCGATCCGGTTGCCTACAACCTGCTGGAAATTCCCGACCCCATCTCGAAAATTCCCGACGGCTGGCTGGTCATTCCCCTGTATCTCAGCAACAACCTCTATGGTATCGCCCTGATCGGCCCCCCTTACGCCCGGGTGGAGCTAAACTGGGAAAACTTCGATTTGATCAAGGTCGTCGCCCGGCAAACCTGTAACCTGCTGGCGCAGGCCGATGCACAGAACCGGCTCTCACGAGCCATGCAGTTCGAAGCCGTCAGCAAGGCTTCGGCCTTTATGGTCCACGACCTGAAAACGCTGATTGCACAACTCTCGTTGCTGGTGAAAAATGCTCCCAGGCACCGGGAGAACCCGGCCTTTATTGACGACATGATCAACACCACCGACCACGCAGTTCGCAAAATGTCCAACCTGGTGGACCATATCCGCAAGCCGGCTGACGAGACCTTGGTGACCGAAGTGGTAGAACTCAACGAGGTCATTACGCACCTGGCAGAACATTATTCCCGCCACCAACCCGCACCCCGGGTGGTGGCGGGAGCCCCCGGAAAGATCCACATTAACGCTGACCGAGAGCAACTCTGCAGCATTCTCGGCCACTTGATACAGAATGCCCAGGACGCAACCCCACCGACCGGCGAGATAACCCTGGCCCTCAAAACCGCCAGTGGCAATGTGGTACTGTTTATACAGGATACAGGGGCCGGCATGACTGACGACTTCATCCAGACCCAGCTATTCAAACCCTTTGAAAGCACCAAGGGGCTGACCGGTATGGGTATCGGTGCCTATCAGGCTCGGGAGTATGTACGCAACGTAGGCGGCAATATCGACGTTACCAGTGAACCCGGTCTGGGTTCCTGTTTTTCAATTCGCTTCCCTCTCGCCCGGCCTGAAAAAGAACAAACATCGGCGAGAATCGAGCCGGAACCGCTGACAAATGACCAGACCGAGCCACAGAGAGGCGCCAAATAACTGACGAAAAACAAATCCACCCAAGCTTATCATTGCAAAGTGTCAATGTTCGGTTAAGAATCAGGGTGTGAGTTTTCAACACTAGACCATCACAAGACAGAAAGGGATTTGTAGCCGTTGTGAGTAGACGACTCTTAATAGTAGAAGACGATCCGGGTCTGCAAAGCCAAATGCGCTGGTGTTTCAGTGAAGACCTGGAAGTGACTGTTGCTGCTGACCGGGAGTCTGCCCTGGCAGCCCTACGCAGAATTGAACCCGATGTGATCACCCTGGATCTGGGCCTACCCCCCGATCCCGGCGGAGCGTCAGAAGGCTTTCTGTTGTTGGAGGACGTCCTGCGACTGGCCCCCATGACCAAAATCATCGTGGTCACCGGGCGTGAGGATAAAGAAAACGCCGTCAAGGCCATTGGCATGGGGGCAAGCGATTTTTACCAGAAACCCCTGGATGCCGACATCCTGACGTTTGTCGTCAACCGGGCCTTCAGACTGGCGGAACTTGAGCGCGACAACCGTGAACTCGCCCGCCACCGTAACGGCACCAACATCAAAGGCATTGTCGCGGCCAGCCCTCAAATGCTGTCCATCTGCCGCACTCTGGAGAAAGTCGCACCCACGGATGTGACAACACTGATCACCGGCGAGACCGGCACCGGTAAAGAGTTATTGGCGCGTGCGCTCCACGACCTGAGCCACCGGTCTGAGAGACCTTTTGCGGCGATCAACTGTGCCGCGATTCCGGAAAATCTTCTGGAAAGCGAACTGTTCGGCTTTGAAAAAGGTTCTTTCACCGGCGCCACCCAGAGCAAAAAAGGCAAAATCGAGAGCGCCAACGGAGGCACTCTGTTCCTGGATGAGATCGGTGACATGCCCATGGCCTTGCAAGCCAAGCTGCTGAGATTTCTGCAGGAGAGGATGGTTGATCGGGTAGGCGCCGTGAAACCCATCCCGGTGGACGTACGAGTGGTGTGCGCAACCCACCGTGACGTTCAGGAACTCATCACCCAGGGCACCTTCCGCGAGGATCTTTATTATCGCATCAGCGAAATCACTCTCGACGTGCCCGCCCTGCGCGACCGGGAAGGAGACGGACTGGTCATCGCGCAGTCGCTTCTGCAATCTCTCGGCAAACAGATGGACCGCCCCAACCTCGCCTTTACCGAAGACGCCATCAAAGCCATCAAGAGCTATCCATGGCCAGGCAATGTGCGGGAAATGATCAATAAAGTGAAGCGGGCCACCATAATGGCGGACGGCAAACGGGTGACGGCTGCCGACCTGGAATTGAACTGCGACCGCGAAGGCCCCGAAAGCCAACTGAACCTGCGGCAGGTACGCGAAAACGCAGAGCGTGCCGCTATTATACAGGCACTTCAGTCCTGCAGTTTCAATATGGCGCAAGCCTCACGCCTACTGGGCATCACCCGGCCAACGCTTTATAACCTGACTGACAAATACCGGATAGAGGCATCCTCTGAATCGTCGAGTGCCTGAGTAACAGGCAGGGAATCCATCACAATCCCCAAAAGGAAAGGAACAGGGCCATGAAACCAGTGTTAGCAGTACGTGCCACCCTTCTTTCAGTTGCCATATCGATGACTATCGCCGGCTGCAGCGGCGGCAACGGCGAAGAAATGAGCCAGGAGGACATCCAGTACCTCAGCCACCTGGACCAGTCGCGCTTTTTCCAGCGCCAGGGTGAACTCAAAGCCAGTACGCTGGAGGCGCGTAGTGCGATTGAGATGCAGCCAGACCGCATCGAGCCATATCTTCTTATTGTCAACAACCTGCTTACCGCCGGTGATGCCCGCAACGCCGAACGACAGCTTGATCAACTGCTCGCTGACATCGACGAACAGTCCATTGATCAGCAATACCTCAACGATGCAGCACTGATCAGGGCGGAAGCCAGGCTGATGCAGCAACAATATGAGGAAGCACTGGCCGCCCTGGACAACTTGAACGATCCAGATCGCATCCAGCAACTTAACGCCTCACTGATCAGGGGCGACATTCACCTTGCAGCCGGCCGTGCCGATGAAGCGGGCGAGGCCTATTCCGATGCCCGTGATCTAGACGCCAGCGCAGCCCTTCCATTAATTGGCCTGGCCAAAGTTGCCTTCAGCGAAGGCAATACGGAACAGGGTAATGAGTTCGTCGCGCAGGCCAAAGAAGTCGACCCGGAGCATGTGGAATTGTGGCTCCTAAAAGGCCGAATCGCCCATGCGGCTAAAGAGTGGGCGAAGGCCGAACAAGCCTACGTCAACGCACTGGAAACCATAGGTCAGTACGACATTATGACGTTCCAGAAATTTGAAACCATGTCTGCGCTTATCGATGTGCTTCGGGAGCAGGGAAAGTCCTCAGAAGCATTTGTTTACGAGGAAATTCTCGCCAAATCTGCACCCGGAACTATAAAAAGCAACCTGATAGCCGCACAGGAGGCGTTCAACAACGGCGAACTGAATAATGCTGCCCGTTATCTTGAAGAAGTATTGGCCCAGGCACCGGGTCAGGAACAGGCGGCACTGATGCTCGGCATCATTCGCTTTCGCCAGGGCCGGTCAGAGGAAGCTGAATCCCTGCTGGCCCCGGTTGCCGATATGGGTAACTCCGAACAAGCTCGAAAACTGCTTGCCGCCACCCGCCTTCAGATGCGCAATCCCGAAGGCGCGCGAGAAATCCTTGCCAACCTGGAAGATCAGGATTCTGACCCCGACACACTGGCGCTTGTAGGTATCGCCTCACTGATCAGTGGCGACACCGAAAGTGGCGAACAGTTTATCGAAAAATCCCTGGACCTGGCCCCGGACAACAACAGCCTGCGACTGCGATATACAACCTATCTGGTGCGCACAAATCAGACTGAACGGGCCATAGCAGAGGCAAACCGGGTACTGGAGAACAATCCGGACTCGGAGCAAGCCAGATTACTGATCGTCCAGGCCCATGTATCCGCGGACAACAACGATGCAGCAATGATCGCCGCTTCTGATTGGGTAAATGAGCAACCCAAAAGTGTTGCCGCGCTGGTTACTCGCGGCAACGTCGCCGCCAATGCCGAAAATATTGAAGAGGCGAAACAGTATTATCATAGAGCTGTAGAAGCTGATAGCGATAACCCTGCCGGGCTTAATGCCCTTGGCAACCTCGCACGATTACGTGATGAATCGGACCAGGCAGTAGACTATTATCGCCGCGCCATTGAAGTATCACCGGACAACCGTCAGACACTCCAAGGCCTGACCGCGGTAATGGAACGGGAAGAACTGACGGCCCTGATGGAACAGATCCGTGAACAACATCCGGATGCCTACGGCCCCAGATTGATTTTGCTGGAATCGGCTCTGATCGACAACGACACGCAGCGGGCCGATGATCTCACAGCAGGCCTGCTGGAACGTGAAGACGACTCCAGCCCAGCCCCGGCTGAATCGGCCGTTGCATCCGTGTATCACGGCATTGCTACCCAACTGGCTCAGCGCGAACAACTGGATCAGGCGGCCAGTGTTTTACGCAGAGGACGCGTACTATTTCCGGATAATGAAGAAATCGGTATTCAAGCGGCTGCCATCCAGTTTGCTGAAGGCAACACCAAAGAGGCTCGTGACATTCTAAGAGACGTTAAACAACAACATCCTGAATCCGCTGCTCCTTTCCGCATCGAAGCTCGCTATTTCGAAAGGCAGGAAGAATACCAGCAAGCTGCTGAGCTCTATCAGCTTGCCATCGAACTGGAGCAAAACGCCTCACTGGAAGTAGCCCACGCCCTCGCCCTGGCTCGGTCCGGGCAACCCAGCAAAGCTGCTGAATCCCTCGAGAACGCGCGCCAGGCCTTCCCGCGGAACCCCCAGATCTTGATGAATCTCGCCATGCTGCATCAGGAGAACGAGGCACCGGATAAGGCGATACCGCCGTATGAAAAACTACTTGAGATAACCCCACGGAACGTGATCGCACTGAACAACCTGGCGTGGATCTACTATCAGAAAGGTGATGACCGCGCCATGGAACTTGCCAGAAAGGCGTTCGAACTGAAGTCCGACAACGCCGCCATTGCTGACACCTACGGCTGGATCCTGCTCAAGGCTGGGCAAATAGAAGAAAGCCTGCCGGTGCTGGAGAAAGCCCACGAACTGCAACCGGATTCCGAGGAAATCGCCATGCACCTGGCAGAAGCCTATCGCGCCACCGGCCGTGATACTGAAGCAAGACGGGTACTGGAGAAATTTGAAGACCAAGGGTAAAAGCAGAACATAAAGAATAGCTATAACCACTACGACACGATATCGAAACGTTCCTAGAACCCGGTGGCAGTGACTGAGTTACCCGACAATAATTACCTTGTAAAACCATTGACCTTAAAGGCCCGCGTAAAACAGTTTTCGCGGGCCTCATGGAAGGAAGGGTCGCATATGTCGGTAGGCAAAGCTCTGGGCATTGGAAGCGCCGTAATTTTCATCTCTGGCTGCCAAAGCTGGCAATTCAGGGATATCGAAAAACTGCCCCCCACCGCGTCCATCCCTCAGGAGAGTGCACCGGGGAAAGTGGATGTTTGGTATTTCGATGGCATTGTCGGGGAAACCATAGACACCCTAACCAGCGCTGATACCTATCCGAACTCACCAAACGAAATCAGTGAACTTAACCAATTACAGCGGCTCGAAGACCGTGCCAACAACTATGGCACGTTGATCAGAGGATATATTGAGCCGCCTGTAACCGGTGAATATACTTTCTATGTCAGTGGTGATGATGAAACAGCTTTCTGGCTATCGGACTCACAAGATACCGAAGCTGCGAAACAGACCGCAACGACGGGTCGAGCCACACGCATTGAAGCCTATGACCGATACTCCTCACAAACCTCCCCGACCCACTATCTTGAAACAGGAGAACACTACTATTTCGAAGTGCGTCATAAAGAAAGCCGATACGACGACCACTTCAGCGTGGCCTGGGAGGGCCCGGGCATTAGCCGCCAGGTCATCAGTGGCGATTATCTCCACAGCTACGCACAGCGATTACCCACCGCCGGCCAGGAAATGACCGCTGAAGAGGCTTACGAGATGGGCTATCGTGTCGGCTTCTTCGATGCAGAACGGAGTCTCGCCTTCGTACCCACCTACCCTCCTCTCGACGAAGACAATGACGGCCTATACGATAACTGGGAGGTCTTCTACGGTCTCAGCCCGGCAGAGCCCACCGATGCCAACTCGGACGACGACAGCGACCTTCTCAGTGCCCTGGACGAGTTCTGGAGCGGAACGAACCCTACCAAACCGGATACTGACGGAGATGGCATCCCCGACGGCTACGAATTCGCCTATGGCCTGGACCCGCGGAACCTGTCAGACGCATCCGTTGACCTGGACGGCGACGGTTACAGCGTGCTGGAAGAGTATCAGGCAGGCACCGCCCCGAATGATCCGCGAGACACCCCCGTTCAGGCACCAAATTACACCGGTGGCTTTGTAGGCCAGTATTTTTCCGGAACTGATTTCGATGAATTCCTTTACACTCGAAAAGACCAATCGATCCGGAACAATTGGGGCAGTGGCAGGCCTTTTCCGGATATGCCTAGCAACCGCTTCAGTATCCGCTGGCAGGGTTGGTTTGTGCCGCCCCATGATGCAGGCACTCGTAGATATCAATTAACCACCAGCACCGATGATGGTGTCCGCTTATTTGTAAACGGTAAGCCTTTGATTGATGAATGGAAAAAACAGTCCGCCACAACTTATTCAGCCGAAATCGACGTGGCAGCGGATGAGCGAGCCGCAATCACAATGGAATACTACGAGCTACTTTACGATGCCAAAGCCACACTGACGATATCGGATGGGCAAAACGGCGAACAACTCAATACAGCAGCGGTTATCCAAAGCCTGGACCTTGCCACCACCCCCGACATTAGCTCACGAGAAGATGGCATCACCGATATCTATAAGTTGCGTTATGGACTGCCGTTGCTACAGCCCACTGCAAATCAGGTATTCAATAATGAAGGGGTAACCGTATTAGAGGCCTATCAATCAGGCCTACACCCTTACACACTGGAATTGGTGAGCGAGCCAGAAACTCCTACAACGCAACCCACACCAACCGAACCTGACACTGCAATCGTAACCCTTAGTTGGAGCGCCCCCGGCACTCGCGTAGATGGCAGCAGCATCTCGCTTAGTGAAATCAGCCACTACAAAATCAACTATGGGCAATCGCCGGATAATCTGTACCAAGAGGTTCGGGCGGAGTCCGACCATACCGAATATACCCTTGAGGGCCTGACTGAAGGCAGATGGTATTTTACGATCCGGGTGGTGGATTCGGAAGGATTGACCAGCCAGGCATCAGACACGGTTGAATTTCTGGTGCAATAACGAACTCTAGCTAACTACTATCCAAAGATAGTGGCGGTGTATGTTACTTGCACCGGACAGCAGGTAAATCCCGAGGTTGTCCAATTATTTTACATACCCACCCTACACAAATTATTTTTCTATATATATCAACGACATGAATTCTGGCCCGAAATATGCTTAGATGTAACTGAAACGTTACAACCAAAGCGTACTGGAGTAGTAAATATGAAAGGATTTTCGAAGGGCATAGTAGTAGCGGCAGCATTTGCCGTTTCTGGCCTTGCAAACGCGGCGTATATCGGCACGGATAGCTCTGGCTCTTATTCAGGAACCTACGATGTCCCCGGCAATAACAGTTATGCAACGGGAAGCACTGATCCAAAAGGTTACTTTGTCGACGGCGCGCCAGAGTACAGCGTAGGCGACTCCGCCCTATTGGGAAACAGTGTTGTTTACACCTCCAATGACAAGTTCAGGCTGACCTTTACCTTCGTTGGCTATGAAGCCGGTTGGGAAAATGTGTTTTTGTACAACGGTGTCGAGATTTTTAACAACAGGACCAGAGGCACTGTTGGAAATACTTTCTCCACCATTGTAACCGGCACAGCTGGTACCACACTGGATTTCGGGTTTGCGACCTATAAAAGGTCCTCATCGATTCTGGAAAGTCAGGACAACAGCAACTCCAACGGCTCGACTTCATTCAACTTTGTTGTCAATGAACTAGGTACAGACTCTTTGATCCTGAGCCTTGATGACAACAACCAGGTTGACGACAACCACGATGACCTTTTGATCAAAGTTGAGGCTACCAAGGTTCCGGAGCCAGGCACCGTTGCCCTCCTCGGTCTAGGCATTGCCGGACTGGCTCTGCGTCGCCGAGCCAAGAAGTAAGGACATAATCGCTTAGAGCGTATTATGTTAGAATAAAAACCCTGCCATTCGGCGGGGTTTTTTTATGTCATCGGAGCGACAGATCTCAGTGCTTGTTGAAATCATATATACACGTTCAGGCCGGGGACTAACCAAGGATGCTGACCTGCTCAAGGATTCAATCCGATCTCTGGGACATGAGGTATCCGTCAAGGCCCTTCCTCCCCAAAATCTCCTGATTCGAAAGCTTTCCGGAAAATGGGGGCGAGCGAAAAAGCGTTTTCCTTCCGCACATGCTGTTGAACTTACAAACTCGCTCCAGAGAATGCTCCGGCGTTTATTCCGCGCCAGAACCCAGAATGCGGACCTTGTGATTCATCTTGAAAATATCCACCCTCACTACATTAACCCTCAATGCCCCAACTGGCTGATTCCAAACCAGGAATGGTTCCGTTCCGAACGTAGCCACTACCTCACTGATATCGACGCAGTACTCTGTAAAACCCAAGTAGCAGAACGCCGCTTCAGAAAGTTACATGGCAAAGTGGAATTCCTGGGATTCTCTACCCCTGGAGCCAAGCGAGCGTTAACCACACAATTGCATCTAAAACAGCCTGGACACTATCTGCATGTGGCCGGCTCCAGTCTATCGAAAGGCACTTCTGCAGTCATTGGCGCCTGGGAAAGGCATCCCGAATGGCCAACTCTCATCGTTGTGGCAAACAGCGCACTTGTTGAACAAGCATTACCGGCCAATATTATTCTGAAGAAGAACCTGTCTAATGAAGAAATGAAAGAACTCTGGTGCCGCGCGGCAGTGGCTGTCATTCCTTCAGAGGTGGAGGGATACGGTCAGGTACTAGCAGAAGCCATGTCTGCGGGAGCGGTCGTTGTCACTACCAACGCCCCTCCGATGAATGAACTGGTCACGACCAGCCGGGGCTATCTTGTACCCTGGTCCGAAAACCGCCCCTGGCGCCTTGGAACACGATACAAGGTAACTGTTGAAAGCCTGGAGCTCTGTCTACAACACGTTTTTGCGGAGTCGAGCGATACTATTAATGCGAAGGCATTGGAAGCTCAACAGTGGATCATCGACAACCATCAGGCATTTGAAAAGCGGCTAGAGCAGCTTATCGCCTCTGTAGAGCCACAACCTGCCAGTATTACTCAACAAACTGCCGATCAACCTGGTTGATAATCGGCGGAAAAATATCGCTTACGAAATCGACAACAGCTTCCTCGCCATTACACTCATCACAGGCTACTCCGAAAACAACCAGAGATGCGTCCGTGCGTAGGCTGAAAAAGCTCACGATCTGGGCAAATTTTGCGCGCCACTGGTCAGTCTCCCAAAGGCCCGCAACATAATAACCATAAGCCAGATGAATTCGATGGCCAGATGAAAGGTTTCGTAGCGTCACTCCCTGTAGAGGAATATCTGAAGGCGACATCACCTTGAAAAACTCCTCCGGTACCCAGTCGTTACGGTCGTAAATTCGATTCCAATACTGCACAAGTTCTGCTCTGTGGCGCTGATGCGCATAACTGTATACACCCACGAACAGTTGCTGTTCTGGCCCAACCTCTCGAGAGATAGCCTGACGATCAAACAACGTCTGGGCGAACACCAGATCTGGGTTTCGCATCTGTGGCCGCCATCCATTCAAACGGTTTCCGAACAACGGAGCGTACTGCTCTCCATCAAGGCTGATGTCGAAAGCATCCGGTGAGGGCTTTATTTGTCCCACCGAAGATGGCAGCAGGATGACCAGTAATGTCGGCAGAGCTGCGGTTACAAGTACGCCGGTCCATACCTTACGGCTGCCCTGGACCTTATCCGTAGCGGGCAACGATTTAACCATATCTACTTGCTCACCTTTGGCCAGCTCCAGTCTCCGGCCGATCAGGAACAAGGGCACAAGTGTGGCGGCAAATACCCACCAGCCGAAGTTATCGTGATTCTCAATCAGGCTGGTTTGCATGTTGGTTTCATAACCCATGTAGATAATCACGAACACACGTATCCAGTTGGCCAACAACGCCAAAACAACGGCAATTAGAAAGAACAGTATTCGGGAACGCACGCGCCGAAAGTTCAGCTCACCGTATAAGGCCGCCAGCGACTGCCCTACCAGCAAATAGCGCAGGCCGGAACAACCATGGGCCACCTCAAAGGCACCCACACCGATCAGATAAACAAATACACCCTCAACCTCGAACTCAATATCAAACAAACCCAATAACAGCTGATTGATCTCAACCGTAATCAGCTGAAGCGTCCAGGACAGGTAATCCCAAACCGGAACCGCGAAAAACAGCAAGCCCACTGGCACAATAAACGGACGCACTTGCTTCCATCCCAGTAAAATAGCCAGGATACCCAGAAGAAGCGGCACGATGGTCAGTTCCTGCAGTGCCTGCACCCGTAGAATGTTGCCGAGCCCATAGGCTAGCAACGCCAATGCAAAAGGAATCAGCCATAGCGGGTAAAAGCCAAGAATAGGTGATTCCCGTTTTACCGCCCTTGCAACTAGAACAACGGAAACTAAGAGAAGCAACAAACCATGGGAGTAGGATTCGTCAAACTTAAACCAGCGGCTGACAATCCCTTCAACGGTGGGCCAGATAAGCAGGAAAAGGGCGCCAAATACTATCAGGAACGGAAGTACTGCTTGGACCAAACTGCGGTCACGCATCCTTTCATACGTCATACGCTCACTTCCCTTTCTTCTAGACTTATTTAATGGTTTTAGCCTGTCTAAAACTATTTTCGCTATTCGAGAGTAATGATGCCACGGCATAGTCATCAATTACGATTTTTTACCATAAATGCCAGTCTTGATCGCGGGCATCGGGTTTCTCCTTAAGCGGAGTTGTCGATGCTTGTTTTATGAAGTAGGCACGTGCAATCAGAGCTTGAACCATCTGTTTATAGATCGCCTCCAGCGGTCTGGCAGTAACTCTTGAGTTCGGTAAACCCTACGCAGCAATGGGTTACGCACAACTTGAAGGGTATGGAACTGAACATGGCTCCCTTTGAAGTGGTGCTTATAATATTGATGTTTACCGCCACCAGCCAATAAATCATACCGTACAGTTTCCGGATCCCTAAAAGCATCTTCGATCGCAAAGCCGAGATGAAGTGAGCCCAAAGCTACACGTTTGTCAAAATGTTCCAAATAGCCAGATTGCAAGTTGAATCGTTGCCCCCCAATTCCCACATCGTAGAGAACAGAAACACAGGTGCCATCAAAACGAAGCTCAGAACAATAGACTCGCCCCCCGCATGCTGGCAATCGAGCCATAAAAAGTCGGTGAAATCGAACTGCGTCCGGATCAAACGCAGGTTTACCCCAACGCATTAGATGAAATTCATTCAACTGGGAAAGAAATTTACCAGCCTGAGACGAATCACGTTCCGCAAGTTCGAAATTCCCGCGCTGACTAAGATAATTACGCCTATTATAGGCCTTGAGCCGAGTATTTCGCCCCAACTTTGCTAGCCACTGGCCAAATTCACCCGACGTATTTATCACTACTCCGTCATCGAGCCCTCGAAAAACACGGACTGTCCGATCACTCAGATTCCTCGCGTACTTTTCGAGAAGATTCACTTCATGTTTTACAACATCACACAGAACCCACTCATCCCAATTCCAGCTAGCGATTGTATCCATAAGAGCAGAACACGCTTCACCGGCCCTCTCATTGCTCAATATTAGCCCGCAGTATTCGGTACGTACGGTCGGCGCTATATGCCACGCGCTTCCGATCAAATGAAGACGCCGCACCCGAAAGCCCAGCGGTGTTACCAGATCCCGTTGATAAAATGGTCCGATCCCAACAAGTTGATCGTTCTCGTCGTATACGCCAAGCAGCAGTAAATCCAGACCCAGGCTGCCAGACCAAACCTCCCACCAACTATAAAGCCAAGGCCAACCCATAAACAAAGCATTGGCGTCCGACTGCTCAAGGCAGCATTGCCATTCTTTTGCCATAGCTCTAAAACCATTCTCATCTATCTCCTTGACAATAACTGCCATTGCTCCCTCCCACACTAGTATCCCTCAGAGCAGCTACCCAGAACCAGAAAGCCAGAAATAAATTTGAACCCCAGCCATCGAGCCAAGCATAAATGAAATTATGCTTATTGAGTACACAAGGTATTTCGGAAACTACAGTTCATTCCAATTTTCCCTTTTTTTATTTACAAAAAAACTTACTTTTCCGACTCGAGAAATTTCGAGAATAACATTATAAATAAGGCGATACCGAGTACTATTATTTATATAGTTACGGGCTGACTCTACATTCTTAACTCCAACAAACGACACAACCCTATCACGCTTATACTTCGAAGCAAAAATCTTCCTTATATATGTCAACCTTTTATGTATACCTTTACCTCTATATTGTGGAGAGACAAAATCAGTTAAGAGGAGCGCTGCATGATCTGAAATATCGGGAAACTTCGCAAAGTCAGGCCATTTTTCTTTAGGCAGAACACAAAACCAGCCCATACCGACGACCGACTCCTCTGATTTAGCAATAACGCATTTATACCCTCTACTTATCATCTCATTATATTTCCTATTATTGACAGCCGCCCCCTTACCGAAACACTGATTATCTACAAGAAACGTTAACAATGAAGGAATCCAGTCATCATTCAACAAACAATACGCAACACCGTCGACATTAATTTCAGAAAGTATTTCATTATCTTCTATATTGAACTTAGAATCCTCGAAGAGGAAATAAGCATCTAAGTTCACCTTGATTATTCGCCTTATAAATCTAAACATAAATTTATTTAGACCTTGTAATTTTTTTTAAATTTTTTTTGAAAATCTTAATGAAAGGACCGGAATCTTTAATAGAGAAGTACAAAAACCCAATAGAAAACCGGTTTTTCACCAAAAGAGCCAAAAAATTAAATAAGAAAAAAACATTATTTTTCTTTAGATGCCTAAGTACAGAAATCTCATCAATCCATAAGCCTCTAAAATTCGAATCTGATATAGTAATATAGTTGCTAGGGGAGAATATAGATTCAACTACAATATGGGTAAGATTGTACTTCATAAACGATGATAAACCAGACTGATAATCATTTCGTCCTACGGTTGGTTCCGTGACATAAAAGGTTCCGCTATCCGGATCGCGCTTGAATTCAATAGAATTAAGACCGACCAAACTCAAGTGCTTTAAAATTTCTTCACCTGCATTGTAGAGCGCTTCATCATTGCAAACTTCACAAACTGCAGTAGATCCGAAGTCCGGAGGCCACTGCAGCCTTTTACGCCCACCAATTCGACTTAATAGTTTTCCATCTAAATCATGTGCGTAGAGAACAAAGTAGATGCTAGAATCATTACCGGGGACCCATTTTTGAAGCAAATAGGATGGCGAATAGTTGAATAAAGGAAAATACTCTAGAAAATCTAGCATTCTATGCTTCGAGTCGAATCTTAACAACTTCTCATTAGGAAACTTTTTATTCCAAGACTTTGTTCTTACATTAGGCTTTAGCACACAAGGAAAGAAAGAAAAGGATGAAAGCTCCGCAAAATCCAGTTTACCTTGAATAGTTAATGAAGGTGGAACACCGACACCCTTTGCAATAGCCCAATCATGAAACTGAGCCTTATCCATTAATATTTTTCCGCTCTCATGACCTACAATAGGTATTGTAAAGTATTGTTCTAACTTAGCCCCAAACTCCCAGTATCCTAGAATTTGCTCATCACCGGTAAAAAGTAAAATTACTTTTTTATTCAAAAACTTACTTTTATAAATCTCAATTAATTTATCAAACTGAACATCAATAGTTCCGGAGACTTCGTATAATGCATGCCAATATTGTGAGGTTAAAGTAACAGAATTTGGATTCTCGTATGCTCCCACTACTAATACGGGAGATTTATTGAGGGCACGCACCGTCGTCATACCCGTAGGAGTATCTGCGCCCATCACTATGACTACATTTTCCGTTTCCATGTGAAATCAGATTCCATTTAAAGAGATCGCATTTCCAGCCTTTGGATAGAAATCCATGTTCTAAACAAAGGATTCGCTTTAAGCAGATCGCTTTGGTCTAAATACGCGATAAAGACTACGCCACACAATCGGGCTCCATGGTGTAAGTTGTACCGCACGGGCAATCGCTGAAACGGCAGCCCCACGGTCGCCGATGAACGCAAAATATCTTGCCTTACGACAGAGAAAACCAGCTAAACCCCGGCGACGCTCATTCAGCGATAAAACCCCTCCATATTTCGCCAGAAACTCTCGGATAATCAGCTCATTTGCAGCAAACCGCCGACGTTTGTCGGATGAGATCTGATCCGCCATTACACGATAGGAAGCAACAATCCCCGGCTCATAATGAAATAAGTACCGGGAGGAAAACCTCAGCCAAAGCTCGTAGTCATCAGCAACACCCACTGATGTATTGAAACCGCCCATCTCATCGAAGCAACTGCGCCTCACAAGCGCAGTGGTGATGCTGACACTGTTATCCACCAGCAGATACCGAGTAATACGACCGGAATAACGCTTCATGTTGTCCAGACTTATGATAGCTCCCTGCTGATCAATCGTCGCTTCATCACCGTGAACGATGTCAACCGAGGGATTTTCTTGCAAAACAGCCAGCTGCTTATCAATTTTATCCCGAGCCCAGAGGTCATCGGAATCAAGAAATGCAATAAAATCACCTTTTGCTTTCTCAAGGGCAAGATTTCGAGCATGGCTTTGGCCCTGGTTTTCCTGAAAGAAATATCGAACTCGCTTGTCTGAAAAAAAAGGCTCGAGCACTTTCCGCGTTTGGTCAACGGAACCATCATCCACAATGATCAGCTCAAGATCAGCGTATGTCTGAGCCAGAACACTGGATACGGCATCTGGTAGAAACCGGGCCCTATTGTAGGTTGGCGTCACTACGCTAACAGTCGCCATTACAAACCCTCGGTACCTATACCCGTCATCGTCTACTTCAAAAGAACAGCAGCAAGGCTGCGCCACGAAGCACGACGGAAGGGGCGCAGCCTAAGCGCCTTGAGCATCTCGGCCAGCGCCCCACCCTTCGCTCCCTGGCTTGCTAGATAACGGGCCTTTCTATTATGGAAGGCTGCGAACCCCAAGTCGAAATCCTGCTTCGACATTGCATCCGGGAATTCACGCCTGAAGTCGGTAATGATTTGCCAGTTGGAATCAAAACGCCGGGTTTTATCAGAGGAAATCTGGTCTTCCATTACCCGATAGTACGCATAAAACTCAGGTATATAGAGAAACCGGAACCTGGATGAAAACCGGAGCCACAAGTCATAGTCATCTGCAACACGACGTTTACCACTCATTGCACCGAGCTCGTCAAAACATCGCCGCCGCGCCATGGCCGTGTTCATACTTACACAGTTGTCGCGAATCATATACTTAGCTATATCTGTCTCTTATACAC
>CAJXOQ010000055.1 GCA_913057975.1 uncultured Marinobacter sp.
TGGGCTCGGAGATGTGTATAAGAGACAGTGTCATCGCCTTGAATGCCAGAGTCTGATGCAGAATCCAGAACCGGAGCCGATGGCGCGTTAGGTGCCGTAGTATCGATAACAATACTCAGAACAGCTGACGGCGCACTTTCATTACCAGCAGCCGTTTCTGTCATGGTTACGGAAAGGTCGTGAGAACCCTCGGTTAACGGTGCGTTTGGTGTCACGGACCAGGTGCCATTACCGGCAACCGTGGTAGTCCCAAGGACCGTCGTGCCATCGGTATCGAAAAGCGTGACGATGTCGCCTGGAGTTGCGCCAGCGCCAGTAACTTCTGGTTGTGTGGCGTTGGTGATGTCATCGCCTTGAATGCCTGAGTCTGATGCAGAATTCAGAATTGGAGCCGCTGGCGCGTTAGGTGCCGTCGTATCAATGACCAGTGACAATGCAACGGATGGATCACTCTCATTACCCGCGGCATCGGTCATGGTAACGGCCAGATCATGGGAACCTTCCAACAGAGGCGCATCCGGCGTTACCGACCAAGTGCCATCACCTGTGACGATTCCAGTGCCCAATACCGTAGTACCATCGGTATCGTAGAGCGTAACGATGTCACTCGGTGTTGCACCGGATCCGGTGATTGCAGGTTGATCGTCGTTGGTGGTGTTATCACCTAGAACACCGGAATCTGACGCAGAATCCAGAATTGGAGCCGATGGTGCATCGGGCGCCGCAGTGTCAATGACCAGTGACAACGCAGCGGACGGATCACTTTCGTTACCAGCTGCATCTGTCATGGTGACGGAAAGGTCGTGAGAGCCTTCAGCCAACGGTGCATCCGAAGTGATGGACCAAGTTCCGTTGGCTGCTACCGTACCTGTTCCCAAAACGGTGGTTCCATCGGTCCCGTATAGCGTGGCCGTCTCGCCCGGAGTTCCGCCCGACCCTGTGATAGTCGGCTGGGTATCGTTAGTAATGTTGTCGCCTTGAACACCAGAGTCGGAGGCAGAATCCAGTACAGGCGCATTGCCTGGGGCATCTGGTGCGGTCGCATCAATCACTACCGTCAAAGGCGCTGAAGCTACTCCTTCAATACCAACCTCGTCAGTCATGGTAACCGACAGATCGTGAACTCCCTCGGATAAGGGAGCATCGGGTGCAACTGACCAGGTACCATCAACGGCTACGGTTGCAGTTCCCAGCACGGTCATGCCATCCGTGGCATAAAGTGTGACCGTCTCGCCCGAGATTGCTCCGGAGCCGCTTAGCACTGGTTGGGTCTCACTGGTTACGTTGTCACCTTTGACACCTGTATCCGAGTCGGCTTCCAGAACCGGTGTTGATGTGCCCGGTGCATTGGCATCAATCACCAGCGTTAGAGCCGGCGACGGCAGACCTTGGTTGCCAGCGCTGTCCGTCATCGTCACTGATAGATCATGAGAACCTTCGCTCAATGGCGCATCCGGCGTGACCGACCAGGTGCCGTCGCCTGCTACCGTGGCGGTACCCAGCACAGACGTGCCATCGGTATCGTACAACGTGACCGCGTCACCCGCTGTTCCGCCAGATCCAGTGATGGCCGGCCGGGTGTCGTTAGTGATGTTATCGCCCTCAGTTCCAGAGTCGGAGCTTGAGTCAAGAACAGGAGTCGATGGAGCATCCGGTGCCGTAGTGTCGATGACCAGCGACAAAGTAGCCGATGGATCACTTTCGTTGCCGGCCGCGTCCGTCATGGTGACGGATAGATTGTGAGAACCTTCCGCCAAAGGCGCGCCCGGTTTTACCGACCACGTACCGTCCGCAGCAACCGTTGACGTACCTATAGCGGTAGTGACATCGGTGTCGTAAAGGGTAACAGCATCGCCCGGCGTCGCTCCTACCCCTTTTAGCGTAGGTTGTGAGTTGCTGGTCAGACCATCCCCCGCACTTCCCGTATCAGAGAAACTGTCGAGAATCGGCGTGGCCGTTGTAGCAGGTCGGGAAGGCTGTTCCGGTTCGGAATCAGAGCGGGCGCGACTGCTCGGAGAACTATCACTACTAAAACTGGATGCGGCCAATCCAAGGCCAGCCAATCCGGCAACGCCTGCCAACGTTCCAAGCGCGACACTTCCAAATCCTGCGGCCCCAGTCGAACCGGCCACTAGAGCTCCGGCCGCGCCGTCACCGGTCACAGGGATGAAGTCCATTGGAACGAACCCTGAGCTCTCAGTAGGGTACACGGCGGTATCCCAGATCATTCCGAGATTGTCATCACTCAGTTGAAGGATGTTGACTTCGGACAAATAAAAATCTTTCAGTACGATCTCGTGGCCATCCACCGAAAGAATTAAATCGGAGCCTTCTCTTACAGCACTTTGAACATCACTGGGATTGGAATAGAGTCTGACTGTCCCAGGCTCAGACATTGAAATGGTATCGCCGTTCGCAACCAGCGCCTCCTCAACGACTTCGGAATCCAGGTTTGTTCGAGTAAAAGAAAACGCCATTTGTAGAATCCTCACATTGGCAAACATAATTGACTGTAAAAAGCAAAAATGAGGCCAAGTTAGTTTTCATATAATATACAATGGCTTACAGATTATCGAAGGGGTTTCGAGGCCTGATTGCATTTTGAGTTGCATTTTGCGAATCAAAATGGTCGCTAGATTTCAAAATGCGAAACGATAGGTCTAATGAAACCGGAGCATTAGGGGTGGGGAAGTTTAGGAGAGAAATTAGGAGAGAAAGGCGATAGCACCTGTTTGTTGATAAACCAAATACACTCAGCTTTTAGAATTCAATTCAGTGAACGCTAATACCGTATCCCTCACTGTTTTCGAATGGAGATCGAGCAGAGCTCTGTTGTGACAAGCCTTTTCTTCAATCGCAGCTTGCTCGATACGTGTTGACGACTCATACAGTCGATTGGCGCCGAATGTCCCTGAAACACTCCTCAGAACATGGGCGACCTCACGAACTTTCTCTTCGTTCCGTTCACTAACCGCAGCGTTCAACTGTTCAGTGCACTTATCGATCTCTTCTAAAAATGCTGCGATCAGGACAGGAAACCTACTGCTTGATGTGTCAATTGCTAAACGGTTGAGCACTTCATCATCAAGAATGTCCATAGTTGCCAGTCACCTCCTTTGGTACTCCTGTCTTTCCCTGGACACTGGGGATAACTTGAGTCATCCGGACTTAGCGGCCATCGACGATTTTATCCTATAAGCTCGAAGCTGACCAAGTCGTATGCATGCTCCTCCTCCGGTCGTTGGTGGGCAACCGATTGCGTCATCCTATTCCTCCCGACCAGCTGTCTGGCCAAATAGCACTTTTTTACCCTCTTCTGTGACAGCCGGCCGACTGGACCACGGCGCTCCCTTTTCATAAGCTCTGACAACAGCCGGTCGCTTCTGCATGGCTTTGAACCAACGCTTCAGATTCGGAAAATCATCAAGGTTCTGCTGTTGAGTTTCATGCGGCACAACCCAGGGATACGTCGCCATGTCGGCAATGGAGTAGTCACCTGCAATCCAGTCGCGTCCTTCCAACTGTTTGTTGAGTACACCATAAAGCCGATTGGTCTCATTCACGTAACGTTGAATAGCATAAGGAACCTTTTCCGGCGCGTACTTTACGAAGTGGTGGTTCTGGCCTGCCATAGGGCCAAGACCACCCATCTGCCACATAAGCCACTGTATGACCGTGATTCGGGCTTGGGGATCTGTAGGCAGAAAGCGGGCTGTCTTTTCCGCCAGATACAGCAGGATGGCTCCCGACTCGAAAACGGAAAGCGGCTCTTCGCCGGTGGCCGGCGCGTGATCAACGATCGCCGGCATCCGGTTATTGGGTGAAATCGCTAAAAACGATGGTTTGAATTGATCACCAGCACTGATATCCACCGAGTGGATATCGTATTCAAGCCCCGCTTCTTCGAGAAAGATCGTAATTTTGTGGCCATTGGGAGTTGGCCAGTAATGAAGATCTATCATTTTCACGCCTGCTCAGGGTAGTTTTGCGGATAAAGCGCCCTGCGTGCGGCATCATCCATTTCGGTTTGAAACGGAACGTCCTGGCCGACAGCCCTGGCACGCGCGACTGCCGGACGACTGTTGATGCTGTCAAACCACCGCTTCAGGTTCGGGAAGCCGGCCAGCTCAGCATCTCCGAGCACGACCCCAGCTTTATCAATCCAGCCCCAGGCTGCGATATCCGCAATGCTGAATTCTTCGCCAACCAGATACGTGCGATCTGCCAGATGCGTATCAAGCACCTCATAGTGACGCTGTGCTTCGCGCTGATAGCGGTTGACGGCATAGGGTATCTGTTCTGGTGCGGCATGTTGGAAGTGCACTGACTGACCAGAATAGGGTCCCAGGCCAGAGGCCAAAAACATCATCCATGACAACAGCTCTGCTCGATTTTCGGGCGTTCCGCCCAGCTTCCCACTCTTCTCAGACAGGTAAAGCAAAATGGCATTGGAATCGAAAACCCGTACGTCACCATCCTCAATCGCAGGGGTTTTGCCATTAGGGTTAATAGCCCTGTACTCGGTGCTGTGTTGCTCGCCCTTGAGGGTATCGACGGGAACCAATTCATAAGGAGTGCCAGTCTCTTCAAGATACAGGGCTACTTTTATCGGGTTGGGCCTGGGGTGGAAATAGAATTTGATCATTTAGGGCCTCCAGCGGTCTGTTTCAGGGACTTACACTCTAGGCATTTTTGAGCATTCATTCAACATTATTTGGGTGAAAATGGTTGGTATGACGGAACGGATGATTCCGGCGCATTCTTTTCATTTTGGGGTGATAGCGACTATGTTAATAAGGAGGATGTATTAACTCACGACACTTGCCTGCCAATAATTTCAATTACTTACACTCCAAAGCCGGCAAGGTGCAAGGAGAACGACACATGTCGAAAACACAAGAAGCGCCCTTATCAAATGATGTGACTGCCTGGCTTGATCCAGACATGGACTCTGTTAAAGGAACCGAGACCCCAAAGGATCCGAATAAAGGCTATATCGCTCTGCTTGGCTGGAGCGTCAATGCTATTAAGGCCGCGCAGAAGTTCGACCGCCGCTACATCGTTGTTGCTCCGGAATGGGCTGCGGATTTTTGTACCGCAAACAAAATCCCCTTTATCCCATGGGACTTTATTCGGTTGAATGATCGGTCCCTGCAGATTGCTGAAAGGCTGAAAGAGGAAGGCGTTGATGTTGCCATACCGCTGTTCGAAGAGACCGTTGAGTGGTCCGGGGCGATCAACTCAGTGCTCCTGGATAGCCCTCGCATGTACGGGCAGTCGATCCTGTTCCGTGACAAGGCTTTGATGAAGCGCCGCGCCCAGCTTGGCGGCATTCGGGTCGGGATCTTCGAGGAGGCCCACGAGAAAGACGACATCGTCCGGTTCATGAAGCGTGTCAACCAGACCCTGCTGAAACTGGATGGCGACCCGGACGACCCCATTCACGTCAAGGCGTTTGACAAGGCTGGTTGCCTCGGCCATCGAATGATCCGTACGCTTGAGGAAATTGACAACATTCCAGCGGAAGAATATCCGTTGCTCATGGAAAGCCACCTGAGTGGCTGGGAGTTTGCCGTTGAGGCATGGATTCACGATGGCAAGATCAAGTTTCTGAATATCTCTGAGTACGTAACGCTGGGCTATTCCGTTTTCGTTCCGGCGACCGAGCAACTCGAAAGCTGGCGCAATGCCATCACCAAGCAGATTGAGTTGCTGATCAAAACGTTCGATATTAAGTTTGGCTTGATTCACCCTGAGTACTTCGTTACTGCTGATGGTGAAATGTACTTTGGTGAGGTTGCTTACCGCCCACCCGGTTTCAAGGCGTTTGAGCTGATTGAACGTGCGTATGGGTTTAACGCATACCAGGCATCAATGCTGGTATTTGATCCCAAGAGCACCAAGGAGGAAGTGGAAAAGTTCTTCCCACGCGAAGTGGTCGATGCCAAGGGCTATGCCGGTTGCTTCGGCGTTTATCCACGCCGCCGCGTGGTCAGCACGCTGGAAATGCCTCCGGAATGTGTTGATCACCCCTATTTCGAGTCACACGAACTCGTTGCACCGACGGAAGAAACGGTTCCTGACCGGTCCGCCTTCGGTACTCACTGGGGCCTGGTCTTCTTCTTTGGCGATGACCCCATCAAGATGCGGGACCTGTTGAAAGCCCAGGAGGATTTGGACTTCTACGTCTAGGGCAGCCACCGCCCATTCGGGTGCTATTCGTATGACGTTCCATGATCCTGACCTGTAACTCGGGAATCATGGAACGCCTTTCTTCAAACTATCCCTAACTGTTTATTAACGGCATCACGAATTTCCCGATAACGATCAGGATTCGTGGCCAAGGTTTCCAGATCATCCTCAGGAAAAATCTCTTTCTTCGCTTTCCTGGCTTCCTCTTTCGTAAAGATGGCCGGTAGCAATTGTTCCAGACACCTCAGCATAACCTCCGGCGAAACCGATGCCCCTGGCGATGCTCCCAACAACGTTCCGTACGTTTTGTCCTTGGACACGAGGATTTCCGTCCCCATCTGCAGATCGCCGTCCTTGATAATCTGAACCCGTTGGCCGGCGTGGACCGGTTTCCAGTCAAATTTTTTGCTCAGGCCGGGCGCAAAGCTTTCGAGTTCCTCGAACATGCTCTTCTCGCCCTTGAAGGTCTCTGAAACCAGGTATTTCACCAATGGGAAGTGCTCCAGGGTGACATTCAGCAAGCCCGGGATATCATGCAGGCGCATTGCCCGAAGGTAGTCAAAGAGCCCGCGGCCTTTCTCAAGAACGGGCTTGAAGGAGGCGAAAGGGCCGAACAGTAAGTAGTGCTGGCCATCTGCCACCCGAAGATCCAGATGCGGCACCGACATGGGGGGCGCGCCTACTTTTGCTTTGCCATAGGTTTTTGCCCGGTAATGATCGGCCTGCTCTGCGCTGATTGGGGCCTGCAGGAAACGTCCGCCGACGGGAAAGCCCGTAAATCGTTTCGCAAACGGCAGGTGGCTTTTCTTCAGGATCGGGAATGCACCCCCACCCGCACCGACAAACAGTACATCAGCCTTGTAACGAGCGTGGGCTCCGTGACGTTCGGTTTCAACAAGCCAACTCCCCGCGGGACTCTTGTGTACGCGTTTAACATGGGTGCCGTACTCAATCTTCACACCAAGGTCTTGGGCAGCGTGTTGAGCCATTTGTTGGGTCAGAGCACCGAAATTTACGTCCGTGCCTGTTTCTATAACAGTCGCCGCCATTTTTTCATGGCGAGGACGCCCCTCCATCAGATAGGGAATCCAGCCTTTGATTTCGTCGAAGTCCTCTGAAAAGCGCATGTTCTCAAAAAAATGATGAGCAGACATTTCCTTGAACCGCAGTCGCAATTCGTCGATCGAGGATTCAGATACGATGGTGCAGTGCCTGGTCTGATTGATGAATGTCTTGGGGTCCTTAATAGCGCCTTTTTTGATCAGGTGCGCCCAGAACTGCTTGGCCACATTGAATTGCGCATGGATCTTCAAGGCCTTTTCGACGGAGATAACCTCTTCATCCACCGGCGTGTAGTTCAGCTCACAGTTCGCCTCGTGTCCCGTGCCGGCATTGTTGAACACCCACGAGTTACCCTCTCCCGCGCTCTCCAATCTCTCCAGGATGGTGATACTCAACTCAGGAGCCAGCTCTTTTGCCAACGTGGCAAAAGTCGTTCCCATAATGCCCGCCCCGATGATAATTACGTCCATAGAGTCTATCCACCTGCTGTAGTTTTCTGATATCCATCGATAAAGTCTTCTTGCCCGAAGGTACCACGCTTCCGGCGAGCACTGAAAACTTGCCACACTCCTGTTCGTTTCATCTGGCCACTCCATCTGGCGCCCAGGTTCTACACCAAATGACGAATGGTGCATCAGTATACTGCGCCAGCCGGTCAGTCTACACTGATGGCCGCGACGGATATGGAGCGGATTTATGACGTCTGGACAATTTGAGGGGGCTACCCCCATCCCTTCAAGGTTTTTGCGCAGGCTTGGCCCCGTTGCAACAATCGCCCTCGCTCAACTGCTCGGAACATCGCTGTGGTTCAGCGCCAACAGTGCCACGGACACCCTGATGACCAGTTGGCAGATCACTGCTGCTGATATTGGCTGGCTGACCAGCGCCGTTCAGGGCGGTTTTATCCTGGGCACCATGATCATGGCATTGGGAGGCCTGGCAGAACGGTATCGTGCCAGCCTTATTTTCGTGGTCAGTGCAGCCTGCGGCGCGTTATTCAATGCCTGTTTCGCCTGGTTTTCGGAGGGCTTGGCCAGTGGCATTGTGTTCCGCTTCTTGGTCGGCCTGAGCTTGGCGGGTATCTATCCCGTAGGCATGAAGTTGATTGTCAGTTGGGCTCCTGAAAAGACCGGACAGGCCCTCGCCCAGCTTGTCGCAATGTTGACGCTTGGCACCGCACTGCCCCATGCACTACGAGAAGCCGGTGCGGATCTGCCCTGGCAGTACGTTATCCTGGCGTCATCGATGCTTGCGCTGCTTGGTGCAGTCCTTATCCATCTGCTTGGGGACGGCCCCCATCTGCCCGGTACAGGTAAGGCGAAGCATGCGTCGGGCACCAACTCCGAGCGGCCGCTGACGGTTTTTGACGCCTTCAAGGTCAATCGATTTCGTGCCGCAGCTCTGGGCTATTTCGGGCACATGTGGGAGCTCTACGCGTTCTGGACGGTAGTACCACTGCTTGTGGCCAACACGGCACTGCTCAGTGAGTACTCGGCCGTCGGATTATCGGGCATGGCGTTCAGTATCATAGGCATTGGAGCTTTGGGGTGTCTCGTTGGAGGGTTTCTGTCACGTCGTATTGGGAGCGCAAAGGTCGCTCTCGGTGCGCTGGCATCCTCCTGCATTTGCGCTGTGGTGTTTGCCCTTTTCTGGCGTGACTTGCCCGCCATGTGGCTAGGAGTCCTTCTACTTGCCTGGGGCGCCACCGTGATCGCGGACTCACCCCAGTTCTCCGCCCTGGCCGCTCAGGCTTGCCCGAAAGAAGTCGTCGGTGCCGCACTGGCGATCCAGAACTCCATCGGCTTTGCAATTTCCGTGGTATCGATAGCCGCAACCACTGCGCTATTTGATCATATCGGTCTGGACGCCGCCTGGCTGCTGGTTCCTGGCCCGATCGTTGGATTACTGGGGTTTGCCTGGGCATCCCGCCGCGCCTCGAAGTCAGAAACAGACGCCTGAAACGAGTAGATCGTGGCAATTCATCCCTCCAAAGTCCGGATATCAGGACATGACTGTCCGGTCTATCAGACAACTTTCCTCTTATCCGGAACAATGTGTCCCTGAAACCAGACACTTGGAGCCGATTAGCCCAGTATCGATGCCTACCTCTGCAATCAATGCCTTTATAAAACAAAAACTTAGAAATTTGGCACGGTTCCTGTTTGGTGCAGTGGAATAACGATAAAAACAACGCGTTTTCAACAAGAAAGAACGGGTGCAGACTTCACTCGGACAATAACAAGGAACACCCAATGCGTACGCTCCTCCTGGCTCTTCTGCTGGTAAGCCCCCTGTGTTTCAGCAAAACCGTGGTGATTATCGAAAGCTATCATCAAGGCTACAAATGGGATGCCGATTATATCGCCGCCGTCCAATCAGTGCTGGGCGAAGACCACGATATTCGCGTGCTTGCCCTCGACACCAAACGATTACCGAAATCAGAATGGCCGCAAAAAGTAGCCAGCCTCCAGCAATCCATTACCGAGATCGAGCCTGACATTGCCATTCTTGGAGATGACAACGCATTCTCGCTAATGGCCAACCACCTGGTTGAGCGGAAGATTCCGGTTGTATTCCTGGGCGTCAACGGCGGTCCGGTGCAGCACCCTACCCTGGAACACGATTTGGTCGCCGGCTTGCTGGAACGGCCATTTTTTGAGGAGAGCATTCGTCATCTTCAGAAAGTATTGAAAGTGGATAAACACTTTCTTGTATTAATGGACGACTCACCCACCATGCGAAACGCAGTCAATGAATACTTCGGCGACAAGAGAAGTGCCGAAATATATGGCTCGAAACTGGACATCGTACTTACCAACGACAAAGACACCTGGTTGCAGTCGGTTGTTCAGGCCCACGAACTGTACGATGCAATCATCGTTGGGACCCACCACACCATCCGAGACGCAGAGGGCACCTACATCGCACCGGACGAACTCATTACCCGGGCATTTAATCAAAGCCGGGTTCCCATCTTTTCCTTTTGGGATATCAACATTGGGAAGCAGCAAGCGATTGGCGGCTTCACCATTTCGGCTCACCAGGAGGGCATTACTGCCGCCCGCTTGGCGTCCCTCATCCTGAATGGTGTCAAGCCTGCCCGCATCCCGAAAATGAATTCCCTGAGCGGGCACTACATCTATAGCCGAAGCGGAATGGCTCACTGGAACCTGGAGCTTTCCCCCATGATTGCGACCCAAGCAAACTTCGTTGAATAAATTGGTTGAGCGGCTCCAGATTATCCCGGACCTGCCGTTAACCAAGAGATCTCGCATGCATAGAGGGGCAGACCAGTGGCTGTAGAAAAATTAGAAGTTATTGAGCGTCGGCTAGGTGTCAGCGGAAAACTCCTGATCGCACCTGTTTTTATTCTGCTTTTATTCGCACTCGTAACCTTCTACAGCATCCGGGAATTTCAGAACCTTGATGCGCGAATGGATACGGTGGCAAGGGATCTCGCACCGGAAACCGCCGTTGCGACCGGTGTGCTTATCAATCTTTACAATATGAGATTGAGAGTCTTTGACTACTACGCCACCGGTAACGAAGACATCCTGGCACGCTTCAAGCAGCTCGAGACGGATTTTTTCAGTGAGCTGTCAGCGGCGCAGCAGACGATTAAAAGTGCCGGCCGGGTGCAACTGGTTGCTGAGATCGAAGAGGCGACATTGCAGTACGCGAATGTCTTCAAAAACGAACTGGTACCCGCCAAGCAGCAAGTCAAAAGTATCATTGCCAATGAACTCGACCAATACGGCCCCACTGCTTCAGAGGCGCTGCGCAGGGCCATGGATGGCGTTACCAACAGAGAGCCGGACAGCCGGTTGCGAGTCGTTCTGGAACAATTGATTCACGATACGCTGATGATGCGAATGGCCTCACAGCGCTTCTTTGCCGATGGCGACGAATCCTCGGAAACTGCACTAGGTTATGCCATGGAGGATATTTCCGATGGGCTCGAGTTTCTGGACATGGACTCAGTCCCCGGTTATGTCAGGCAGTATTTCGATACGGCGATAGAGGCACTTGGGAAATACCAGTCGTCGGTCAATGAACTGCTGGTTCAGCAAAAGGCGATGATCCGGACGAAAGAAGACAAGCTTGACGTACTGGGCCCCCAAATCACTGACATGGCTCAGGATCTTGAGAGAGAGGTTTTTGCCTCCCTCGAAACCGTGGCCGACGAAGCGGAAGCAGAGACCGAGACGGCACTCAACCTGACACTCGCCGCATTCATTGCGTCTGTCGTTCTGGGGCTGGTGGTCGCACTGCTAATGAGCCGTATGATGGGCAATAGCGTCAAACGTGCCCGGTCGGAAATTCTGGGTTACCTGGAAAACATCGGCAATAACGAAGGCGACGTTTCTACTCGGCTGACCAAGGGTCGCCCGGACGAGATTGGGGACTTTATTTCAGCGGTCAATGCCTTCCTTGAAACCCTGGAAGACATCATTTCCCAGATAGTTGCTTCGTCCCGACGCCTCAGCACGGAGTCCGAGTCGTTATCTGGTATTACAAACAGCACCACTGCCAATGCCGAGCAACAACGAGATCAGGTGACTCAAGTTTCGGCGGCGATGCAGGAAATGGTCTCCACCTCCGACGAAATCGCGTCCAACACCAGTGATACAGATGAATCCGCACGCCAGGCTGCCGAGCTGGCAGGAACAGGCCAGGAAACGGTATCGACTGCGGTTAAGTCGGTCACCCGGCTTGCGGAACAGGTCGAAGAAGGTTCCAAGCGCATCCAGCGCCTTGAACAGGAATCCGGCGAGATCGGCAACGTACTGGACGTTATTCAGGCTATCGCGGAACAAACCAACCTTCTTGCCCTCAATGCTGCCATCGAAGCAGCACGAGCGGGAGATGCAGGCCGTGGGTTTTCGGTTGTAGCCGATGAGGTCCGTGGCCTCGCCAAGCGAGTTCAGGATTCAACGGTCGATATCGAGCGGATTGTCTCGAATCTGCAAAGTGGTGCCGCCGGCGCGGTGGTTGATATGAGCAAGGCCAAACAGATGGCCTCTGAAGCCAGTGAGGAAGCCGGTAAATCTGGCGCTGCCCTGTCAGAAATCATGGCGGCCGTAAACCGGATAGTGGACATGACAACGCAGGTTGCAAGTGCCACCGAGCAACAACGGGCAACCGCTGCTGAGATGACTCAGAACGTGGAGGCCAGCAGTAGTGCCATCGATAAGCTCACCGACGATATCGCCCACGTTAACAAATCCAGCAATTCCCTGGCGGAGATGGCGGAAGACCTTAACGGCCTGGTGCGTCGCTTTAAAACGTCAAACTAGAGCCCTTTTCCGCTTGTGTTAACTGCGTCATGGGCGACATGTTCAATTACTGATACTTTCAATACTCAAACAAAAGCAATAAATACAGCGTATCAGGGAGAGATTCACCCATGAGCCATTCACGTTTTACCAGGATGCCCGACTTTCTTGCCGCGCTGACGGTGTCCTTTTGTGCAGTCGCTCAGGCCGATCCTGCCGACACCATCTTTGCTGCTGAAAATGCCCTCTATGGTGCGGGCTATGATATTGGCAAGGCCGATGGGTGGATGGACGACACCCTGCGCTCGGCCATCCGGAAGTATCAATCCGGTCAAGAGGGGTTGCAGGCCACTGGAGATCTGGACCCACAAACGCTGTCCGCCCTGGGAATCGCCGTTAAGGATGGCGATTCCGTGACTGGCAACACCGCGCGAAGCCGTGAGGGGGCGATGGCTGACGCAGGAATCAGCAAGCAGCGTTTCGGGTCAACCAGTGCAACACAACCCGTTGCAGTTGCGCCTGAACCAGAGGTTCAGCGGGAGCCAGCGCCGGTATCGGCTGAAGCGCCAACCTTGGAAGAAGAGGCGGCACCTGTACCTGACGCCATCCTGGCAACGGACGATAACCCGGTAATTCAGTCCGAGCCGGAAACAGCCCAAACATCAATGCAAGCCCCTCAAACCGCAGAGGAACCGGAAAGCAAACCTGTTGCAGTTGCGGCTGCTGAAGAGCCCTCAATTGTTGAGGAGACATCAACTGTCGAAAAGCTCTCAACCGTTGATGCAGCGCCTTCAGTGGCCCTCGATGTGCCTTCCGAGGCGACCGAAGAGACATCAACGGATGTTGATTATCAGTTGCCAGAAGAACCAACGGCTTCTGACAATACGGAGATTTCGGAATCATTGCAGGCCACACGTTCGTCTTCAGATAACACGTCAGAATCCACCACCATCGCGAAGAGCAGTGGCGGTTTTTTCAGCTCGTTATTTGACTTCCTCTTCGGCTGGCTGATCTGAGGACATACGCGTATTCCGAACTGCCCTGGATTAGCTCACACTGGATGGCCTTGTTTCAAATTTACTGACTTGCAGCCAAGGCCAACCACCCCATGCCCTCTCAATTGCAGGAAGCTCCCTACTCTCCCGCCAGGATTACGCTGATCATATTTTCACTCGCCATGGGCGGGTTTGGGATAGGTACGGGAGAGTTTGCCATCATGGGGCTGATGCCCGGCGTTGCCGCGGATCTGGGGGTTACGGAACCACAGGTCGGCCACTTGATCAGTGCGTACGCGCTGGGCGTCGTCGTGGGCGCCCCTATCCTGGCCATTGGTGGAGCCAGGCTCTATCGCCGGCACCTGCTCATCTTATTGATGTCGTTCTACGCACTCGGAAATATTGCCAGTGCCCTGGCACCCGGGTATGGATCACTTCTGGTGTTCCGGTTCATCGCCGGCCTCCCCCATGGCGCCTATTTCGGCGTTGCCGCCCTGGTTGCCACCTCACTCGTACCGTTTAACAAACGCGCCAAGGTAGTAAGCCTGGTCATGATGGGGCTTACCCTCGCGCTGTTGATCGGAAACCCGTTGGCAACGATTCTGGGGCAACACTTGGATTGGCGGTACGCCTTTGGGTTCGTGGGTGCTATCGCAGCCCTTACCGGATTGATGATTGTTCTTTTCCTGCCTCTCAATCGACAAGAGGAACGGCAAAGCCCATTCTCGGAAATCCGGGCGTTCAATCGCCCGGAAATCTGGTATCCGTTGGCCATCGGTTCCATCGGGTTTGCCGGCATGTTCTGTGTATTCAGTTATATGGCTCCAACACTGCTGGAAGTCACCGGGGTCAATCCTTTCTGGATTCCAATCGCACTCGCGGTCTTCGGGCTTGGGGGGTTCGTTGGGAACATCCTCGGAGGTTGGCTGTTTGATCGACTCCAGTTCCGCAGTGTGGGCTGGATGTTGCTGTGGAGCATCAGCATGCTCCTGCTGTATCCCTACGCCACGGAAACCATCTGGACCATGCTGGTGATGTGCTTCCTGGTCGCCTTGATGGTTGGCCTTGGGCCCGCGCTGCAAACCCACCTGATGGACGTGGCGCACGGTGCCCAGACACTGGCTGCCGCCTCTCACCACGCGGCCTTCAACGTGGCCAATGCTCTTGGGCCCTGGCTGGGCGGGATGGCTATCAGTGCTGGCCTGGGATGGCAGTCCACGGGGTATGTTGGTGCCACAACAGCCGTTGCCGGGCTCGCCATATTTCTGTTGGCATGGCGTCAGCAGTCCGGCGCTGAGCGTGCGGACAACAACGTTCCGTTATATTAATCGGGGTCGTAAAAGAGGGGCTGGGCATCGCAATGGTGCCTCGCGACTATGTGGCCGCGGAGCTTGGAGCCGGCACGCTTCAGCATTTAAAGCTTGGCGCGGAGCCGGTACCCCGCTCGATCTACGCAATGTATTCGGATCGGAGGTACCTGCCAAGGCGTGCCAGGGAGTTCATCCAGTTTTTAAGGATGTCTCTATAATCATTTGTTTTATAACAAATCAGAACTTCCAGAACGGTGTGTCCAGACGCTGTGCAACGAGCTCAGGTGGGTAACCAACGTCCTTCAGAAGTCGGGGTTCCATGGTCAGGACCAGGTGGAGGAAGTTACGCTTCATTCTCCACCCTTTGTACAGTGATGCGGCTCTTTTCATTTCAATCATCCATCTATCGATAACAACAAAGGGTTAAACCGTAATCGGTTTTAAGTAGTTACCTATTTTATGGATGATTCCTGTCCGGCCCCATACTTGGAAACCACTACGAGGTCTCTTTTCGGGGCCTTTGAGCCTAGCAACTTGTACCTATGCCGCCCCGTTCGACTTCTTTACAAGCGTCTTATACAGGTCATCTTTCAGTTGCAGTCGCTGTTGTTTCATCTGGTGCAACTGATCGTCTCCGATCGGGGCATCCCTGCGTTCCAGGCCTTCGATTTCCTGGTCCAGCTCTGCGTACTGCCGAAAATGGTGCTGGAACGTCGGGTCGTTCTTTCTCAGTTCGTCGATCAATTCGCCAAACTGGGGGAATTCGTTATGAAGTTCATGGTTGGAAATGCCCATTACCTCGTCTCCTTCTTTTCGCAGAGTGGTCAGTCAGGATGCCATTCATCATCGGGAGTTGTGAACCGTTAAAACGTTATAAAGCAGCTCCCTATAAATCCGAATCCAGCCGTTCCAATCCGAGAGAAGCTTTAAACTCACGATACTCATCACGGTAGACAATGGCACCGAGAGCCATCGCGGCCTTGGTGGCCATGCGATCGAAGCTCTCCCGGATCAGCCGGGGTATCCTGGCTTTCGGTCTAACGCTGGCCGTTTCAATCAGCACGGCGCCCATAACGAGCAACGCATCAATTCGACGGTTATCACGGTCGCCATCCATTATGTGGCGGGCGACCGATTGCGCGTCATTGAGTATCACCTTCTCGTCGTCGTTCAGTGTGGCGCCGTCGAACGCCATAAAGCTATGATAGCGACGCGCCCGTTTCATCATGAAGGCCTCGCGCACTGCCGGGTCCGATTCGCCGGAGTCCGGCCTAGTGTTGAGAAGTCCGTGAAGTCGGAAATCTACTTCCCCTGCTTCTCGTTTCTTTTCGAAGACGTGCCTGATATCAGCTCGGGCGATATCGGATGTGGTTTCTATAGCCTCGGCGATCACGGCATCAAACGTGGTTTTCTCGACCACGTCCAGGACACGCCGAATGGTATGGATAGACTTCATAAGCTCCGGCCACAGGCGCGGCTCCGCCTGGCCCGGTTCGTCCGGCATTTTGGTTTCGAGGGCCCGGGCACAGAAAAACGCCTTTTCAACGTCACGAATCGCAATGCCCGGTTCGTTCGCGATCCATTTGACGCCATAGTCATTGAGGTCTTCAATCAGGCTTGAGGTGAGAATAAGCAGGTAATACTTCATACCGAGGGGAAGGTCTGTCATCAGCAGCACTCCTTCACAACAAGAGTTCCTGTCTACAGGTATAGCTGATTACTGGCTGAGTACCAGCGTTTCAGGGGTAAATCCCGCTCATCTTTGACAAAATGCTAATAGCTGGGAGCGATCAATAGGGTATAGGATGATTGAAAGAATCTGAGTATTGATCCGTTCATCTGAGGAAACTAGCACATGACGTACGCGCGAATTGTCGGCACGGGCTCCTATCTGCCCGAGAATGTCATGACAAACGAAGACATGGAGAAAGTCGTCGACACCAGCGACCAGTGGATTCGTGAGCGTACCGGCATTGAACAGCGACACATCGCCGTAGAAGGCGAAACCACTGTCGATCTTGCTGAAAAAGCATCCCGTCAGGCCATTGAAGCCGCCGGTCTTCAGCCTGCCGACATCGACCTGATTGTGTTCGCCACGTCCACCCCTGACAAGATTTTTCCCAGCTCGGCGTGCATTCTACAGGCGCGACTCGATATCCATGGCTGCCCGGCTTTCGATATCCAGGCTGTTTGCAGCGGATTTGTCTATGCGTTATCGGTTGCTGACAAGTTCATCAAAACCGGCAGCAGCAAAAAGGTTCTGGTGGTTGGCGCGGAGCTGTTCTCCCGCATTCTGGACTGGGAAGACCGAGGCACCTGTGTGCTGTTCGGTGACGGTGCCGGCGCCGTGGTGCTGGAAGCCAGCGAGGAAACCGGCATTCTGTCGACACACATCCATGCTGACGGCAAATACGAAGACCTGCTCCACGTTCCCTTTGGTATTGGCGATGGCTTCGACCAGGTTCGGGCCGGCAAAGGCCATGTTCACATGAAGGGCAATGAAGTCTTCAAGATTGCCGTGAACACCCTGGGTAGAATTGTGGACGAAACCCTGGAAGCCAACCAGATGAAGAAGTCCGATGTGGACTGGCTAGTGCCGCATCAGGCGAACTTACGAATTATAGCGGCCACGGCTCGCAAGCTGAACATGTCCATGGACCAGGTAGTGGTCACCGTCAACAAACATGGCAACACCTCCGCCGCGTCGATTCCGCTAGCGCTGGACGTTGCCGTTCGCGACGGACGCATCAAGAAAAATGAGGTGCTGCTACTGGAAGCCTTCGGCGGTGGGTTTACATGGGGTTCTGCGTTAATTCGATTCTAACCATCTACCGCCATTCACGTTAGACGTATACTCTACTCGGTATCCGAATTCCCATAATAACGTCAAAGGGAAGATTCCGTGAACGAGAGTGCCCGCAGTACAACGCCGTCTGTCATCATTATTGGCACCGGCTTTGGCGGTCTGTGTATGGCCATACAACTCCAGAACGCCGGGATAGAAAGCTTTACCCTCTTGGAAAAGGCCTCTGGGGTCGGGGGCACATGGCGAGACAATACCTACCCCGGCGCTGCCTGTGACGTCCAGTCTCACCTGTACTCCTTCTCCTTTGAACCCAAACACGATTGGTCACGTAAGTTCGGGTTGCAGTCTGAAATTCTTGGCTATATGCAACGCTGCGTTGAGAGGTACAACTTGGCCGCGCATATCCGGTTTAATAAGGACGTCGCCAGCGCAGTTTTCAACGAAGCCACCAACACCTGGACAGTCACCACCACCGACGGAGAGTCCCTGAGCGCCGATGTCATCGTCACCGCTACCGGCCAGCTGAATCAGCCCGCCTGGCCGAACATTCCCGGCCTGGATACCTTTGCGGGCAAGACGTTTCATTCCGCCCGTTGGGACCATAGTCACGACCTGAGTGGCAAGAACGTTGGCGTGATTGGCACCGGTGCCAGCGCCATTCAGTTTGTGCCGGAAGTCGTGCCACAGGTAAACGCTCTTAGCCTTTTCCAGCGTTCTGCTGCCTGGGTGCTGCCGAAACCCGACCGACCGTTCTATAACTGGGAGCAGACACTGTTCCAGAAAGTTCCAGCCTGGGACCGCATCTATCGTTTCCTGATCTATTGGAAGAACGAAAGTCGCGCCCTGGCTTTCACCCGTTTTAACAGCTTACTCGAAATCTTTGCCTGGCAGGCGAAGCGTTTTGCCAAACACCAGGTTCGCGATCCCGAGAAGTTCAGACATCTGATTCCGGACTATAAGATAGGCTGCAAACGGATACTGATTTCCAACGACTGGTATTCAGCCGTTGATCAGTCTCACGTCGAGCTTGTCAGCACTGGTATTGAGCGCGTCGTTGAGGAAGGCGTTATTACCACCGACGGTGCTCTGCATAAGCTGGACACGATTATCATGGGAACCGGGTTTGCAGCCTCGGAATTCCTGGCGCCGATAAACATCACCGGCCGCAATGGCGTGTCGCTTAACCAAGCTTGGACCAATGGATCTGAGGCCTATAAGGGCATTACAGTTTCCGGGTTCCCCAACCTTTTCATGCTCTACGGGCCCAACACCAACCTTGCCCACAACAGCATCGTGTACATGCTGGAGTCTCAGGTCCGGTATGTGCTCGGTTGCATCAATACATTGAACGCAACACCCGGCACGGCGATGGATGTAAAACCAGATCGGCTTCGAGCTTTCTCTGAGGACGTTCAGGCAAAGCTTAAAAACAGCGTTTGGGATTCCGGTTGCCATTCCTGGTATCTGGACAGTGATGGTAAGAACACGGTGAACTGGCCCGGTTTTACCTTCACCTACCGCAAGGCCACGCGAGAGGTGAACCCGGATGACTACGAGTTCCTGCACCCTTCAGCTTAGTCTTTATTTTCTCTATCCACGCTCGTCAATTTGACAGTTCGGATGTATTCATAGGATGATTGGGTCATCATTTATCAGGATCTTAAACATGCAGCTCGCCAGAATCTCCAAGGGTTCTCTCGTCGAAACCGCCATAGAAAGCCTGCGCCAGGCCATTGAAAAAGGTCACTGGGCGATTGGCGAACGACTGCCCGTTGAAGCACAATTGTCGGAATCCCTCGGCGTGAGCCGTAACACCGTTCGTGAAGCGGTCAGGGTCCTGGTGCATGTCGGCATGCTGGAGACACGTCAGGGGGATGGCACCTACGTTCGAGCCACGAAGGACGCTGGAGAAACCCTGCGAAGGATCAACCGCGCTCAGTTAAGAGACAAGCTCGAAGTACGGATTATGCTGGAGACCGAAGCTGCAAAGCTCGCAGCGGAACGTCGGGACGCAAAGGACCTGGAGAAAATGACGCTCGCTCTGGATGAGCGGGCGAAAGCCGGTGACGATGTTGAAAGCCGAATCCGTCACGATCATGCGTTTCATACAGCCCTGGTCGCAGCGTCACACAACCCTGCCCTGTCGGAGCTGTACGACTATTTTGCCCATGCGGTGACACAAACCATTGAACTGACCGAGCTCGATTCAGAACTTCCTGAACCTTCCCAGGAGGATCATGAACTGCTACTCGCCGCGATCCGACGACAGGACTCCGTTAAGGCAGAAACCCTGTCGAGGGCTTTGCTCCAGCCGAGCCTTAAAGCCTTGGGGAAGAAGCATCCATGAAATTCAGGCTCGATACCTTCACGCTATTGCTGTTGGGTGCGATTGTCCTTGCCACGTTCCTGCCGGTGCGTGGCAATGCCGCCGACGCCCTGGCAACCGCTGGCACCGTGGCTGTGGCACTCCTTTTCTTCCTTCATGGCGCGGCGCTTTCACGTGAACAGATCGTGGCCGGTGCCACCCATTGGCGGCTGCACATTATCATTACCGCTTTCACCTTCGTTTTTTTCCCCCTGGTAGCGCTACCCATCAACGAAATCAGCCGCTTTGCGCCTCAGTGGATGCCGGCGGATCTGGGGTTGGGGTTCCTGTATCTGGGCGTGCTGCCGTCGGCCGTCTCTTCCTCAATTGCCTATACGGCCATGGCGAAGGGCAACGTGCCCGCCGCCATCTGCAGCGCCGCCGCTTCCAATGTGTTTGGCATGATGTTGACGCCATTCCTGCTGTTGCTACTGGTGAGCACGTCGGGCGACGGCGGGTTTTCGGTCGCTGAGGCGCTCAAAGACATCGTGCTACAACTGCTTCTGCCGTTTGCGGTTGGCCACGGCCTGCGCCCTCTGCTGGGTGGTTTCCTGGCACGGCACGAAATGCTTGCTTCCCGCTACGACAAATTCGTGATCTGGCTGATCGTGTATTCCGCTTTTTCCCATTCCGTTGCAAGCGGCCTGTGGCAAAACCTGCCTTTGAAGGCGATTCTGCTGGCCATTGGGTTGTGCTTCGCGCTGCTGGGATTCTTTATGGTACTGGCGATGTTTGTGGTTCGCCGGTTTGGATTCAGCCTGGAGGACGAGGCTGCCGTGGTGTTCTGCGGCTCAAAGAAGAGTCTGGCGTCCGGCCTTCCCATGGCCAAGGTACTGTTCTCCGGACACCCCGGGTTTGGCATGATCGTGCTGCCGATCATGTGTTACAACCAGATTCAGGTCATTGTGGGAGCCATGCTGGCTCAGGCGTATCGACGCCGGATTGAGGCTGCGTCAGCCGCCGCCCCCCATTCCACTGAATAAGGTTGCTAATACGGCCAAACCGACAATCCAACCTATCACCGCGGGCCAGAAGTTAACCATCTGCGGCGGCAGTTCTTCCTGTGGCTGTTGATCACCCGTTGGCTTTTCCGCCTCCATGTCCTCCTCGGCGTCATGCTCTTGCGCGTCCCGCAGGCTATACCAGTCGAACCACCCCGACAGAAACTGCACAACCGGCGCCGGGAAACTGCCGTTTTCCGCCATCGGCCGAACCTGAGGCTCCAGCGCGCCGGCAATTTCCTTGCGAACATGAGGCTGATCTGCAGGAGGCTCCCCGAGAATGGCTTTCCAGATCTGCGCGTCCTTACTGCGGCTGGAATCGTTCAGCAGAGCTCGGACCTGAATCACGACCTCTCGTACCACCTGTCGTTCCGAGGCATCCAGCTCCTGGTCCTCCTGCCTCACTGCCACAGGGGTATCAGCAACCTGAGGCTGTTCTTCATTACCGGCATCGGACGGTTCGTTGTCCGTTTGCGGCTCGCCGCCCGTTGCTTCCTTGAAAGCCTGCCGCAACCGTTCAAGCTCCTCCCCAGAGGCGAACTTTTCCTGTTGCTCATAAGCCGCCCTGATACGGGCATGATCACCGGTGGGCTCGATACCCAATACTTCCCAACAATTCATAGAGTTATAACTCATTCATCAGACTTTCATTAAATTTTAGAGAGACAAATGTAATCTGGTCACATAGGATATAAAAAAAGCGTTCACCATAAAAACTGTCTCTTATACACATCTGACGCTGCCGACGAATAGAGAGGTGTAG
>CAJXOQ010000056.1 GCA_913057975.1 uncultured Marinobacter sp.
CAGCGTCAGATGTGTATAAGAGACAGGCCGAGAAAGCCAAAAAGATTGCCAGTGACCCGCTCGACATTTTTGCCAACGCGACCAGCAAGCTCCTAAAAAACTTTATTGACGCGATAGACAATGGCGGGGTCCCCGCCTGTAGCGCCCAGGACAACATCAAGACACTGGCACTGATGCTGGCGGCCTACGCCTCCGACGATCAGGGCAAGCCTGTCTCGTTTGCCGAGCGTTGGAGCTGAGCGTGCACTCAAATACGAAAGATGAAGATCTTTTTGTCTGCCCGCAATGCCGAACAAAGCTGACAGTGCAAACCGATTACTATCAATGCTCACGCTGTAACAGGGAGTACCCGGTTATTTTCGGCATCGCGGATTTCCGCATCAGGTCCGATCCTTACCTCAGCCTGCAACAGGAGCGGGCAAAAGCGAAACGCCTGGTGACGGAAACTGAGCAGAATTTTTCCGCCATGCTGGATTATTACTATGAGATCACCAACGATGTTCCGCCAGTCCTGGCAACCCGCTACAAAACCTATCACCATAATGGCCCTAAGCAGGCGCGCCAAAGCCTGGATCGCTTGGGCATTTCCTCTGAAGATGTCTTCCTGGATGTGGGGTGTGGTACCGGAGGCGCTCTTATTGCGGCCGCGGAGAATTGCTCCCACATCTACGGGATGGATATAGCGTTACGCTGGCTTGTCATCTGCCAGCAGCGATTGAAGGAGCAGGGGATAACCGCGACCTTGGTGTGTGCGGACATTGAGGCACCCCCATTTCCCGACGAGTATTTCTCGAAAATCACCGGGACCGATCTGTTAGAAAATGTGTACTCGGTGGACAAAACCCTGGTGGTATTGGGGCAACTTCTCAAAACAGACGGCAAGTTATGGCTTGCCGGCAGCAACAAGTTCTGTCTTGGCCCCCATCCGAGCACAAGACTTTGGGCCATCGGCTATTTTCCCGGAAAACTGCGTAGCCGACTGGTAAAGAGCCTTCGAGGCGTTGACTCGCTGCGCTTCATCAATTTGATTTCGCCAGGGCGCATCATCCGCTATGCTAGGCAGATCGGACTGTATGCCCACAGTTTGTCGCCAAGAATGGTAGCTCTGGATGATGAAGGACATTATCCGGCAGTCGACAGACTACTGATTAAGACCTACATCTCAGTTGCGCGTCTGCCTTTGTTGAGCAAGTTGCTGATCCGGGTCGGGCCGGCATTTGAAATGACACTCAGGAAATCACCGTGTTCAATGGAATCAAAGGGAGTTGATCAGACATGATGCGCTTTGGACTTGTAGGGCTTGGCGGTATTGGAGAGGTGCGCAGGCAAGCACTTGAGGTGTCGACTGAATGCGA
This sequence comes from uncultured Marinobacter sp., assembly GCA_913057975.1. Classification (GTDB taxonomy): domain Bacteria; phylum Pseudomonadota; class Gammaproteobacteria; order Pseudomonadales; family Oleiphilaceae; genus Marinobacter. The sequence goes on from CAJXOQ010000056.1 coordinate 1,356, forward strand.
ACTGACAGCCGCATTCGACCTCGATCCGGCCGCGCTGGCAAAGCTGCCCGCTCATGTCAGTGTGTTCAAAGACGTAGAGCAACTGATGAAGTCAGATGCTTGCGATGCGGTCATCATTTCTACACCTACCCACTTTCACAAAGACCTTGCGCTGACCGCACTGGAAAACGGAAAACACGTAATCGTGGAAAAACCGATGGCCAGCTCGCTTGCGGAATGCGAGCAGATGGTTGAAACAGCCAAACGCTGCGAAAAACTGTTGACTGTCGGTTTTAACCATCGCTATTTTGCGGCCATCAAGGAAGTGAAAGCTGCCATCCAAAGCGGGGTTTTAGGCACGTTGCGTTATGTCAAAGGTTACGCCGGGCATACCGGTCTATCCGAATTCAACGCGGAATGGATGTACGACAAGGATAAGATGGGTGGTGGCACACTCATGGATAATGGCATCCATACCCTGGACCTGATCTGTTACCTGATGGACGACAGGGTAAGGGATGTGTCGGGCATGATCAGCACCAAAACCTGGCAACTTGATCGCACCGAAGATAACGCCTTTGTCCACCTTCGCACTCAGTCCGGCATCATGGGAAGTCTCCACAGTAGCTGGACTGAATGGAAAGGCTATCACTTCTACGTTGAAGCCTACGGCGATCTCGGCATGGCTCGCGCTTATTACGCCCCGATGAGTTCGACCATCATTACGATGGACAAACCAGGGGGGCAGGCCCATAAGAAGAGAAACCTCTATATCCCCGCCATTTTCCGGGAAAAATTCAGGGGCTGGCAATCGACCGTTGTGCAGACCTTTGTCGAGGAGTTTCAGGATTTTGTCAGCCTGGCGAATGGTGGGCCAGCAGGCGCTATCGCGACTGCGGAAGATGGCCATCAAAGCGTCGTAATACCGAATGCCGTGTATGAGAGCGACAGGGACCGTAATTCTGTAGTTTTGGACCGGCCGGGCTAGAAGCGAGTTGGGCTCGACAACGGAATCAAGGTGCGCAACAAGATTCAAACAAGTGGGCGGGTAGCATGAAAAACAGGGTCATTGTAACGGGTGGAGCAGGGTTTCTCGGTAGCCATCTTTGTGAGCGCCTTCTGGCTGAAGGCCATGAAGTTATCTGTGTTGACAACTTCTTCACCGGGCAAAAGCGCAATATTATCCATTTGCTGGATAACCCCTATTTTGAGGTTGTCCGCCATGACATCTGCTTTCCGCTCTACCTGGAGGCCGATGAAATCTATAACCTGGCTTGCCCCGCCAGCCCGGTTCATTACCAACGGGACCCAACCCAGACCACTAAGGTTAATGTCAACGGCAGCACCAATATGCTTGGCCTGGCCAAGCGCATTGGCGCCAGAATATTGCAGGCGTCCACAAGCGAAGTCTATGGTGATCCCACGGTTCATCCGCAAACGGAAGACTATTGGGGTAACGTTAACCCAATAGGTCCGCGTTCGTGCTATGACGAAGGAAAACGCTGCGCTGAAACGCTATTCATGGATTATAGGAAAGAGCATCGGCTGAGCATTAAGATCGTTCGTATCTTCAATACTTACGGACCCCGTATGCACCCCCACGACGGGCGCGTTGTTTCGAATTTTATTATGCAGGCTCTGAAGAACAACCCGATCACCATCTACGGTGACGGCAGTCAGACGCGATCATTCTGCTACTGCGATGATTTGATTGATGGCTTTGTCAGGATGATGCGAACGCCGGATGACATCATTGGCCCGACCAACCTGGGCAATCCGAATGAGTTTACGATCAAGCAGTTGGCGGAACATGTCATTGATCTTACCGGCTCAGGGTCGCGCATCAACTACCTGCCGCTGCCTCAGGACGACCCCAGGCAACGCTGTCCGGATATCACCAAGGCCAGAACCGAACTGGATTGGCAACCAACGATTGAATTAAAAGAAGGGCTGACAAAAACGATAGCCTATTTCGAAGAGCTTTTGGCCGAGAACCCCGATCTGTAATGCATCGCGGCACGAAATTATTGCCCGAATCCCGTGCCGCTATTCGATCTCTTGCAGGGCATCTCGTGGCCCAAACAGGTAGCCCCAGGCCTCCCCGACACCCCAGACAAGATAAAACAGCATTAAATAGGGCGCGGCCCTGGCCAGGTGAGCACGCACGCTGACTTTATGGCGCGCGTTCTGAAAAAACCGGAAGGTTAACAGCGGCGGCAGGGCGACCGATGCCAGGGCGTAGGTCAGTCGCTTCGCTTTCTGCCCGGAGGCGAAGCGTATCCCCGCATAGTACCTTGAATAGACAAACCGCTGCCTCAGGAACAGGCGGAGACTGAATTTCTTGCAGTGAAAAATCCGCACCCTGTCGTCGGCAACAAGAATATGCCCGCGTTTGTGCAACAAGGGGTGCAGGGTGGTTTCCCAGAATCCCGATGTCAGTATCTGCTCGTCCACCTCCTCGAAAATCCCGCGCCGGTAGGCGACATTCATGCCGGCAAGATTTGGGGTGGGCCCACTCTTGATCGGGGGAGACATGGGCGCGTATTCACACAGGAAGGTTGCCCAGTCGAGGGCGGTATCGGTTAAGCCATTAACCACACTGCCGCCAATGGCGGAAGCCTCGGGGTGCTCGGCAAATGCCCGGGCAAACTGTTTTAACCAGTCCCGGGGCGGTACGCAGTGATCTTCGGTCACTAGCACGAAATCTCCCGTTGCCTGCTTCGTCGCCAGCGTGCGCATGGTGGGAAGATCCGTTGCCGGTGGGCACTCGATGATCGTCGCGTCCGGATACCCGCTGCGAATCCGCTGTGAAACGTGATCGCTGATTCGATCAGCAAGCAGCACCTCCAGCGATGGAACTTCATCCTGGCTGTAAAGGGACTCAAGCGTTTCCAGTATTCGTTCGTCATCTTCCGTGCTGACCCGACCGATGACGACGGAATAGGTAAGGTTCCTGTGCTGTTCGTTTTGCATAGGATTCAATGTAAAACCTCTCCCTGTTATCTCTAATCCAGAAATACCCTGTCGTCCGGGGCGCCCGCGATATAACCGGCACACTCTCCCAGGGACCAGGCACACTCGGAGGCTAGAATGGGAACGGAAAACCGCATCACATTCCCTGACAGCGCTGGCGCCCGACTTGACGCTCGCAGTATACGACTATATCGGAGCAGGGGGAGTATGACGACTCCAGCTGCGTAGAGGAGGCGGCGATAACCCAGTATTTGGGCATGACTTGCGCCATAGAGGCGACCGTGATGGTAGCGCCTGCGCAGGTAATAACTCCATGAATGCTGCTTTCGATAGATTACGGCCATGTCGTTGCATGCTGTGGGTGTGATGCCCAGCTTATCCCGCACCTGGCGCAGGAAAAAGGTTTTCTGAAAACCCGGGCCCACGAGGGGGGCCTCTCGGAGCAACTCACGCCGGAACGCGATATTGTTGCCCGGGTATTCCGGCAACGCCGGGTCGAGAGGCTCCCGGAATTGGGCGTATTCGATCAGATAACCGATAGTGCGGGAATCATTGCCAAGCCAGCCGTTGTTGACCGGGCCATAAAACACCGGTGTCTGGTCCCGCATCATCTGGCGCGCCGCACGAAGCCACCCTTCCGTGGGCGGGCAGGAGGCATCCAAAAGAGCGATATAGCGGCTTTCTGTTTGTTGGATGAGAGTCGCATACTGTTCAAAGAAAGGCGTACTGCTGGAAACTCTGAACAGCGACTGGTTGTCGTCCGGGCTATCCATGGCCTGCTCGCCGGCCAGTACAATACATACCTTGATGTCGGGCTGGTTCAGCAATCCGGCGCTCGTCAGGCTTTCAAGAAGGCCGGCATGATCGCCCTGTGTATTGCTGGAAGCGATGGCAATCAGCAGCAGTGGTTCGGAAGCACCTGGCTGGTCTTTCATCGGTCATGACCCTGAAGTGTGCTGGCACGTTGCTCGCCAGTTGTTCGGCGGCTGCTCCGCAGTTCGTCAATCACGGCCAGATAATCATCCAGATACCGTTGACGGGTGTAGAGTTTCCGGCTTCCGTTCCGGGCCAGTTCTGACAACCGCTGACGCAAACCGGGCTCGCGGACGATCCGGTGCAGCAAGGCAGGAAGCTCACTGTCCTGCCGGTAAACAAAACCGGCTCTGGTTGTTTCGATGATTTCCGCGCAGCCACCGGCATCCCTGACAATCGCCGGCGTGCCACAGGCCATGGCTTCGACTGCCGTCAGGCCGAATGTTTCGGGCGCAAGCGACGGAAACAGCAGTGCCGTGGCATCGCTGTAGAGCCGGACCAGGGACGTTTCATCAAGCCTGCCGGCAAAATGGATATTTGGATACCGGGCGAAACGCGCCTTTAAGCGCGGCAGGGCATCACCTTCACCGGCAAGTGTCAGCTGGTAATCCTCCAGTGCCGTGAAGGTTTCAAGCAAGGATTCCACGCCCTTGGATGCGGTGATGCGGCCGCTGTAGACAAAGCGGGGAGGCTCCTGACTGCTCCATGCGCCAATCATTTCCTCTGATGGTTCCAGGCGTGAGTACAGCGGGATAATGCGAATCGGTACGCAGGGATAGAGTTGCCGGTGCTGCTCCGCAGTGAATTGACTGGGTGCAATCAGACAGTCAATCTTTTCGAGATGGCGTTTCGTCAGGCCTGTGTATCGCCAGATCTGAGGTGGTATGCCAGAGCGTAAGCAGCATTGCAGGCATTGACGGGAGTCACAGCGCCTGACGCCATTTTTCCAGAATATATGGGTAGCGCACACCAGCCAGTGTTCATGCAGGGTGTAGAGCTTTACCGGGGCCTTACCCAGCGAGAGTATGGCAGGCCCGCCAATCAGCGAAATATTGTGATAATTGATAACATCGAAATCGTCCTTGAGCAGTCCCGCAAGGGCGCCGGTTTTCAGGGCAGGGTGCCCGAGTTGCTGGGTCAGCAATGGAGAGAGTGGGCCCATGGAGCTTTTCAGCCGGCATACGTCTACGCCCTGATCGTCGTATCGCCGGGGGAGCCCCGGGTCGCCTGGGTTCGCGCCGAGCCGGTACGCATCCTCGCAATGGATAACGCGCACGTAGTGCCCGAGCCTGGCCAGCGAGAGCGCCAGTTCCCGGACAAATATGCCGTCCCCGCCAAAGTTGTAGGGCGGGTAGAAGGTGGTCACCATACAGAGTCGCACAATTATCCCCGCATCTGGTGAACGCTGGACGGTTGGGCCCGGCTGGCTTCGCTGCCCTCAGGGCCGGTAGGTATGCCAGGCAGATGAGTCATTGCAGCTCCGGGCAGAATCGTTTGCCGTAACGGTAAACAACAAAATAGTCGTTCCTGAAAACCGGTCTGAAACAGTTACTCGGGCGCTCTGACTGGGTAAGTGGGAGCATCCACTCAGCGAGATTCATGTCAACGTAATAGTCAGCTTCCACGCCTTCGAAGAAAAGGTTCATAGACTCAGGGCCGCTGTATCTCTTCGATGGCCATGTCGCGCTGTCACGGCCGGTCATCAATGCCATAATCCTGGGCTTGATGAAAACAATGGTATCGTCCTGCCGGGTATCTTCCCTGATAAACCGGAACATAGCTTCCGCATCCGGATGGGTAATACCCAGCTTCAGCTGTGGATGCTCCATGGCGGCCATGACCGGTAAACTGATAGTCGCCAGAAGCAGGAAATACCCTCCGGCCACAAGGTATTTCAGCCTCGGCAAACGAGGAAAAATCGTCTCCTGGCAAAAAAGAAATCCGTAATACAGAAAAAAAGGGAATATGGGGATCAGGTAGCGTATGGTCGGGGCGCCGCCGAAAAGTAACAGTACCGCGATATACCCGGCAAGAAAGACTTCCACGACTGTTATTCTGCGGAGCAGCGCCAGACTATAGCCACCAATAGCGAGCAGGCTGAACAGGTTGAACAGCAGCTCATTCAATGTGTTGATGAAGGCGCTGGAGGAGGGTGGCCAGAACCCCTGTAATGCCCACCGATAACCGATAATCCGGTCCAGGATATTGCGTGGATCGAGATCCACAAAGCTCAGGTGATTCAGCCCAGCGGGCGAGGAGTGCCTGTCAGTCAGGTGTTTCAGGTTCTCGTCAAAATGCCCGGGGACAAAGGAGGCTGAAAACCAGAGGCTCTGCAACCAGGCAAATATTGCGAAAATCCCCAGGGCGACGATGCTCAACAGCGAGATCCGGCGCCTGCACAAAATGTCGTACGTCAGCAGTGTCAGCGGCAGGACAACACCGATTTCACGGGCGCCGAATGCCAGGTACATGGAGAGACCAATCAGGACGCCTGCCGTTATTTGTCTGCCGGCAGTCCGAGGCCTGTCCTGGTCGCCGGCGAGGAAAAGCAGCATCAACAAAAGCGAGAGATAACAGAACACCATGAAGGTGAAATCGGCGCGGATAAGGTTGGTGAAATCCCAGATGGAGGGAGTGAGGCCGACAATAAGCACAAGGAAAAAAACAAAGCGTCGCTCAAGGCGGCGCTCAAATACCCTGGCTGCCAGCCATAACGACAAGCCGAAGGAGAGAACGCCAACCCATTTCAGCGCCTCCAGATCGAGGCCGTACAAGGCATACACCGCAGCAAGCAGTAACGGGAAAACAGGGGGGTAACCGTAGGGGCCGACGAATTTTGAAACCGGGTTCAACAGGTAACCGGTATCGAGATAATGCCTGCCCTCCACCAGGTTTTGGGCGTGAAGAATATAGAGGCCGAAATCGCCGCTCCAGTTCTGCCCTTTTACCAACGTGACAAGGTAAAAAACCGACAAGACCATAATGGCCAGCGGAACAGCTGCGGCATGGTCTATCCGTTGCGCGATGGCAGGCTGCCATGGGCGATTCGCAAGAAATGGATGTGAGCAATGCTGTCGCAGTCGTGGTGTCATTCCTGTGTCGTCCTTGATTGGCTCGCGGTCAGGATGTCTTTCAATTTTTGATGTTGCCCCATACGCGGTAATAGGCTCCGAAAAACGGCAGGAACAGTTTCGTCAGTGGTATCCCAACCAACCAATTGTAGATAAGCGCCAATTTTTTTCTGGGTGTTGTGAAGCCCGAAATCTCATGCTCCGGAATAGCCGGAAACACGACTCTGGCGTCGAACCCCCTTGCTCCGGAGAACAGCCTTTTCGTTTCCCAGACACTCAGCAGACGGGTAAATGTATAGGGCTGGTTCCTGACAAGTTTCACGTAACGGGCCTGTAGCGGCCGGGGCAAATAGCCAACCCCCCAGACATTCACATGCGGCTCTGGCGAGAGGCTGAAACGATTCGGTGTCGACAGCGCGAAAAATCCACCCGGCTTCAGCACGCGCCTGAGATCGCTCACATACGCATCCTGATCACCAACATGTTCGATGACATCCAGCGAAACAATGGCTGCGACCGAATTGTCGGCCAGCGGCAATCGTTCTGCAAAACCGGCCGCCAGCTTGGGGCTGCCGCCATAGTGCTCAACCAGATGCCGGGCGATCACCAGCCATTCCATGGAAACATCAATTCCTGTTATTTCATGCCCCAGGCTGGCTGCCGCAGCCATCATTTGACCGGGGCCACATCCGATTTCCAGGATGACGCCATCGGCTTCAAGGGCGGGTCGTAACCAGTCCGAGCATTGGGATTGACATTTTCCAACACCGGCGAGTACCTGGTGAGTACGGTAACCGGCTTTTTGTTCATTCATGCCGCGGCTGGAGCGAAAAATATGGTGGATGGTGGCCTCGAGCCCGTCACGTTCGACCCGGTCAGCCGCCTCCCGGGCTCTCTTGCGATCCTCGTCCAGATCTATCCAGCAATCCAGCGCCACGCGCAGATCGGGAATGCCGTCAATGACAGGGTAGTGCGCCTGGCAGGACTCGCAACGCAGGTTCGTGTCAATTACGCCCAGCGAGCCGTGGCAAGTGGGGCAGCGCCAGATCATCGTGGCTGTATCAGACATGCCGGATATTCCCTATCTCGTCGAATCATGGTTAAAAAGTATAGCCTAAAACGACAGGTCTATAAATCGCTACAGGAACCATCGCCCGGAAAAGGGAATAGCAATCCTCATGCCCTGAACCGGCCGATCGTGTCGGCAATCATCCGCTTTTGTTCATCCGGCAGCAATTTCCATAGCAGGGGAGTCAGTAATGCGATATAGAACACTCTTGCCAGAAGCCCCGTAACCGAGAACTCTTCAAGTTGCGAGAATATCTGGCCTGTTACAACGATACCGCCAAGGCAGATGATGGTCCTTATCCACAGGCCTGAGGGAATGCTTGTCCGGAATTTGGTGGCCAGTCTGAACGGGATGACCAAACCGTTTAAAAACACGCTTAAGGATAACGCGAAGGCGGCTCCGGGAAGCCCGAATCTCCCAACCAGGTAAGGTGCAAGTACAATGGCGACAATATAGGAAATCAATGAGCTAACAGAGATGAACCTTACGTCATCGAGTCCAATCAGAAGCTGCGTGTAAACGTTGACAATTAAATACACGCTCTGCCAGAAAACAAACAGATAGAGATGGGCGGATGCCGGCCTGAACTCGGATGAATAGAGTAAGGTCAGGGCCAGATTGGGGAATAGTAAAAAGGGAATGGAAAGCGTGAAAACGATGATGATCATCAGGCTCTGGAATTCGTGAGCCTTCTCGAATTTATCTTCGTTCGGAATGTTCCGGTTCAGAATGGGGGTCAGGTAGAGGTAGTTCAGCGGGCCCGATATCGCGCCCAGGGCAAGTGCAATGGCGAACAGGGCCTGCAGCAATCCGGCCTGTGCCTCGCCCATGGTCGAAAAAACCTCATAACGTGCTATCAGCATCGTGATCGAGTAGGCCGACAGAGCCATATGACCGTACAGGGAAAAGGAAATGATTTCAGGACTTCGTCGCAACTCCTTGAGGATGCCCGCGGAAGCATCAGTAACACGTAACGACAGCTTCTTCCTGATATAGAAAATAGATCCGATTGTGGTCAGAACGCCGGTAATGGCCACGGTTATATAGATGCCATCCATACCGAAAAGCCAGGCGGCGCTGCTAGCGGCAAATGCTAGACAGAACGTGACCACAAGATTCAGGGTTGCACTTGCCGATGTCATCTGGGCAGCGGCGAGTGTGTGAACAAAAAAGATTCCCAGCATCATCGCGGGAACATTCAGCAGTGCGAGAAGAATGAACAGCTTGTAGGGAACAAGTTCAACACCAAGAAGGGCCGGATGCCACCAGGTGATGCCGATAACCAGAATGGTGACCATTATGGAGAGCAGGAATAGCCCCCGAAGAAAACTGGAAAACACAGTCTGGAAACGCCGGTTTCCCTCGCTATGCGCCCTTGACATGAATTTCATGGAAAAGAAGGGAATGCTGAATCCGGCTACCTGCACGACGGTAAGCACGACCTGGTCGACTGTCGCAATAATCCCGAAACCTGCCGGGCCGAGAGCGATGGACAGGATTTTAGCCCGGATCATCCCCGTCAGAATAATAAAAACCTGTATGACTCCCACGGAGATGAGGACCCTGGACATTCGGAACCGGCCTATATCAAGGTTGGTGAAATCGACGGAAAACCAGTCGGCTCGCCATCATAGGCTCGTGCAGACCTTTTCCAGAATCCGGTTCTGGATCGGGTGAGTCAAGTGGCCAGGCCTTGGCAGTATACCGATGCATAGCAGCTTGAGTAAGGTGATTTCATCTGAGCAGGCGCGTTTTCGAAACGGGTGGGGGATTTCTGGAGCTTTGCGGTATGTCAATTGGGCTCCATTGCATCGTGAGGCCGATTTCATCAAAATAGCATGTATTTCTAAGTAGGAATACGTACGATAAAGCGGTAGGTGGGGGGTTCTCCCACGGCTGGCGCGCGTGCGCAGGCTGCATGGTGGTTTCGGCCCCAATAGTTAATACCTCGACATGGATGACCTGCGATGACCGACTCCTACCAGGCCGTAACCCGGTCGCACGACAATCTGTTCAAACTTGACGACGCCGACAGCTATAACGAAGTGGTAGACCTGTTTGACAAATATACGGAGCAGGTCACTCGTCATTTACCTGTCCCTATGATGTCTATGGCCGGCGTAAAGGCCAACCAGCGAGTGCTGGATATTGGCACTGGTACTGGGGTCGTAGCGCTGGAAGTTGCTCGCAAACTTGGTGACGAGGGTGAGGTTGTTGGTATTGATCTTTCCGACGGCATGCTTGCCACGGCGACAGGAAAGGCGGAAAAAGAGGGGCTGGCCGCAAAGGCGGAATTCCTGAAAATCGATGCCGAGGCGCTTGAGTTTGATGCCAACTCGTTCGACAGTGTTCTTTCCCTATACGCTCTGCGTCACTTTCCCAACCCCGAAAAGGCGGTTGCCGAGATGCACCGTGTCCTCAAACCTGGAGGCAAAGCGGTAATCGCGGTTGGCAGCCGCCCTGAGTTGTTGTCCAAAGATGGCATGGCTGCCGTGGTCCGAAAAATCGGAAGCGCTATCAGGCGACTTACAGGGCGGGAGCTGGCTGCTTGCGAATTCCTGGATGAGTTGGTCAACAAACATATTCCTGAGAACGCAAATAGCGAGACGGCGAAATGGACCGGGCATCGCCACGGATTTACCGGCTCCGTCAGAGACCTGCTGAGGGATGCAGGGTTTACCGATATCAACAGCAGCTGGCGAGGACAATACTCCGCTTTCCACTCACCCGAGGCGTTTTGGGAGTTACAAATGACTTTTTCCAGCCTTGCCCGTAAACGAATAGGGCAGGCGGAGGAGCCAGCGATAGATGCATTGAAAAAAGAATTTATATCGACTTGTGAAGCTGTTTTGGCAAGGAAGGGGAGGCTGGTTTACCAGTCAGGGGCGGCCATCATTTCAGCGGTTAAGCCCTGACGTAACCACCACAGTAGTGCAGAGAAGCAATATAATCCGGGAAGATTAAAAAATGAGCTCAACAGGTAGCAAAGTTCGTTGTGTGATCGTCGGTGGTGGGCCTGCGGGCCTTACCGCCGCTCTGGAGTTATCCAGGGCAGGAGTCGAGCCAATTGTCTTCGAGATGGACCGGCAGGTCGGCGGGATATCACGGACGGTTGATTACAAGGGCTATCGCTTCGACATTGGGGGCCACCGTTTTTTTACTAAGGTAGACAGGGTTCATAACTGGTGGATGGATATTCTTTCTGAAGAATTTCTGGTTCGACCACGCTTGTCCCGGATCTATTACCAGGGCAAGTTTTTCGATTACCCGTTAAAGCCAATGAACGCACTGCTTAACGTGGGTTTCTTTGAGTCCGTCCTGGTTGGCCTCAGTTACCTTAAAGCCCAGGCGTTCCCTTCCCGTGAAGAGAAGAACCTCGAGCAGTGGGTCACCAACCGCTTTGGCAGGCGCCTGTTCGAGATGTTCTTCAAGACCTACACCGAAAAGGTATGGGGCATGAAGTGCACTGAAATTGGGGCAGATTGGGCGGCGCAACGAATCAAGAATCTGAATCTGGGCAAAGCGGCTCTTTCGATGCTCGCCCCCAAGCTTTTGACCGGCAAAAATCAGATCACGACACTGATCGAAGAATTCTATTATCCCAGGCTTGGACCTGGCCAGATGTGGGAACGGGTCACCGACATGCTGGAAGCAAGGGGGCATCCGGTGCACCTGGAGCATTGGGTGAAAACGATACATCGTGATGGAGAGCGGGTCACTGGCATTACGGTTGTTGACGTCAACGGCGAAGAAGAGCGTTTTGATGCTGATCATGTCATCTCCACCATGCCGGTGAGGGAACTGCTGAATGCGATGGACCCGCCGCCGCCCGCAGAATCCCTGGAGGCGGCCAATCGACTCAGATACCGCGATTTTTTGACGGTGGGGCTGGTCGTTGAATCGACGGAGCTATTCCCTGATAACTGGATTTATATCCACTCCCCGGATGTGAAAGTTGGCCGTATACAGAATTTTGGCAACTGGAGTCCCTATATGATTCCAGACAAATCAACCAGTTGTATTGGCCTTGAATACTTTGTTCAGGAAGGCGATGAACTATGGACCGCCAGCGACGAAGAACTCATTGAACTTGGCAAAAAGGAAACTGCCAGGCTGGGTTTGATCGACGCCGACAAGGTCATCGACGGTGTGGTCATACGCGTGCCAAAGGCTTATCCCGTCTATGACCACGGTTATAAAGAAAATATCGATAGCATTCGTGACTACGTAGACCAGATTCCGAATCTCCACCTGATTGGTCGCAATGGCCAGCATCGTTATAACAACCAGGATCACTCGATGGTGACTGCCATGTACGCGGCAGAGAATATTCTTGGCGCTAACCACGATGTTTGGGATGTAAATGTGGAAGAGGAATATCACGAAGAGGCGGGAGCCAAGAAGAGTCACGGTGCGAGCGGTGAGCGTCTGGTACCACAGCGAGTCCAGGATGCATCACCCATTGAGCTTCTGAATGACGTCTTTGCAAAGTATGATCCCGTCGCTCTGGGCGGAGCCATTGGCGTGATGATCGGGTTTGCAGTTTTCCTGGCGACGGCGATTCTGCTTGTGCAAGGAGGCGAAAATGTTGGGGAGACCCTCGCATTGCTGGGCAATTATTTTCCTGGATACGACGTTACTTGGGCTGGCTCCCTAATAGGTTCGCTGTGGGGTGGTATTTTCGGTTTCGTCGTTGGTTTTGTTACGGCCGTGGCAATCAATGTGACGGTTTCAATTCATCTTGGGAAGCTTCTTCGGCGTCTTGGGGTGCTTGAAGGATCGCTGGGCTAATTATCAGGCAAGGATAGAGGTGCTGATTCATGAATAAAGAACATTTTTCGGATGACGAGTGGAAAATTATCGGCCGGGCCATTGCCCGTCTGCGCGCATCGGTAATGGCGGTCACGTTCGGGATTATCGGAGGCCTGGTCCTGTTCATGGCAACTGCGTGGCTATTGATTATTGGTCCGACGGGTGGGTCCGAACACGTTGGACCAACCCTGGGTCTGCTGTCGAATTTCTTCCCTGGTTACAGTGTTACCTGGTCGGGCTCAGTGGTCGGTTTATTCTACGGTGCATTGAGTGGCGCTGTTGCCGGCTTTGTACTGGCGTTTATTTATAACCTGATTGTGGCGTTCCGGACCCGTTAAACGATAAGCATTGAATACGTAACGAGCTGCCATCAGGCAGTTTCTGAATCCGTCAGGGGCCGAGAGCCCCTGGCGCGTCGGAAACGTAGAAAACCTGATATCTGAACCGCAACGATAACCGAGGATATTGCGAGCAGTAGCATGGTGTAAGCGCCGGTCCGTTTCTCAAGCAACTGATAGACCAGGCCGTGAATTGGTATGGCCAACACCAGGAAATACGTCAGCCGCTGCCATTTTTTCCATGAAGACGCACCAATGATGCGGATGGAGCGGTTATTGGACAGGCAAAGAAGTGCGATCATTATCAGCGCACTGATCAACCCGATATAATTGGTCAGCCCGAACGGATCGGTTCTGAAGGGAAGGACGTGCGATTCATCCGGCGGGTAGATAAAATACTGGATAAGCCTGCCCTTGAAATGGACCTGTAATCCGGTGATGGTGTGCGCAAGGGCCAGTATGCCGGACCAGATGCCCAGATCCCGCCTCAGGAGGCTTGACAGCGGATTGCGCCTGGAGCGTATCAGGTTCGCTGGCCCGATAGACAGGGTAACAGCGAAATAAATAAGGCTTGTGTAAGCGGTGCCAATCGAGAGCGCCTGCATAAGTGGTTTGTCGGATAGGAGTTGGCAAAAGGCATAAATCAGGATGAATGCCACTGTGAATAGTAACAAATGCCTTGCGCATCTCCTGAAATTCATTGGTCTGCCTGTCATTGATGTCTGAGTTTCTATAGTGAAATCCAGCGAGATTATACTATCCAGGCATGTGTTTCAGAAGCAGAAAAAGTCTCTGTTGTGCTCACCCGGTGCTTACTGACATGTTGATAAAGCTCACACGGCAGAACAATAAAAACGAAAGTCATGTCTGTCCCGAAAAATCGGTCCGCGTTAAATTTTTAGGATTCCTTCGACTGGTAACAATCACATCCGTCCTGATTTCCGGCGCCTGCTTCGCCGCTTCTTTGGAAACCGGTTCCGGGAAAATGGATATGCCTGTCACCGTGCGCATAGACAACGCCATCGAATACCAGGAAATAGCCGGATTTGGCGCGACAACCCTTGCCGGGATCATGCTGACGGAAAACGGGCTGCGCGACATGCTGGGCGAAACGTTAAGACACCAGGCCATCAAGGCGGTCTATCATGACGTGGGCCTGACGCTTGGCAGTCTGAAGTTGTGGCTGGAGCCGGCCAACGACAACGACGACCCCATGCTAATCAACAAGGATGGCTTTCAGTGGGAAACATCGAACGCGATGCTCGATCTGCTTGTACGTCCTGCAAGGGCCTATGGTTTCAGCAATTATTCGCTTGGCCTGAAGATAGACATGCGGCAGGAATTGCGCTGGATGGATGAGCTGCGTGAAAGAGATTACAGTCGCTATCTTCAGGAAGTCGCCGAATATGTAGCCGCCGGTGTTGGGCATTGGCAGGAAATAGCCGGGGCCGCCCCCCGCTTTATTACACTGTTTAACGAACCATTGAGCGGTAACCAGGAACTGCGTGGCGGCTCGAAGCACGAAATAATCGATATTATCAAATCCGCTGGCGAATGGTTGCGTGCGGAAGGGTTTGCACGCACGAGATTTATTGTTCCCGCTGAAGAGACCGTTGCCAAATCCATCGATACAATCGAGTCCGTCCTTGCCGATGAAGACGCGCGCTCCTATATCGGTGCGTTGGCTTATCACGCTTATCCCTATGATTCTGCTTACTCCAGTGTCCGGCGTATTTTGCAGGCATCAGGGAGAGGGCTGCCGGATCACGATGAGATACGGATTCGCCAGCGGCTTTATGAACTCGCCGCCCGTTATGACATCCCGGTGTGGATGACAGAGACCTCCGAGGGGCCGGGCCGGGCCGATTATCCTTTTGGATCAGCGGAAAACCTGCGGGCACGCGCCAACCATATTCATGATGAACTGGTTTATGCTAATGCATCAGCCTATTTTGCGATGTACGACATGTGGGACAGGCAAAGCCACGATGCGCATTTCAAAGGCAGAGGCATCGATTTTTTCAGTGAATCCAGTCATATCGTGCTCATCGACCGGAAAACATCTGAAATCCATATAAGTGGAATCGGGTTTGCCATTGGTCACTTTGCCCGCTGGATTGCGCCAGGTTCGTTGCGGATTGATGCCGTATCAGACAATAAACTCGTCAAGGTGATAGCATTTCGCTCTGACAGGCAGAGCGAGCTGGCTGTGGTAGTCGTCAATAACTCGAATTTCGAGGCCGAGATAGATTTTGCTATGGAAAATATGACCTTGCAAGGAACTGTAAAAGGAGAATATTCGGACAGATCAAACCGCTGGAAACAACTTCCAGCCCTCACGCCTTCAGATAACGCGAGCTTCAGATTAACCGCCGGTCCAACAAGCGTGACCTCCTTGTCCGCAACCCTGATTAATCCGGATTAGCCACCGTGACAGAGAGGGCCCCTGGTTGGTTGTGAAGAGGGGGGAGCAGTGAGTTTTCTAG
This sequence comes from uncultured Marinobacter sp., assembly GCA_913057975.1. Lineage (GTDB taxonomy): Bacteria > Pseudomonadota > Gammaproteobacteria > Pseudomonadales > Oleiphilaceae > Marinobacter. Next base: position 16,897 of record CAJXOQ010000056.1, read on the forward strand.
TATTGTCCGATCTGAGGATGGCTGGCGTTTTCAGAATAGGCGGCTTACGTGTCTTATATTCTTTGACAACTACCGCCCCTTAAAATAGTTAATCAGCTCTGCGCGCACTGCATCGTCAAATGGGGCAGAACCATCGATTTCCCGGATGCAACTGCTTGGGGGCGCGGAGGAAAGCGTCGAGCCTGGCCTCATCCCAGGCACCGCCGAGTGCCGTCTGCGCTGGCGAATAACTGAAGCCGGGCACAGTGGCAATTTCGCGACCGATTAGACCGACCAGCGACGGCCCTGCGGGGACGCCAAACGCCGGCGCATGACAACCTTCGCAGTACCGGCCAAACGCTGACATTTTGGCGCCAGTGCGCAGTTCCAGAAACACGCCGCGGTCGACCCACGCAACGATGCTCCCATCTGGCAACTCCGCCAGATCGCGCAGCCGTTCACCCAGGAACATCGCTTCGGAATAGACGATCCGGCCCCCCACGGGGCGCAGCCGGTAAAGCCTGTTGGTTCGCAGAGTAGCCAAAAGCAGATCGCCCTTCCAACGCGCAAACATCGGCCCCGTCACTTCGATTATGGCCGAGGTAGCGACCGACGGCACAAAACTAAGTGCAGGTTCGGCGAAGCCGCGATGGTTAAAGCCACTGACATCGAGAGGGCAACTGGTGTTCCCGCGTGGCCATGAATCTGGTAAGTAGTAAACTGATCGGGAAGGAACGGTGAGTGTGCCGGATGTGCTGATGCCCTTAGTGGCGTATGATGGAACGTACCTTTTCACGTTTTAGTTTGAGAGACACCGATGAACAGAGAACCTGTCAGCCGTGAGTTATTCGATGAGGTAATGGTCCCCAATTACGCACCCGGGTCTGTGATTCCCGTCAAGGGTGAAGGCTCCCACGTATGGGACCAGGAAGGTAAGGAATACATCGACCTGGCGGGTGGCATTGCGGTGACCTGCCTCGGTCATAATCATCCCGGCCTTGTGGGTGCGCTGATGGAGCAGGCCGAGAAAATCTGGCACTTGTCCAATGTCATGACCAACGAGCCCGCTTTGCGGTTGGCCAAGACTCTCTGTGATCTGACCTTTGCCGAGCGTGTGTTCTTTGCCAATTCCGGCGGCGAGGCCAACGAGGCCGCGTTCAAACTGGCTCGGCGCTACGCCTGGGAACATTTCGGCCCGGAAAAGAATGAAATTATCTCCTTCAAGAGCTCGTTCCATGGCCGCACCCTGTTTACGGTCAGCGTCGGTGGTCAGCCCAAGTATCTTGAGGGCTTTGAGCCCGCACCAGGAGGCATTCATCACGCCGATTTCAACGATCTGGAATCCGTCCGCAAGCTGATCTCCAAGGACAAGACCTGTGCTGTGGTGGTAGAACCCATCCAGGGCGAAGGTGGCGTCATGCCCGGCGATCCGGAATTCCTCAAGGGCCTGCGCCAGCTCTGTGACGAAAACGATGCCTTATTGGTGTTCGACGAAGTCCAGTCCGGGGTTGGCCGCACCGGGCACCTTTATGCCTACCAGATGTATGGCGTAACGCCGGATATCCTGTCCACGGCCAAGGGGCTGGGCGGTGGCTTCCCGGTGGCGGCGATGCTGACCACGGAAAAAGTGGCGAAAAGCCTGGGTATCGGTACCCATGGCAGCACTTATGGCGGGAACGCCCTGGCCTGTGCTGTTGCCCAACGGGTGATTGATACGGTGAGCCAGCCAGACATCCTCAAGGGCGTCGGGGCGCGTTCGGAGCGCCTGCGGAAGCGGATGATGGACATTGGTGAGCGCTATGGCATCTTCAGTGAGGTTCGTGGCTCTGGCTTGCTGCTCGGATGTGTACTGACGGAAGAATGGAAAGGCAAGGCGAAGGAATTTCTCAATGCCGGCCTGAACGAAGGCGTGATGGTGTTGATTGCCGGCCCGAATGTCGTGCGGCTTGCGCCGTCACTGATCATTCCAGAGCCTGACATTGATGAAGCGCTGGCCCGGTTTGAGGCTGGTGTGAAAAAGGTTTGTGGTAAGTAGCAGACGTTAACCCACGATATTAACCACAAGCATGAATACGGGAGCCGCCTATGTGGTTGGTACGTCCGGCTCAGCCGGGTGACCTGAACGACATACTCGACATTGCCGGGGGCCAGGGCCCTCGGATGTCATCCACCCTGCCCAAAAAACAGGACGCACTGTCCACCAAGATTGAACAATCCACTCGCTCCTTTGCCGGCACAAATAAACCCGACGAACCCAAGCGGTTCCTGTTCGTGCTGGAAGACACCCGTGCAGGTAAGGTGCAGGGCGTATCGGGTATCGATGCTCGGGCGGGTAATGGGCAGCCATTCTACAATTACCGTCAGGACGCACTTATCCATGCCTCCCATGAGCTGGGCGTTTCGCGCCGGGTGGAGGTTCTGTACCCGTCCCATGCGCTGACTGACCACACGCTGTTGTGCTCCTTCGCGATCAGGCCGGAGCTGCGTGGTACTGACGCCTTCGAGCTGCTGTCCCGCGCCAGGATGCTGTTTATCGCCAGCCATCGTTCGCTGTTCACGGATAAGGTGGTCGTGGAAATCCAGGGTGTGCAGACACAAGACGGCGAGGTGCCGTTCTGGGACAGTCTGGGGCGGCATTTCTTTAATATGGATTTTGAAACCGCGGACCAATATTCCGGGCTGTTGAGCAAAACTTTTATTGCAGAACTGATGCCACCCAACCCGATCTACGTCACGCTGCTGAGTCAGGCCGCCCAGGACGCGCTTGGGCAGCCCCATACACAAACCCGTGCGACGTATGAGTTGCTCCAGCGCGAAGGGTTCCGGGCGGGATGCTATCTCGATATTTTCGATGCCGGGCCGGTTCTGGAAGCTCGCACCGATGCGCTCAGATCTGTTGTGACCAGTCATCCGAAAACCCTCCATGCCGCCCCGACTGACGATGGCGAAACCTGCCTGATTTGCGGTGGTGACGGCGGGGATTTTCGCAGCACGCTGACCCCACTCGCCGAGAGCCTGCAGGACCAAGTGAAAGTGTCGCCGAAAACCTGGGAATACCTGGGCCTTAGCTCCGGAAACACGGTACGGGTGACACCATTATGAACAGGGTAAGCACAGACAGGAGGCCGGAATGCTGGTAATCCGACCCTTGCAGGAGAACGACCTCGACGCCCTGTACGCCATGGCTCAGGGCGCCGGAAAGGGGCTGACGACATTACCGGCGGACAGGGCACTGCTGGCAAGGAAAATTCAGCATGCGCAGGAAACCTTCAACCAGCGCTGCGCGCCAGAGGCTGGCTTGTACCTGTTTGCTCTCGAGGATACCGAGCTCAAACGGTGTGTGGGCATCAGTGGCATACAGGCGCGAGTGGGCCTGGACGAAGTGTTCTACAATTACCGACTGAGTGTGACGGTGAATGCTTCCCGCGAGCTGGACGTGCATGTGCGCACCCCGACGCTGCACCTGTCCAATGATATGACCGGTACCACTGAGGTCTGCTCGCTGCTGCTTTCGAGCTCGCACCGCGGCGGTGGCACCGGCCTGTTGTTGTCCCGTTGCCGGTTCATGTTCCTGGACGACTTCCGTTCGCATTTCTCCGAGAAAGTCTTCGCCGAAATGCGGGGAGTGTCTGACAGCAACGGCCAGAGCCCGTTGTGGGATGCCCTTGGGAGCAAGTTTTTTGACATGGAGTTTAGTGAGGCGGACATGTTGTCGGGCCTCGGCAATAAATCGTTCATTGCCGAACTGATGCCCAAATACCCCATCTACCTGCCGATGTTGCCGGACGCTGCACGGGCCGTTATTGGTCGGGTGCATGAAAACACCGCGCCGGCACTGAAAATGCTGCAGGCGGAAGGCTTCAACTTCAACGGCATGGTGGACATCTTCGATGGTGGCCCGGCGGTTGAGGCTTTTATTCACAGTATTCGTACCGTGCGCGAAGGTATAAACCGCCACGTTATGATCCGTAAGAAGCCGCTGGTGACGGATGTCCCGGCGGAGCAACAGGTAATGATATCCAACCGCTCGTTCCGGGACTTTCGGGTAACCACCATACCGGCCGAGTGCATAGGACTCGATACTGTCAGTATTCCGGCCGATGTGGCCGAGGCGCTGGAAGTTGAATCCGGAGACCTCGTGCGGCTGGCCCCTTTGAAAGATACCGGAAGGAGGTAATGACAATGGCAAACCTGACAGGTCAACTCTTTATTGATGGACTCTGGCTGGAAGGCCATGGCGACTTTTTCGAATCCCTCCAGCCGGTCACCGGAGAGACGGTCTGGGATGGCGTCAGCGCCAGCATCGAAGACGTGGACGCCGCCGTGCGCGAAGCCCGCTCAGCGTTTGTCCACTGGCGGAAGCGTCCGTTCAGTGAGCGTCAGGCCCTGGTGGAAAAATTTGGCACGCTGTTGGAGGAACACAAGGAAGAACTTGCGCACCAGATCGGCTCGGAAACCGGAAAGCCCCTGTGGGAGTCCCGCACCGAAGTGGCGGCAATGATAGGCAAGATCGGAATCTCCGTTGCCGCCTATCACGACCGCACCGGTCACTCCGAATCCGACGTTGCTGGCGGCCATGCTGTATTACCTGTCTCTTATACACATCTCCGAGCCCACGAGACGGACTCCTATCTC
>CAJXOQ010000057.1 GCA_913057975.1 uncultured Marinobacter sp.
GTATAAGAGACAGATGCCGAGCCCCCAGGGATGGGTTCACGGCGTGTCCGGGGCAGCTCACCCCGACTCCGCCGTCCAGAGTTGGTACGCGCACTGATCCCCCATCCAGTTCCCGCACCCACGCAGGAATCCAAGCCAATACCCAGGCCGAACCAAAACCGAAGAATTCGCGTACAATGCCGGAATCAACCGGAGTAGCCGATGAAATACAACGACCTGAGAGACTTCATAGGCCAGCTTGAAAAGCTGGGAGAGCTGAAGCGTATTTCAGTGGAAGTCGACCCCCACCTGGAAATGACCGAGATCTGCGACCGCACGCTGCGGGCAGGTGGCCCCGCGTTGTTGTTCGAGAATCCCAAAGGCTACGACATGCCCGTGCTGGCCAACCTGTTTGGTACGCCGAAACGCGTGGCCATGGGCATGGGGCAGGACAGCGTTACCGCGCTGCGGGACATCGGCAAGCTGCTCGCCTTCCTGAAAGAACCCGACCCGCCCAAGGGCTTCAAAGACGCCATCGAGAAACTGCCACTGTTCCGGCAGGTGATGCGTATGAGCCCCAAGGTGCTTCGCTCGGCGCCCTGCCAGGATGTGGTGATCGAAAAGGACCAGGTGGATCTGTACCAGATACCGGTTCAGCACTGCTGGCCCGGGGACGCGGGGCCTTTGGTGACCTGGCCGTTGGTGATAACCCGTGGGCCCCATAAAGAACGCCAGAATCTTGGTATTTACCGGCAACAGGTAATTGGCCGTAACCGGCTGATCATGCGCTGGCTGAGCCATCGTGGCGGCGCCCTGGATTTTCAGGAGTTTCAGAAGGCCAATCCAGGCAAGCCCTATCCCGTGGCTGTGGCGTTGGGCGCGGACCCGGCGACCATCCTGGGTGCGGTGACGCCGGTGCCGGATTCGTTATCGGAATACGCCTTTGCTGGCCTGCTCCGCGGCGGAAGAACCGAATTGGTGCAGTGTGGCCTCAGCGATCTGCAGGTGCCGGCCAGTGCCGAGATTGTGCTGGAAGGGTTCATCTATCCGGACGACGTAGCGCCGGAAGGCCCGTTCGGGGACCATACCGGTTATTACAACGAAGTGGATGAATTCCCGGTGTTCACCGTGGAGCGGGTGACGCACCGCAAGGACCCGATTTACCACAGTACCTACACGGGCCGCCCGCCCGACGAACCCGCCATCCTGGGCGTGGCACTGAACGAAGTCTTCATTCCCATCCTGCAGAAGCAGTTTCCCGAGATTGTGGATTTTTACCTGCCTCCTGAGGGGTGCTCCTACCGTCTTGCAGTGGTGACCATGAAGAAACAGTACCCCGGCCATGCCAAACGGGTGATGATGGGAGTATGGTCATTCCTGCGGCAGTTCATGTACACCAAGTTCGTGATAGTCACCGACGACGACGTGAACGCCCGGGACTGGAAAGACGTGATCTGGGCCATGACCACCCGCATGGACCCATCCAGGGATACCACGCTGGTTGAGAGCACTCCCATCGACTACCTGGACTTCGCTTCGCCGGTGTCCGGGCTGGGCTCAAAAATGGGGATGGATGCCACCAGCAAGTGGCCGGGCGAAACCGATCGGGAGTGGGGCACGCCCATCACCATGTCCGACGATGTAAAAAAGCGTGTGGACGACATCTGGGACAGCCTGGGGATTGAAGTTTCATCCGATCGCCCCGATTGATATGGCCAGCCGTGAATGTCGTATTCAACTCGTGCCGGCAGTATTGTCCTTTACCGCAGCCGCCGACGAGACGCTGCTTGCGGCAGCCGGCAGGGCGGGGATCGCGGTTCCCGCGGCCTGTCGCAATGGCGTGTGCGAGCTCTGTGAGGCTCGCCTGGTCAGTGGCGAGGCCCTGAATACCCGCAATCAACACACAATTCCGGTCACCGGGCGACTGATGATGTGTCGCACCCTAGCGCTCAGTGACCTTGAACTGGAGATAGACGCCGTTATGGCAGCCGGAGACAACCAGCCTCGCAAGTTCCAGGCAAAGGTGGTGGACGTTCGTTCCATCAGCCATGATGTTTACCGTGTGGAGCTGCAACTGCCCCGTCGCCGGGAACTGTCGTTTCACGCCGGCCAGTACCTGTCCGTGAATTTGCCGGATACAGACCCCTGCTATTTTTCCATCGCCAGCAGTCCGTCTGAAGAATTGATCGAGCTGCACATCCAGGCGACACCGGATTGGGTGTCTGCACAGAAAGTGATTGATGCATTGACCTCTGGCGGAGAGGTGACCGTTGAATTACCCCACGGCCGCGCCTGCCTGGCGTCCGCGCCCGACAAACCGCTGTTGCTGGTTGCCGCCGGAACGGGGTTTGCCCAAATGAAGAGCCTGGTGGATTACCTGCAGAAAACGTCTTACGACAAGCCTGTGAAATTCTACTGGGGCGTTCGCCGCCACGAGGATATGTACCTGCGATCCCTGGCCCAGCAGTGGCAGGAAGAATGGCCGCCCTTTATCTTCCTGCCCGTGGTAGGAGATGACGAAGACAACGAGTGGAGTGGCCACCACGACCAGCTGGTGCGAACCGTGCTGGCGTCGGGCATGGACTGGAGCAACGTGGAAGTTCACGCCAGCGGCTCGCCGACGATGGTCTACACCTTGATGGATGCGTTACTGGAGGTGGGGTTGCCGCAGGAAGCATTTTTCTCCGATGTACTGGAATACGCCCCGAGAGGTTGAGACCCGGGGCCAGCCCCTCAGGCCTTGGGCATCGGCAAATCCGGCAACCCACTATCGTTAACCAATCCCTGCATCAACAGCTTCACACTGTTTTCACCTTCTCCCATGTGAGCATTCAGGCGGCTCAACTCGGCCATGGTTTCGCGGCTGCGGCGTAGCCGAAGGCTCGTTTCGAAATACTCCCGCGCCTTGCCCCAGAGCTCGTTGCGCAAGCTTAGACGGCCGAGTGCCAACAGCAGCTCTGCATTGTTGGGACGATCCTTCAGCCACTGCTCCGCCACCAGCAACTGCTCATCCGGCTTCAGGCCTTTTACGCGACCATACAGATTGACCAGCTCATCACCCCAGTGATTGCGCAGGACTTTCCTCAGCAGGGTTTCAGCCTGGGCTTCGTCGCCCAGATCGGCAAGCAGCCGGGCATACTCGCGAATGGTGTGCTCGTCACGGCGGAGAAACCCTGGCAGCTCATCCCAAAGTTTGGTGAGAGGCTCAAGGGACGCCGAAGGCTCACCCGAGTGGCGGCGGCATTCCTCAGCGGCACGCTGCAGAAGGTTTTGCCAAACCAGGCGTTCCAGGTCGCCCTGTTCTTCGCTCTCCATCAGGTTGCGTTTGCGGATTTCCGGCAACAGGCGGGACAGCTCGCGCCAGTCTTCCAGGCGCACGTAGGTGTTTTTCAGCAACTTGAGTACAAACGGATGGTGGGGCGCCTGCTTGCGCAGCCGCACCAGGGTTGCCAGGGCCTGCTCCAGTCGATTGCCGGCCAGTTGCAGTTGGGCCTGGGTGATACCCACTGCCATGTCGGAGCCCGGGGTGCTCTCAAAGGCCTTGCGCAGCAGTTCGTCAACCGCCTCGTGATCGCCGGATTCAAACGAGGCCTGGGCCGCTGCCAGGTAGTTGATCAGTGGCGTGTCCGCATGCTCTGCTGAAGAAGTGAGCAGCTTGCGGGCACGGGGCCAGTTACCCTCCGCCAGGGCCAGCAGCCCCTGAGTGGTTCGGCGCCGGGCCCGGCGTTCATTGCTGCGGGCCAGCCAGCCGGCGACCATGCCGGTGCCATGGCGCAATCGACGGAACAGGTTGATGGTTAGCACGGAGGCTGCCACCAGCAGTACCAGCAACGCCAGACCAATCCAGAAATTGGTTTCTATCAGATAGTTGCCCAGGCTGATGCGGATGTAGCCAAGGTCGTACTGCAACCCCAGCGCAAGCCCGGTGCCCAGCAGTAAGGCGACCAGGATGATCAGCAAAATGCGGATCATGATGCGTCTCCCTGTTCACCGTTACTGCCATTCTTTTCGGCCTCTCCGTTGTCCAGTCGACCGGCTAGTCGCGCCTTGAGCAATTCCAGCGAGCGGCTGATGTCTGGCAGTTCCGGGTCAACGTTCTTTTGGGAGAGTTCCTCCAGGGTCTGGGAGAGCGCGATGATGCGGGTGTTGCTGCTGTCGTACCAGTCATTGATGGCATTGCTGGCTTTGGTCAGGGAGCGTGAGTAGAGCTGTTGATGGCCGCGAAGTACGGCCAACTCGGCTTCTTCCAGCATCAACTGCAGATTGAGCCGTGCATAGGCGCTTTGCTCCGGAGACAGCAGGGGTTTGACCGGCTCATCGAGCCTGCGGACCACAACCACCTGAGACAGGGTTTGCTTGACCTTGTGCCATCCCTCGGCAACGAGTCCCTGCCCGGAAGCATCGGCTTCCGGGTTCTCGCCGCTACTGACAAACCCTGGGGCGCGATCATGAATCAGTGCACTGTCTGTCAGTTGGTGGATGCTGTCGATGGCCGCTTCCAGTTTCAGGTAGAGCCCGGTGCGGTCGACATCGACAATGCCCTTGAGCGCCAGGATTTCCTTGGCCAGTTGCTGGCGAACCGGGTAAACGCCGATATCGTCTGATTCCGCCAGAACTTCATCACCGGATTCCAGTGCCGCCAAGGCTCCGCGAATGTCCTTCTCGATCATGAGCCTCTGGTTGGCCACTCTCAGCAGATATTCCGCCTCCGCCAGCAGCCAGTCGGTACGAGTACGGTTGCCGGCCTCCAGCAGTTCACGGGCGTTGTGGTCGATCTGCCGTTGCTGGGTCGCGATCAGTTCACGCTGTTCGGATAGCTTGTCTTCCAGCGCTTGCAGGCGACGGCTCTGCTCACTACCGGTCTGGCCGTACATCCGGTCCAGTTGCTCGGTATCGCTTTCCAGGCCGGTGATGGACTGTTGCAGTGCCTGGTAGTTGTTCCATTGTTGCCAGCTCCAAAGGGCCAGGGCAACGGCCAGGGCAAGCGCCAGTAGCGTAATGATCCAGAGGGGCCACAGTTTTTGCCGTGTTTGCTGACGCTTTTCGATCGGGGCAGGCAGTTGTGCGTTTGATTCTGTCACGGGCATCCTTACTTGGTGTTTCCGGAGCCTCCGTCCAGGCTGGCAAGTTGTCCGGCAACTGCAGCCACAATCGAGCTATCGGCAAGGCTTCCTGGTATACACGTTCGCCGGAGGCCGGCCAGACGTGCTTGTTCGGCAATCCGCTCAACGGGGACAACCAGCAAAGTGTTTTCAAGATTATGGCCGGTATTGTCACTGAGTGCGATGAGATTGTTCAATGTTTCTCCCGACAGTGTGACGATGGCCTCGGGGGAAAAGTCGTTCAACATCGCGTTCAGCGTTGCTTTATCATAGTCGGGACAGAAGCGACGATAAAGGGGCAGCACGGTGACGCGCGCACCTCTGCGTTCCAGGGTTTGCGGGATCAGTTCCCGGCCTTCCTCCCCGCGCACGACCAGAACCTTCTCGTGATTTAGTGTGGCGAGCTCCGGCAACTGTAGCAAATCTTCGCTGGTGTGGCCGGTTTCCGGTTGCCGGGTTTCCAGGCCGTAATTGCCCAGCACCGCGGCGGTTCCGGCCCCAACGCCGTACCAGTGGATGCCGGTGGGTGTCTGGGGCCACCACTCGTCCAGCCATTCCAGCAACAGGGCGGCGGCGTAGGGGCTGACGGCAATAACGTGGGCGAACTCGTCCAGGTTGAGGATCAGCGTGCGGGTTGCGGGGTCTTCCGGGAGCGGCTCGCGGGCGATAAGCGGCATGACCCGCGCATCGGCGCCGGCATCGCAAAAGCGCGAGGCCAGTCGGTCGGCTTCCGGTTGTGGCCGGCAGATGAGTATCCGCCGGCCCTTGAGGGGTAGTGAATCAGGTTGGGGTGTGGCCATAGATGTCAGCCAGTACCTTGTCTGCACCCAGTGCGAGTAGATCTTCCGCCAGTTCGCGTCCGAGACGCTCGCCCTCGCTGCGGGGCGCGCGGCCTTCAACGCGGAACACCTGAGTGCCGTCGACGGCACCCACGAGTCCGCGAAGCCAAAGCATGTCATCGTCTTCCAGTAACGCGTAGGCCGCGATGGGGACCTGGCAGCCGCCCTGCAGCCGCCGGTTCAGGGCCCGTTCCGCTTTCACTCGGTCCGAGCTGTCGCGATGATCCAGGGGCTCCAGCATGGCGATCAGTTCGGCATCATCGAGACGGCATTCGATGCCGAGCGCACCCTGGCCCACGGCAGGCAGGGATATGCTGTCTGGCAGGCAGTAGCGGATACGGTCATGGAAGCCGAGGCGTTTGAGCCCGGAGCTGGCCAGGACGATCGCCTGATAGTCGCCGGCATCCAGCTTTGCCAGACGGGTGTTGACGTTGCCGCGCAAGGTGCGGATTTCCAGGTCGGGCCGATAGGCGCGCAACTGGGCTTCCCGGCGCAGGCTGGCAGTGCCGACAACGGCGCCGTGGGGAAGGGCGTCCACGTTGTTGTAGTCATTGCTGACGAACGCATCGGTGGGGTCTTCCCGCTCACAGATAGCTACCAACCCCAACCCTTCCGGAAACTCCATGGGCACATCTTTCATGGAGTGCACAGCCAGGTCAGCGTTGCCCGCCAGCATGGCCTCTTCCAGTTCCTTGACGAACAGCCCCTTGCCGCCAATCTTGGCCAGTGGCACGTCCAGGATCTTGTCGCCCTGGGTTTTGATCTTGACCAGTTCCACGGTCACGTTGTCGTGGAGCCGTTCCAGTTCAGATTTGATAAATTCCGCCTGCCACAACGCCAGTGCGCTGCTGCGGGTTGCGATGCGAAGGGTTCGTTTTGACATGGTGTTCGTTGCCGGATCTGAAAAATGGTACGCCAAGGGTACTCTTTGTGAGGCGAATTGTGGAGCCGAATGTTGTGGATCCAGGCTACCCGGGGCGATGCTCCTTCAGCCATTGCCTCACAGCGGCGGCGTGTCTCCGACTCACGGGCAGTTGCCCGTGCTGGTCTGTCAGATCAATCAGATTCTGACCATCCCGTTGCTTTAACAGCGCTCGGATATAGCGCACGCCCACCAGCGTGTGTCGGTGAATCCGGAGCAGGTATTGCGAGTAGGTGCTTTCCAGCTCTTTCAGGGTGTAATCGGTGACGGTCTCGCCGCGCAGATGATGAATGGTGACGTATTTCTGGTCGGCTTCGCAGTACAGGATGCCCCGGATATCGATCAGTTCGGTCCCGCGGTGGGTACGGATGGCCAACTGTTCATCCGTGCCCGATTGCTTTTCAGCCAGCGCCTGCAATTGCACCCGGTTGACACGACCGGCCCGATTCAGGGCGTCGGCCAGCGCTTCCCGGCGCACCGGTTTGAGCAGGTAGGCCACCGCGTGTACATCGAAAGCCTGGATGGCGTAATGATCATAAGCGGTACAGAAGATAACGGCCGGAGGTGCCTCCAGTGCCGTCATTCGTCGTGCGGCTTCCATGCCATCGGTCCCCGGCATGCGGATATCGAGCAGCAGTATGTCCGGCGCCAGGCGCGCGGTTTTTTCCAGTGCTTCCTCGCCGTCGCCAGCCTCGTCACAGACATTGTAGCCAGGCAACGCCTCCACCAGTCGGCGTATCCGCTCCCTGGCCAGAGGTTCGTCGTCGGCAATCAGTACGCTGCGGTGATTGTTGTCGCCCATGCTTGCCTACTTGCTCCCTGTTGCCGGTTTTCCGTTGCCACTCGCTTTCTGCCACGGCAATCGGAGAGTGACGGTATATATATCATTCTGGTGGCTGTGTTTCAGCACGGCGGGTTCACCGAACAGGGCGTGCAGCCGGGACTGTATGTTGGCCAGTGCCATTCGGTTGCCTTCGTGGCTACCCTGGTCAGAGTCCGGACGCGGGTTCTGCACCATCAGGTAGACCGAGGATCCCTTGCGGTAGGCCTCAATTTTTACGGTGCCTCCGTTTGGACGGGGCTGAATGCCGTGATAAATGGCGTTCTCGACCAGTGGCTGAACGGTCAGGGGGGGGATGGCCTGTTGCTCCAGTCCGTCTTCGATATGCCACTCCAGTGTCAGCCGGTCTTCCAGACGCAGCTTTTCAATGGCCAGGTAGCGTTTGCACAGGTCCAGTTCGGCGCTCAGAGGAATCAGGCGGTCACCGGTGCGCAGGCTGGCGCGGAACAGTTCGGACAGATCCAGCACGGCGTCTTCAGCCCGTTCCGGGTTTACGACGATCAGGCTGGCAATGGTGTTCATACTGTTGAACAGGAAGTGTGGATGGATTCGTGCCTGCAGCGCTGTCAGCCGGGCCTGCATTTCTGATTCCCGTTGTTGTTGCCACTGGAACTGCATATAGAAGTACCGCAACACCATCAGTGTGATCAACAGTGCCAGCAGCAGTTTCTTGGCAACGCCCTGCCAGGCTTCCAGGCCGGGTTGCGGGTGGAGCACGCTGTCGGCGAAGAGGCTGAAAGCCAGCACATCCAGCATCACGATGGCGACAATCACCGTTGTGGCACGAGTAACCGTCAGCCGTGAGAGCCAGCGCCGCATGAGACAGATCAGCGCAGCGCTGGTCAGCACCGTCCATTGCACGAACAGGGACAGCAGGCCGAAGTAGTTCCAGTCAATCCAGTGGCTTTCAGCCTGAACGATGGACAGTACCAGCACCAGCAATTCACTGGTGACCACCAGCAGGAAAACGGCCCTGACCCGGCACAGGTCCGGCACATAGAAATCGGCGTCGCTGTCCGCGACTGCCTGGGCTGGGCGTTCCCTGTTGTGTCTTGCGGCCATTGGACCTGTTCCTGATTCTTGTTCCTGATTAGGGGAGGGCAACTGAGTGCCACGGAATGCTATAATCCCGCGATATTCCATTTACCCATTCCCGCAGAATGATGCCGGGCTGTCAGCAGGAAAGATAGACCATGACGGATCAGAACAAGAGCGCCGAGAAACCCTGGGGCGGTCGTTTCACCGAACCCACCGATGCCTTTGTGGAGCGTTTCACCGCATCCGTAGGCTTTGACCAGCGCCTATACCATCACGATATTACCGGTTCCATTGCCCATGCCACCATGCTGGCGGAAGTGGGTGTGCTGACCGAGGAAGAACGTGACACCATTATTGAAGGTCTGAAAGCCGTCAAGGCGGATATCGAGGCCGGCACCTTCGAGTGGTCTGTCAGTCTGGAAGACGTGCACATGAACATTGAAGCACGGCTGACGGATCGGATTGGTATTACGGGCAAGAAGCTGCACACCGGTCGCAGCCGTAACGACCAGGTGGCCACGGATATCCGCCTTTACCTGCGCGACGAAATCGACGTCATTGCCGAGGAACTCCGGCGCCTGCAAGCCGGCCTGTTGGATCTGGCCGAGCGCGAGGCGGAGACCATCATGCCGGGATTCACCCACCTGCAGACCGCTCAGCCGGTTACCTTCGGTCATCACCTGTTGGCTTGGTACGAAATGCTGGTGCGGGATGCCGAGCGCCTGCAGGACTGCCGCAAGCGCGTGAACGTGATGCCTCTGGGCGCGGCGGCGCTGGCAGGCACAACCTATCCGATTGATCGTGACATTACCGCGAAGCTGCTGGGCTTTGACCGGGCCAGTGAGAATTCCCTGGATTCCGTGAGTGACCGGGACTTCGCCATCGAATTCTGCAGCTTCGCTGCCCTGTTGATGACTCATCTGTCGCGCTTCAGCGAAGAACTGGTGCTGTGGACCTCTGCCCAGTTTGATTTCATCGACCTGCCGGACCGTTTCTGCACCGGGTCGTCCATCATGCCCCAGAAGAAGAACCCGGACGTGCCAGAGCTGGTGCGCGGCAAGACCGGCCGGGTGAACGGCCATCTGATCAGTTTGCTGACTTTGATGAAGAGCCAGCCGCTGGCCTACAACAAAGACAATCAGGAGGACAAGGAACCGCTGTTCGATACCGTGGACACCGTGAAGGGGTGCCTCAAGGCCTACGCGGATATGATCCCGGCCATTGAAGCCCGGGCCGACAACATGCGCGTGGCGGCCAAGCGGGGGTTTTCTACCGCAACTGATCTGGCGGACTATCTGGTCAAGAAGGGTGTCGCCTTCCGCGATGCCCATGAGATTGTGGGCAAAGCCGTTGCGTTTGGCGTGGCAGAAGGGCGCGACCTCTCCGAGATGACCACGGAAGAGCTTACCCGCTTCTCCGACGTCATCGGCGAAGACGTGTTCGATGTGCTGACGCTGGAAGGCTCCGTGCAGGCGCGTGATCACCTTGGCGGTACTGCGCCGAAGCAGGTGCGCGCTGCAGTGGCACGCGCGCGCAAGGCACTCTAGCTAGCCGCCGATTTTCCCCGTGGTCAGGGTGACCTCCACCGGCTTCAGCTCCTCCAGTGGGCGAGGCCGGTAGAGTCGGAAGCCCTGGCCGTAATGAATGCCCAGGGTACGTACCTTTCGGAGGGTGTCATCGTTCTCGATGAAGGTGGCGACCGTCACCTTGCCCGAGGCTTCCGCTATTTTATGAAGCGCTTCCACCATCACCTGCTGCACCGGATCGTCGTTCAGGTGCTGCATGATCTTGTGGTCCAGCTTGATGATGTCCACCGGCAGCTTTGCCGCCAGGCCATAACTTTCCACCGACGCTCCCGCGCCATCCAGCGCTACCCGGCAGCCAATGCGGTGCAGACTGTCGCACAGCACCGCTACGTCGTCCGGGTACTGGGTGGCGTGGGCTTCTCTGATTTCCAGGCAGAAGCATTCCGGGGCATAGGAAACGTTTTTTAGTGCGCTTTCCATGAAGTCCGCAAATGAGTCATCCAGTACGCTGGCAAGAGAGAGGTTGAAACCGCAGTACTTGAGGCGCGGCTCCAGCAGACGGTGCTGTTCGAGCCAGGCCAGGGTCTGAAGGATCACCTGGCGATCCAGACGTTTGGCCAGATCAAACCGTTCGGCAACGGGCAGGAAAGCGTCCGGGGTCAGCGGAGGGCTGTCCGGCGTCTCACCGGGAATCCGGGTCAGTATTTCGATGTGGTCGCCCCAGGTAACGCTGGCGACGGGGCGCATTGATTGGTATTCAAGCTTGAGGTAGCCGCTGTCGAGCGCCTGCTGGATCTGTGTCAGCACCTCATTGGCAGTGCCCTCGTCCAGTGACAGGGACATGGCTCGGGCGGCATGGACGCGGTTGCGGCCGGAGGTTTTTGCGGTGTGGCACAGGTCAGCGGCCTGGGTCAGCAGTTGTTCGGAATCGGTGGGTGCGTCGTCGTCCAGAAACAGCAGGCCGCCACTGGCCGTTGTCTGCAACTGCTTGTCCTGCCAGTGGAACACAAAGCTGCTGATCAGCTCGAGGATGCTGTCAGCGATCTTGCGGGCGCGCGCTTCGGGGCAGTTTTCGATCAGCAGGGCAAAGGTGTCGCCGGCCAGTCGCGCCAGCGCATCCCGCTGTCGGATCTTGACCCCAAGATTGCCAGCCAGTTCACGCAGGTAGCGGTCGCAGGTGCCGCTGCCAGCAATCTCATTGAAGTGGTCAAACCCATCCAGGTCGAGATAGAGCAGACTGTCACTGCTCTCCCGCCGAGGCTTGTGCTCCAGTGTTCGCTGCAGGCGGCCCAGGAACGCTTTTCGGTTCATCAGGCCGGTCACCGGATCATGCTGGACGCGGTATTTGCTGCTGGAGGAATTCTGCAGGCGGTCGCTGATGTCCCGGGCCACATGAACGGCGCCAATCACGTCGCCCTGATCATTGGTCAGGCGTTGATAGTGGATTTCGTACAGCGGCAGCTCCCGGTGCTGCTGCGCCATGGGCATTTCCACCACGAAGCTGTCGCGCTCGAAAGCGCGGTGCCAGAGTCGTTCGATAAGCCGTCGTTCATTGGGAAAACCCTGCAAGGCTGCACTCAGATTGCTCCCGGATTGCGGCCGAAAGCCGAAGGTGAGCTCGAACTGGCGACTGAAGGCGCGGTTGAAATGCAGCAGGTTGAGCTGGTGATCAACGGCGACCACCAGGTCGTTGGTGGCGTTGATAGTGGCGCCCAGCATCTGCTCCGCCTGCTGGCGGGCGAGGGTATGATTACGCTCAGGCGTGCGGTCAACCAGGGTTCCCCCCAGCCGTTGTATCCGTTCGCCGGCTTTCAGGGCCCGGCCCGTCAACGTTACTTGACGAACGTTCTGCCGCGCGGTTATCAGATCCAGCGTCAGGGAGAAGGGCTGCCCGGTGCGGATACAGCGACGGAACAGGGCGCGTATCCTGCCCTGGCTGGACTGGCAGTAGAAAAGTGCCTGTTCGGGTGTGATTTCGCTGCCGGGTCTTAACTCCAGCAGGTGATACATGCCGTCTGTCCAGATCAGCTCATTGCTGTGGAGGTCCAGTTCCCAGATGCCAACGCCCGCGGAGGTTTCGGTCAGCCGGATCAGGCGGTGGTCGATGGGGGAATGGTCCCGCTGGCTTATAAACGCACTGGCGGCCTGGTCGGAATCGCGAATGTCCATGCGCAGGCTGAGACCCGCCGTGAAGAAAAAGCCTTCTTTATGGCGGAAGGTGATCAGTATCGATTCACCATTTTCAATGCGGTGACGGTGGGCCGGCGCAAAGGGATCGTCCTGGCGTGCGGCCAGGATGCACTGAACCTTGCGCCCCTCCAGTTCGCTGGCATCGTAGCCCAGCACTGCCTCGGCGTGATGATCAGCGAACAGGATCACGCCGTCGTCGTTGATGCGGATCAGGGTTCGACGTTCGGCACCCTGAGGGGCGTCGGAACGGTCTCGACGGATAAAGAACTCTTTCACGACGGAAAAGCCTCAGCCAAGTTGTGGCGGGAGCGTGCTAATGTAATCCCGCTTTTATTTTTTTGCCGATTTTGCCACGATTCGGTCATCATACTGATAATGGTATCGGAAAGAACCTCTCCCGCGGAGTCGCCTTGACCATCCAAACCGCCCCTATTGCCCTGGACTTTGACGAGGGTATAGACCGAAAAACGCTGCGCCGGCTGCGGGACCGGTTCATGGCTGTCAACGGGCAGCGCTGGGATCGTGCCCATTCGGCCCTGACCTACCGGCAGCAGGCGGTCCTGGAAGTGTTGCCACTGGTGTTTCATCTTAATCACCCGGCTCTGCCCGGTTATCTCGACAGCGACTGCCCCTACGGACTGAGCCACTATCGACCCCCTGAATCCACGCTGAACGCTGCCCGGCGCCTGGCAAGAACCTTTTCACTCAAGGACGAGGGGCGCAGAAAGCCAGACCTGGAAGCCCTCTTCCTGATGGGCAGTCCCGGTACCCTGGGCCATTCGGTGGCCAGTGATCTGGACATCTGGCTGTGTCATCGTCCGGATCTCTCGGAGCGGGGCGTGCAATGCCTGGAGCGTAAGGCGCAGAGTCTGTCAATCTGGGCCGAGAGCCTGGGGGTTGAGCTCCATGTGTTTGTGTTTTCCGCCGCCGACTGGCGTGCCGGAAGGCAGCGGGCGGAAGTGACCGGAGAAAACTGCGGCAGTTCGCAGCACTATCTGCTCCTGGATGAGTTCTACCGCACGAGCATTCACCTGGGGGGGCGTTATCCATTGTGGTGGCTGGTCCCCGTGGAGGATGAGCAGCGCTATGACGAGTGCGCCCGACAGCTGATTGACTGCCGTTTTATCCGGAGCGATGAATACATTGATTTCGGCCCCGTGTCCTCAATACCGCAGGAAGAATTTCTGGGAGCTGGAGTCTGGCAGTTGTACAAAGGCATCGACATGCCCTGGAAGTCGATCCTTAAGCTGCTGCTGATTGAATGCTATGCCCGTAGTAATGAGATTAATGGGAGTAACGAGAGCAACGAGAAACCACTGTTGTCTCAGGTCTTCAAATCGGCGGTGTACTCCGGCGAAACTAACCCTGATCGGCTTGACCCCTACATACTGCTGTATGAACGCCTGGAGCAGTGGCTGCTCGAAGAAGATGCCCCTCAGCGCCTGGCCCTGGTGCGTCAGAGTCTTTATCTCAAGGCAGGACTGCCGCTGACCCGTTCGGCACAGGCCCTCTCCGGTTGGAGAGCCACGCTTCTGCGGGCCCTGGTGGAATCCTGGGGCTGGTCGGCGACGGAGTTGAAAGACCTGGACAACCGTATCCGTTGGCGTGCAGAGGACGTGGTCACGCTTCGTCGGGTCGTGGTGGCCGAGTTGACCCACAGCTACCGGCTACTGTCTCGGCTGGCGCGGGACCACGACACCGGCGCGGCCATCAGCAGCAATGACATGAACCTGCTGGGACGGAAGCTGTATGCCGCCTTCCAGCGTAAGGCGGGCAAGGTTGAGCAGATCAACCCGGGGCTTGCCCCCTCGCTGGTGGAAGAAAATCTTGCGTTCCACCATCAGTCGGAGCAGGGCGGGTCGGCCGGTCATGATGGCTGGTTATTATACCGTGATCTTGAAGACCCGTCCGATGCGCTCTGGCAACCGGTCATCCGCCGTTCGGGCAACCTTGCTGAACTGCTGGTGTGGAGCTATTGCAATGGCTTGCTGACCCGGTCCACACGATTGAATGTGAGATCTGGTAGCAGCGTTGCCTCGGTGGCGGAACTGCGGGAAATGCTGGATGCGCTCGGTGCGTTCCTGCCATTTCCGGTTGAGCCCGCCGATCGGGAGTCCCTGTCCCGGGGCATACACCCGCTGCGCAACCTGCTGTTTGTCAATGTGGGGGTTGACCCGCAGGCCTATCTGACCGAGCGGGGGCTGCACAAGCTTAGCGCCCGTCACGACTCACTGGGTTTCAGCGGAGGACGGGAAAACCTGGTGAGCACTATTGATCAGGTCACCTTCAATAGCTGGCACGAGGTGAGTTTGCAGCACTATGCTGCCGGAGACACGCTGGTTCAGTGCCTTAAAAACGTGCTGGCGTCGGTGGCTACCGCTCCGGACCGGTTGCCGGACATCATGGTTCATAGCCACAGCACGGGCCACGGAGCCGCCATTGCCCGCCGGGTACGTGAGCTGTTCAAGGACGTGATTCGTTATTTCTTCGCCGGTGGTGTCGGCCCCCATCCGCTGCGCTATGTCATCGAGATGGATCGGCGATTCTTCCTGCTTCAATTCAGTGGCACCGAGCCCGGATTTGTGGCTCTGGACAGCAAAGAAACACTGATGGTGTATCTGTCCAAGCCCCAGGAATCCTACGTACCGGTGGTATTTGACCAATACGCCTTGCTGGATGATAGGTCATTGCGCGCCGTGTGCCATGCCAGCGAACCGGATAATATCCAGGTGTTCTACCGGGTCACCGGAGAGACCGCGACGGTGTGGGTTGTGGATGAACTGGGGTCGGTATTCAGCTGGCAGCAAGGCTACACCAACCGTCGCTTCCTGCTGGTGCCCTTGCTGCGATTCCTGGAGAACTTGATTGAACGCCGGCAGTTGCGACAACTGGACGCCGTGACCGATGTTTCCGGTGTCCACTGCTATGAGATGGTGCTTCGCGATAGCCAGTGGCGTGTGGAAAGGCGGCCAGACGCCGACAGCAACGTGCCTCTGCCGGGACTGGATGTGCAGGCCATCGGCATTCAGGAGGGCGATTCCCGGGTGCGTTTCGACATTTTCTGCTGCGATCAGGAATTTACCGTCCAGGAGTATGGAGATCAGCTGATACCCGCGGTGGCCCACTATATTCACTCCCTCCGCCAAAGTGACGAACGCTACCCGGTCTACCTGACGGATGTTCACCTACCCCATGACCTGGATCCACAGGTGTACCAGCAGCATATCCAGACCATCCAGTATCTCTACTACCGCGCCGAGCTGGAAGATTTGCTGAACCGGCATCTGTAGCATCCAGACTGGTGAGCAGTGGCATCTCGCCGGGCACGGCCTCACTCAGGTATACTGCGCTCATACAGACAACGGGGGCAGCTACCCATGAAGCCAGGACAGACAATCATATTCCTGCTGGTAATGGTCGGGTTTCTGGTTGGGTGTGGCCAAAAGGGGCCGCTGTATCGTCAGGCACCGGCCAGTGACGATACAGCTACCGAGCAGGCAACGCCCAGCCAGAAACCCGGCGAATACGACAGCAACGAACAGGCTGAAGACCACTAGGCCCGGCGGGCTGCCCCGATAACAGGCTCAGGAAATCCATGGATCACTTCAATTATCGCAGCGGTGAGTTGTTCGCTGAGAACGTGGCGGTTGAGGACATTGCCCGGCGTTTTGGCACACCAGCCTATGTCTATTCCCGCGCTACCCTCGAGCGCCATTACCGCGCCTATGACGACGCCCTTGCCGGTCGTCCGCATCTGGTGTGCTACGCCGTTAAGGCCAACAGCAATATCGCCGTACTGAACGTGCTGGCAAGGCTTGGCGCCGGATTTGAC
Organism: uncultured Marinobacter sp.; assembly: GCA_913057975.1. Lineage (GTDB taxonomy): Bacteria > Pseudomonadota > Gammaproteobacteria > Pseudomonadales > Oleiphilaceae > Marinobacter. The sequence continues at coordinate 16,270 of CAJXOQ010000057.1, forward strand.
ATCGTGTCTGCCGGAGAGTTGGAGCGGGTGATCCGTGCCGGCGGAGACCCTGCGAAGACCGTCTTTTCCGGGGTTGGAAAGCAGCGCTGGGAAATGCGCCGCGCCCTCGAGGCCGGTGTTCGCTGTTTCAATGTGGAATCTGACACCGAACTGGATCGCCTGAACGAAGTGGCGGGTGAACTCGGTGTCAAGGCGCCGGTTTCCCTGCGTGTGAACCCAGACGTGGACGCCGGTACCCATCCCTATATCTCCACCGGGCTGAAAGAGAACAAGTTCGGCATCGACATTGCGGAAGCGCCAGCCGTCTACGAGCGTGCCGCCGCCATGCAGAACCTGGACATACAGGGTGTGGATTGTCACATCGGCTCGCAGCTCACGTCGGTGTCGCCTTTCCTCGATGCACTGGACCGGGTGTTGGAACTGATCGACACCCTGGCACAAAAGAACATTAATATCCGACACTTGGACATGGGCGGCGGCCTGGGGGTCACCTACGATCAGGAACAGCCACCGCAACCGTCGGATTACGTGACCGCGCTGGCGGAGCGCCTGGGCGACCGTTCGCTGGAGCTGATCATGGAGCCGGGGCGGTCCATTGCCGCCAATGCCGGTATCCTGCTGACGCGGGTGGAATTCCTCAAGTGCACTGAACATCGCAACTTCGCCATCATTGATGCGGCTATGAACGACCTGATTCGTCCCGCGCTCTACAGCGCGTGGCAATCCATTGTTCCGGTAACGCCCCGTAACGACGGCGACGAGAAAGATTGGGATCTGGTCGGGCCGGTGTGTGAGACCGGTGATTTTCTCGGCAAGGATCGCAAGCTGAGACTTCAGGCGGGCGATTTGCTGGCGGTTCGCTCCGCCGGAGCCTATGGTTTTGTCATGAGTTCCAACTACAACACCCGTAACCGCCCACCGGAACTGATGGTCGATGGTGAACAGGTGCACATTGTGCGTCGGCGGGAAACCCTGGAAGAACAGCTTGGCCCAGAAAGCTGTTTGCCGGAATGAGTGGGGAGGCGGAGATGAGTCAGTCACGGCGCAGTCAGGGCCCAATGCTTAACTTCACCAAGATGCACGGTCTTGGAAACGACTTCATGGTGGTGGACGCCATCAGTCAGCCCTTTCGTCTGCGCCCGGAGATGATCCGCGAACTGGCCGACCGGAATTTCGGTATTGGCTTTGATCAGTTGCTGGTGGTTGAGCCTCCGGGGCTGCCCGATGTGGACTTCCGCTACCGGATATTCAACAGCGACGGCTCGGAAGTGGAGCAGTGCGGCAATGGGGCCCGCTGTTTTGCCCGCTTTGTCCGCGATCAGCGACTGACCAACAAGAAGGTGATTCGGGTTCAGACCGCCAAGGGCGTTATCGAGCTGAGAGTCGGGCGTGCAGGCATGGTGACCGTCGATATGGGGGTGCCGGAACTCAATCCTCCGGCGATACCGTTCGCCGCCGATCGCCGCAAGGACGTCTACACAGTGGAACTCGGCGGTGATACCGTGGAACTCACTGCCGTCTCCATGGGTAATCCCCATGGGGTGCTACTGGTGGACGACGTGGATACCGCCCCGGTAGGCGAGTTTGGCCCCAGGCTTGAGATTCATCCGCGGTTTCCTGCGCGGGCCAACATCGGGTTCTTGCAGATTATTGACCGGACCCACGTTCGCCTTAGGGTGTTCGAGCGTGGGTCCGGCGAAACCATGGCCTGCGGCAGTGGTGCCTGTGCGGCGGTGGTTACCGGCTGCCTGCGAGGGCTGCTGGACAACCGGGTGGATGTTGAGCTGAAAGGCGGGCGCCTGGTTATCGAATGGCAGGGTGAGGGGGCCCCTGTTATGATGGAAGGCCCGACGGCCAGCGTTTTCGAGGGTCAGCTTCGCCTGCCGGCAGACCAGCCCCCGAGACGACGTAAGAGCACGCGGCACAGCGATGCAAAATCCGGCACCAACCGACAGAACAATCGCCATCGCCAGCCGGCCACATCAAGGCCCTGACCATCAGGAGAGCAGCATGACAGAACAAACGGCCCACAAGAAGGCCGAAGGGCTCACCCGGGAAGCCGTCGCAGATTATCTGCGGAATAACCCCGATTTCTTTATCGATCAGGACGAGCTCCTGCGCAGCCTGACCCTGCCCCACGACAGCGGCCGGGCGATCTCGCTGGTAGAGCGCCAGGTGCACCTGTTCCGCGAACAGCGCGACACGTTGCGCCGCGAGCTGGTAGAGCTGGTGTCCATTGCCCGCCACAACGACCGCCTGTTCGAAAAGAGCAAGCGCCTGCTGATGCAGGTGATCGAGGCTCGCAACCTGAATGATATGGCCGCCGCGATTGATGACAGTATCCGTGGTGATTTCGGTCTGGACGCGGCCTCGGTGATTCTCTTTACCGACAGTGAGTTGCCGGCAGCGGCGCAAGGCGCCCTGCACGTGGTGTCGCCGGACGTGGCGAAGGCGCGCCTGGGCGGCTTGCTGGAAGGGGACCGCGCGGTTTGTGGCCAGTTCCGTGAGAGCGAGCGCAGTTTCCTGTTCCCGGACCGGGAGGAACCCATTGCCTCCGTGGCGCTGGTGCCGCTGCGTAACAACGAACTGGTCGGGGTGTTTGCCGTGGGCAGTTGCGAGCCCGGGTACTTTGACCAGAGTATGGGCTCACTCTTCCTGACCTACATCAGCGACACCCTGAGCCGTCTGTTGCCGCCTATCCTGCAAAGGCATGCCGCCACGTTACCTGTCACCGATGTGGTCGCGGAGTCCCGCTGACCATGTCGCCGGCTGACGGGGAAACCGGTCCGGCTGCCACACTGGCAGAGCCTGTGGTCGCGTTCCTGCGTTATCTGGCGTCGGAGAAGCGACACTCACCTCGCACCTGCGGCAGTTATCGCGATGATCTGAACCGCTTTGCTGTGTGGGTTGAACATCAACCGACACCGGCCTGGCGGTCGATCACCAGCCACGACTTGCGACGATACGTTGCCCAGCTCAGCCGTGAAGGCTTGGGCGGTCGAAGTATTGCCCGTCACCTGTCTGCCATTCGCCGGTTTTACGAATACCTGTTACGGGAACACCTGGTGGTGGACAATCCCGCGCTGGACATCCGGGCTCCGAAGTCCGGTAAGCGTCTACCGCGGGTGGCGGATGTGGACCAGCTTAACCATCTGCTGGACGCCACACCCGATGACCCGCTGGAAATTCGCGACCTGAGCATGTTCGAGCTGATGTATTCCTCCGGGCTGCGGTTGTCGGAACTGGCAGGGCTGGATCTCCAATCCGTGGACGTCCGAGGCGGGGAGGTCCGGGTGCTGGGTAAGGGCCGCAAGGAACGACTCCTGCCGGTTGGGCGAAGGGCGTTGGAGGCGCTGGCTCAGTGGCTTGACGTGCGCGGAGCGATGGCGCCAGACGGAGAGAATGCCCTGTATGTGAGTCGACGAGGTGATCGGCTCAGTACCCGCAGTATCCAGTCCCGCCTTAGCAAGTGGGGAATGTCGAAAGGGGCGGACCAAAGACTGCATCCCCACCTGCTTCGGCATTCCTTCGCCAGCCATATGCTGGAGTCCAGTGGCGACCTGCGAGCGGTGCAGGAGTTGCTGGGCCATGCGGACATAGCGACGACCCAGGTCTATACTCATCTGGACTTCCAGCACCTGGCAAAGGTCTACGATCAGAGTCATCCCAGGGCTCGCCGGCGTCGTAACAGGCAGGAAATATAGCATCGTTGAGGCATCAGTCACGGAATAGGTGTCCAGTAAAGGGCCAGGAGCGCTAAATGTCATCGGATTCATCCTGGAAGGATAAGTATCTCCAGGCACTTGAATGCTCAGATCAACGTGAATCGCATTGGGAAGCTGAAAGAAATCTGCTTCAGCGGATGCTCGTGCGTACCAGTCTGGCGTCCGAAGGGCAGACTGCGGAACTGGACCGTTTGCTGGAACGGGTTCGTGACGAGCTACGAAAGCCCCCTCTCAACGCAGACAGCTGGCGGGATTTGCAGGAGAGAATTGACCGTCAGGTGGCATCCCTGGACGACCGCAAATCTGAATCCACGGACCGGCTGAGAACGACATTCGAGCAGTTGCTGTCGGAACTGCGCTCCCACCCTTTGTTCAAATCCGGCAAAGACCGTATTCGTGAACTGGAGAAACGACTCCGGAAACCGGAAACCCTCCAACTGGATGCTACCGAATGGTTGGTCGATCTGGCATGGGTGTTGGAAACAGGGCTGGGCAGTGGTGACGGGCGGGACCGCAAGCGAAGTCGGTTTGGTCGGCTGTTTGGAAGCCGGGGAAACCAGGAGTCGTCCGATCAGCCAATATTGGCGGAAGCCGCCGAGAACCTGCCCGCACCGTCCGCCGTTGAGCTGGCAACTCCTGGCACCGAAGACAGAGAACGCCTGAAGATTGCGCGTCGGGTTGGTGAGCTGCTGGGTCACATGCTCGATCAGGTGACGCTGGAGGCTGCGTCGGAGGCAAGAGCCCGACGGCTACAGGAGTCGCTGTTGAGCAGCGATAACTGGGAGGAACTGCGCGAAGGGCTGAGCGGCGTGGCGGAACTGGTGATCGCCGCGGTTACCCGGGGGCAAAGGGAGTTCGAGGCTTTTCTCCGTCGTCTCGATGAACGGCTGGACGCGTTGCGCCAGTGTTTCACGGAGCAGGCGAATGCTCAGGCCGGGCGACTGGATGCCTCGCAGGAGTTGGATCGCGATATTCGCCAGGAACTAAGGTCGTTCGGCCAGCAAGTGGAAAGCAGCGTCGACTTCGACGAGCTGAAAGACTCGGTTAGCCAGCACCTGGAGTCGATCAGTGGTGCCGTAGAGCGGTTTCGGGAGCAGGAGTCCGAGCGCGAGCGTAACCTGTCGCTGGAACTGGAGCTCATGCAGGAGAAGCTGGTGACGATGGAGACCCAGTCGGAACAGGTCCGGGAAAAACTCAGGGAGGAACGCGAGAAAGCCCTTACCGATTTCCTGACTCAATTGCCCAATCGGGAAGCCTGGCAGGAGCGACTGTCGTTCGAGTACCAGCGATGGCAGCGTTATCGTCATTCACTGTCGGTCTGCGTGCTTGATATCGATTTTTTCAAGCGTGTGAACGATTCCTATGGGCCTGTCTCTTATACACATCTCCGAGCCCACGAGACGGACTCCTAT
>CAJXOQ010000058.1 GCA_913057975.1 uncultured Marinobacter sp.
GGTCTGAAGCGCGGTTTCCTCAATGTCGTGGCCTTTGGTGGCACGGGAGGAGTTGATGTCGATAGATACCAGTGCTTCGGTGGGATCGATCACGATGGAGCCACCGGAGGGCAGCTTCACTTCACGCTGGAAGGCGGTCTCGATCTGGCCTTCAATCTGGTAGCGGCTGAACAGGGGGATTTCGTCCTTGTACAGCTTGATCTTGTTTTCGAACGAGGGCATAACCGCACGAACGAAGTTCAATACGTCCTCGTAAACCGTTCCGGAGTCAATCAGCACCTCGCCAATGTCCTGACGAAGATAGTCGCGTACAGCGCGGATAATGACGTTGCTTTCCTGGTGAATCAGGAACGGCGCTTTGCGCTCGCCGGCGGCCTGGGAAATGGCTTCCCAGAACTGGACGAGGTAGTCCAGATCCCATTGCAACTCTTCGGTGGTGCGGCCAATGCCGGCAGTGCGAACAATGATGCCCATGGATTTGGGCACCTGTACATCGTTCATGGCCTCTTTCAGCTGCGCCCGCTCTTCACCTTCGATACGACGGGAAATGCCGCCGGCGCGAGGATTGTTGGGCATGAGCACGAGGTATCGGCCCGCAAGGGAGATGAAGGTGGTGAGGGCGGCACCCTTGTTACCACGCTCTTCCTTGTCCACCTGGATAATGACTTCCTGACCTTCGGCAACCACATCCTTGATGTTGATCTTGCCTTCAATCTGGCCGGGTGATTTCTTGAAATACTCCTTGGAGATTTCTTTGAGAGGAAGGAATCCGTGGCGTTCCGCGCCGAAGTCCACAAAAGCGGCTTCCAGGCTGGGCTCTACACGGGTTATGCGACCCTTGTAGATATTGGCTTTTTTCTGCTCGCGGGAGCTGGACTCGATGTCGAGGTCAAACAGACGCTGGCCGTCAACCAGGGCTACGCGCAACTCTTCGGGATGAGTCGCATTGATTAGCATTCTTTTCATGGAAAGAAATGGTTCCTGTCGTTTGGTTTGGACAGAAAACCTGGGGAATAGCATCAGCGAAGCAGAACTTGCGTGCCGCGGGCCCCTTGTAACAGGGGCAACCCGACGGCCAGACGAATCAGATCCCTGCGGGGAATTTTCCCGGAGTTCCGAGGCCACCGCCGACGGTTCGCCTGCTTGTAGGCAGGAAAGAGTCGCTTTGGGTCAGAGTCTGTTGGCGCATGTTATCCGTTTTCAGGTTCACGCGGGTGCCTGGGTCTCACGTCGTATTCGTATGCTGGACGGCCCGGCCCTGCGTGCTGGTAATGATTCTTCGCGATGTCGCCCGACGGTTTTCCGTACGGTTTCTTGTTCCCCCGGCTTTCGGGCAGTCGCTGTAATCAGCGCCTTCCGTATGGATCCGGGAGGATTTCAATCGCCGAGCCCGGTAATGATTGGGCTTCCGGCGTTCAAACTCTCAAATAGTGTCGGTATACTCCTGCCGCTCCGGCTTCTGGCATACTGGCCAGGCCGTAGACAAACGGCAGAGCACGCCGGAATATAACAGTATTCGCCGGCTCCTTCAATCCCGCAGGGTTTCCAGCGGTAAGGTATCCATGTCCAGATCGACCAGGCAAAAACGTTCCCCTTCCTCACCACGGTCTGTTGGTGATGGCAAGAGTGGCCCTGCGCCCGGCTCCAGAGGCGGTGAGGTCAAGCAGGGTGTGCAAAAGGTGGTTGTTGATGAGGATAATCACGGCCAGCGCGTGGACAATTACCTGATGGCGCAGATCCGAGACGTGCCGCGCAGCATTATTTATCGCATTATCCGCAAGGGTGAGGTGCGCGTGAACAAGGGCAGGGTTAAGCCCGACACCCGTCTGAACACGGGTGATGAGGTGCGCATTCCACCTGTCACCCGCAAGGAAAAGCCGGCGCAGGTTGTTCCGGGGTCGCGGGTTCAGGGAGTTATGCAGGACGCAGTGGTGTTTGAGAATGATCAGATGCTGGTAGTTAATAAGCCATCCGGTATAGCGGTTCACGGTGGTAGCGGGCTGGATTTCGGGCTGATCGAAGTCTTGCGGGCGGCGAGGCCGGAGGCCCGGTTTCTGGAACTCGTACATCGGCTTGATAGGGATACATCGGGATTGGTGATGGTTGCAAAGAAGCGTTCTGCGTTGCGTTATTTGCAGGACGAGTTGCGTCACAAGCGTATTCGTAAGCATTATCATGCTCTGGTGGCGGGTGACTGGCCTGGGTCTGTCAGGAAGGTCAGTGAGCCGCTGCTGCGGTTTGAACTTGGCTCCGGTGAGCGCCGAGTTCGCGTGGATGAGGCAGGAAAGGACTCTCTCACCCGTTTCCGGGTATTGGACTCCTTCTCCGGGTATACGCTGGTTGAGGCCTCACCGGTAACTGGTCGTACCCATCAGATCCGTGTTCACAGTGCCTGGGCCGGTCATCCGATTGCCGGCGATGACAAGTATATGGATGATGTAAGCCTGCGGGCATTTCGCTCCGCCGGCGGTCAGCGTTTAATGCTCCACGCCCGCGCCCTGGACTTTACGCTGCCCTCCACGGGAGAGCCTGTTCACCTTGAGGCTCCCTATGATGAAGCTTTCAGCGAACTCATGGCCAAGCTGGCGGCGCGCCGGAAGGCATCCGAATAATCCGTTGTTCTGTGGCTCGCAAGCAGGATGACCGCACCAAGGTAGTATCAATGGACGTAAAGGTTGTGATTTTTGACTGGGACGGAACGCTGGTGGATTCCGTTGATCATATTGCAGACAGCCTTCACCAGGCAGCCACCGAATTGGGGTATCCGGAACTGGAGCGCGAAGCCTATCGCGATATCATTGGTTTGGGCATGATTGAAGCTCTGGAAAAGCTGTATCCCGGCATAACGCGGGAGGAAATGACGGCGATTCGCGAAGGTTATGCCCGTTACTTTTTCTCCAAGGTGACCACGCCCCAGAATGTGTTTGCGGGCATGGCGGACGTACTGGCTGACCTTCGTACAGCGGGGCGCGGCTGCTCGGTGGCCACCGGCAAGAGCCGCCGCGGCCTGGAAGGTGCTTTGGTGTCCAGCGGGCTTGGGTCGCATTTTGATATTACTCGCTGCGCGGATGAAACCCGCTCCAAGCCCGACCCGGCGATGCTCGGAGAGATCATCCGCTTTTACGGCATTGAGCCGGCTGAAGCGGTTATGATTGGCGATACCCGTTACGATCTGGAGATGGCTCAGCGTATCGGTATGCCGTCTATTGGTGTGGAATGGGGTGTGCATAAACGGGATGTACTGGGGCACTATGCGCCACACGCGATCGTCGATTCGGTCAAAGACCTGCGCGACGTACTTGGCCTCTGAACCGTAACAGCAACAGGAAGCAGCAATGAGCGATTGGGAATCAGACAGGCATCCCGGCTGGGGAAGCGAACCAGAAAACCCAGAAAGCAGGGCGAGCAAATCCGCGGGAAGTCGCCGCAAACCGGCGATGCCACCGGAGTCAGCTCGTGATTGGAAACTGATCGAAAAGCTGGTGATGTCGCTGCAGTCAGAGCAGAGAAAAAGCCGCCGCTGGGGGATATTTTTCAAGCTGCTGACGTTCGGGTATCTCTTTGCCTTACTGTTGATGATCCAGTTCCCGTTGGGCGGGGCGCTGGAATCCGCTGCCAAGGGAGAGCATACGGCGCTCGTGGAGATCGAGGGCACCATTGCGGCGGATGAGCTGGCCAGTGCCGACAACATCGTGGGTTCCCTGCGAGAAGCGTTCGAGGCGGAAAACTCAGTGGGTGTGATTTTGCGGATCAACAGTCCGGGCGGCAGTCCGGTCCAGTCTGGTTACGTCTATGACGAAATCGTTCGGTTGAGGAGCGAGTATCCGGATAAGAAAGTGTACGCGGTGATTTCCGATATTGGTGCCTCTGGCGCCTACTATATTGCTGCGGCTGCTGATGAAATATACGCCGACAAGGCGAGCCTGGTGGGTTCCATTGGTGTGGTGGCTGGCGGTTTCGGTTTTACCGAGATTATGGATAAGTTGGGGGTCGACAGGCGTCTATATACCGCTGGCGAGAACAAGGCTTTTCTGGACCCGTTCTCACCGGAGGAAGAGAAAGAGGTGCAGTTCTGGCAAGACGTTTTGGAAACCACCCACAGCCAGTTTATCGAAAGTGTGCGTAAGGGGCGGGGTGATCGGCTTGCGGATGACGAGCAACTGTTCTCAGGACTGGTCTGGAGTGGCGAGCAAGCACTCGAGCTTGGTCTGATCGATGGCCTTGGCAGCTCCTCCCATGTGGCACGGCAGGTCATCGGCCAGGAGGATCTTGTGGACTATAGTCGCCGTGAATCGCCACTCCAGAATATCGTTGATCAGTTCGGCGTTTCCGTGGGCAGTGGTATTGCCCGCTACTTCGCTGAATCGCGGTTGGAGCTTCGGTGAGAGGCGGGCAGCGGATGCAGCGGGTTGAGCCCCCAGTTTCGAAGCATTTCGGTGAGCGCGATCAATGGCAGGCCGATCAGGCTGTTAGGGTCGCGCCCGTCGAGGCGGCTGAATAGGGCGATGCCCAGGCCTTCCATTTTAAAGCTGCCGGCACAGTCGTAGGGTTTCTCGGTGTGCAGGTAGTTGTTGATTTCGTCTGCGTCGAGCTGGCGGAAGTGGGCGTGAAAGTATTCGCAGTGGCTCTGTCGTTGCCCAGTACTGGCGTCCACCAGCACCAGGCCGGTCAGGAATGAGACGCGCTGACCGCTGCTGCGTTCCAGTTGTTGCGCTGCGCGCTCATGAGTTCCTGGTTTGTTCAGTATGGTGCCATCCTCCAGGCATGCGATCTGGTCCGAGCCGATGATCCAGTGTTCCGGGTAGTCACCACAAAGGGCTTCCGCTTTTTTAAGCGCAAGCCGCACGACCAGATGCTCTGCACTCTCATCCATACGCTGCGATTCATCCACGTTCGGCGATGCGGTATGGAATGGCAGTCTTAGCTTCTCCATCAGTTGTCGCCGATAAGGTGAGGATGAAGCAAGCAGAAGCGGGTGTTGTTTCATTGGGGTTCCTTTTATCAGCGCTTGGAGTTGTCCGAGTGGTCCCGGTTGCACTGTTAATATCGTAGAATACACCTATCAGCAGTGTAACCCTTGCCCAAAAGCGCATGAAGTCTTTGACAGCGGGCGGCCAGGTCCCTAAAATTGCGCGCCTATGTCAAAAGCCTCAAGCACCGAACTGCCCAAAACTGTCGATCCTTACCGGTTGGCAGAGCAAGAAATAGTGTTGGAGGGAGAAATTCCTCTGCAGGCATTGTCTCGTTTTGGTGATTCTGTATTTGGATTTGAGGATGGCGCTGTGTGCCGGGTAAGCCTGTCATTCTCCATGGACGGCGAGCGCCGGCGCATGGTGACAGGTGAACTGGAAGCACCGGTTACCCTGGAGTGTCAGCGCTGCATGGGGCCCATGCAAAAGACACTGGTCTCCCGCTTTACGTTGGGGTTGGTGACCAGCGACGAGCAGGCCCAACAGTTGCCAAAAGAACTTGAACCGTTTCTGACGGACGATTTCAGCGCGGATTTGTGGTCCTTGACTGAGGACGAGCTGCTGCTGGTTCTGCCTCCGTTTCCGCTCCACGAGCGTGACGAATGTCCCGCCCGAGAAGAGCTGGAAGCCTTTGAGTCGGATGAATCCGTGGACGAGCCGGTCAGGAAGTCTGAAGACAACCCGTTCAGCGTGCTGGCGGATCTCAAGACTAAGAAACATTAATCAGGCGTCGTTTTCTCTGGAAACCGTCGCGAATTTAACGAACACACGTTTATCAGGTCAGGAGCATAATCATGGCTGTACAGAAAAACCGAAAGACCCGCTCAAAGCGCGGTATGCGCCGTTCACACGATGCTCTGAGCACGGCAGCTCTGTCCACTGACACGACAACTGGTGAAGTGCATCGTCGCCACCATGTGTCTCCGGATGGTTTTTACCGTGGCAAGCAGGTAATTGAGGCTAGCGACGAGTAAGCCGTCGCGAGCAAATCCACCCGCCAGTGCGAGATGGAGGAACGGTGAATCCGGTCACCATCGCAATTGACGCCATGAGTGGTGATCGCGGAGCCGACGTTGTGGCCTCCGCTGCACTGGCCGCGGTGAAAGAAAACGAAGCCTTGAGTCTTGTTCTGGTGGGAATCCGGAGTGAGCTCGAGGCTTTGTTGCATCCTGGGCATTCGCGGATTCGTATCGTCGAAGCTGCCGATGTCGTGCGGATGAATGAGCGGCCCTCCCATGCGCTTCGCCACAAACGTAATTCGTCGATGGCCGTGGCGTTGGGGCTTGTCCGCGACGGTGTTGCTCAAGGTTGCGTCAGTGCTGGCAATACCGGTGCGCTCATGGCGTTCGGCCGTTCTGTTATCCGCATGTACCCGGGCATTGAACGCCCTGCAATCGCCAAACTGATTCCGTCGCTTCGGGGGCGTTGCCACGTGCTCGATCTGGGCGCCAACGTGGATTCCACCGCGGAAAACCTCTATCAGTACGCACTGATGGGCTCACTGATGGCGTCGGCGATCTGCAATCAGCCAGAACCTCGAGTCGCTCTGCTTAACGTTGGCGAAGAGGAAATCAAGGGTAATGAGCAAGTGCGGCTTGCCTCTCATATGCTGGCTCAGTGCGATACCATCAACTATATCGGATACATTGAGGGCAGTGATCTGTTCCGTGACGTGGCGGACGTGGTGGTGTGCGACGGTTTTGTCGGGAATATTGCCCTAAAGACGGGTGAGGGCGTTGCCGGTCTGCTGATTGAGCTGCTTGAACAAGCTTTCACGCGAACTTTTTACGGCAAGTGTGTCGGCGTTTTGGCGCGGCCGATCATCGGACGGCTGCTTCGGCTTATGGACCCGTCAAGACACAATGGCGCCAGTCTCCTGGGGCTTCAGGGTGTGGTGATAAAGAGCCATGGCAATGCCAACGAGCGCGCCATGCTGGCGGCCATACGTCAGGCGGTTCGTGAAGTAGAATTGGAAGTGCCCAGCCGTATCAACGAACGTCTTGACGACCTGATGATCTAAGCGCTCAAGCCTTGGCCTCTCCCTGAGACTAAAGTCTCTCCCCATTTTTGCTAGATTGGCCGGATCGGCCCCCAGGTTGTACTATTGGCTAATCTCCCGTAACCCCTCATTGACGGTAAGATTCCCACTATGAAATCAGCCTTTATTTTTCCCGGACAAGGATCGCAGTCTGTCGGCATGCTGGGAGCAGCTGCCGAGAACTGGCCGATCATAGAAAAAACGTTTTCCGAAGCCTCCGATGTGCTGGGCTATGATCTCTGGCACCTGTGCCAGCATGGACCTGCGGAAGAGCTCAATCAGACCACGGTTACCCAGCCAGCGCTGTTGGCAGCGAGTGTCGCGCTCTGGCGGCAGTGGTTTGTAGCCGGAGGTCAGGCGCCTGACTTTGTCGCCGGGCACAGCCTTGGTGAGTACAGCGCGCTGGTCGCCGCGGAAAGCCTGAACTTCTTTGACGCCATTAAACTGGTGCGCCTGCGTGGGGAGCTCATGCAGGCCGCTGTGCCAGCCGGCGAAGGCAAGATGGCAGCCATTATTGGTCTCGAGGACGACGACGTAACCGCCGCCTGTGCCGAGGCGGCAAATGGCGATGTGGTGGCCGCCGTCAATTTCAATGCCCCTGGGCAGGTCGTGATTGCAGGTGCTGCTGGGGCGGTTGAACGCGCCATCGAAGCCTGCAAGGCCCGAGGCGCCCGCAAGGCCATGCCATTGCCGGTGAGTGTACCTTCCCACTGTGCCCTGATGAAGGGAGCCGCGGAGGAACTGGCAACCGCGTTGGACGAAGTAACGTTTAACGATGCTGTCATCCCGGTAATACAGAATGTTACCGCTTCTGTCGCTCAGGACAGTGAATCCCTCAAGGCTAATCTGGTCAAGCAGCTATACTCTCCGGTGTTGTGGACCGATACAGTTCGTAAACTGGTGGCAAATGATGTGCGGATCGCTGTAGAGTGCGGCGCCGGTAAGGTCCTTGCAGGGCTGGCGAAGCGCATTGACCGTGAATTGTCGGTTTACGGCATTGACGAGCCGGATGCGCTGGCAAAGGCGTCAGAGGCATTTGGACAGTAATAAATAGGAGCAACACATGTCTCTTGAAGGCAAAACAGCGCTGGTAACGGGTGCAACTCGCGGGATCGGAAAGGCCATTGCAAAGGCGCTGGCAGATCAGGGCGCCATGGTGGTCGGTACGGCAACCAGTGAGAATGGCGCCGAGTCGATTTCCGCTGACCTAAAAGCAGCAGGCGCGAAGGGTTTCGGTATCGTAATGAACGTCGCCGACCCGGACAGCATCGAGGCTGGCCTGAAGGAAATCAACGAGAAAGCTGGTGCGCCGGCGATCCTGGTCAACAACGCAGGGATCACTCGTGATAATCTGCTGATGCGGCTGAAGGACGATGACTGGGCGGCCGTGGTGGAAACCAACTTGTCCAGCGTTTACCGGACCAGCAAGGCCGTATTGCGGGGAATGGCCAAGGCGCGATGGGGTCGGGTGATCAATATCAGCTCGGTTGTGGCTGGTATGGGTAACCCAGGACAGGCCAACTATTGCGCTGCCAAGGCCGGAGTTGAGGGTTTTACCCGCAGCCTGGCGAAAGAAATGTCGAACCGGGGCATTACCGCCAATTGTGTAGCGCCCGGATTTATCGATACGGATATGACCCGAAAACTGGACGACAAGCAACGTGAGGCTATGATGGAAGTCATACCTGCCGGTCGTCTGGGTGAGCCGGAAGAAGTGGCTGCGGTGGTTGCCTTCCTGGCGTCGGAGGCCGCTGGTTACGTGACGGGTGAAACGATCCACGTTAACGGTGGTATGTACATGGGATAGTCCCTGAGGGGGGCGTGTGCGCAAACCCTTGTCGCACAACATGTTTGAATGGAACCCCTGCTTGTTTGCAGGTATGGTTTAAACTAAACTGGCAGCACTTAAGTTGCTTGGTTGACACAAAAGTGAGGACATTATGAGTACAGTTGAAGAGCGCGTGAAGAAGATCGTTTGTGAGCAGTTGGGCGTTAAAGAGTCCGAAGTTCAGAACACATCTTCTTTTGTAGAGGACCTTGGCGCTGACTCACTGGACACCGTTGAGCTGGTCATGGCACTCGAAGAAGAGTTCGAGACCGAGATTCCCGACGAGGAAGCGGAAAAGCTGGCGAGTGTCCAGGACGCGATCGACTACATCGTCGCGCACACCTGATACTCCGCACGCTTTATACGCCAGGCAAAAGCCGTCCATGTGATTAGACATCGGACGGCTTTTTTATTGGCAGGAATGACAGTTCATGATCAGCAAGAAACTCAGGTGAAGGGGTATGGCTAAACGACGTGTTGTAATCACAGGCATGGGAATGCTCTCGCCACTGGGTAACGATGTGGATTCGTCCTGGGACGGTATTCGTTCCGGTCGCAGCGGCATTGCCGGGATCGACCGCTTTGATACCACCGGATACAACACACGGATCGGCGGTGGCATCAAGAATCTGGATATGGAACCTTACCTGTCCACGAAGGACGCCAGAAAATTGGATGCCTTCATTCATTACGGCCTGATTGCGGCCCAGCAGGCCGTGGACGCCAGTGGCCTTGATGAATACACCGATCTTGATCGTGAAAGGGTTGGGGTTGCCATCGGCTCAGGCATCGGTGGCCTTGAATACATCGAGAAGAACGTGATCACCATGGAGAAGTCCGGGCCGCGAAAGGTGTCTCCGTTCTTCGTGCCAGCCTCCGTAATCAACATGATTTCAGGAAACGTGGCTATCCGCTTTGGCTACAAGGGCCCAAACATCGCGATCGTGACAGCCTGCACGACCGGCACCCATAACATTGGCTATGCGGCGCGCACCATTGCTTACGGTGATGCCGATGTGATGTTGGCTGGCGGTTCGGAAATGGCCACCACCCGAAGCTCAATTGCCGCGTTTTCGGCAGCGCGTGCGTTGTCCACCCGCAATGACGAACCGGAAAAGGCCAGCCGGCCGTGGGATCGAGGCCGGGATGGCTTTGTGCTCAGCGACGGCGCTGGCGTGCTGGTGCTGGAGGATCTCGAGCATGCTAAACGCCGTGGAGCCACCATTCATGGCGAAGTAATCGGTTTCGGTATGAGCGACGATGCGTTCCATATAACCGCTCCCCCTGAAAACGGTGAGGGTGCCGCGCGCTCCATGAAGAATGCGATTCGCGACGCCGGGCTCGGCGCCAACGACATCGACTACATCAATGCCCATGGCACTTCCACGCTCGTAGGGGATCTGGCAGAGGTGTCTGCAGTGAAATCGGTATTTGCCGACCACGCTTACACGCTGGCAGTCAGCAGTACCAAGTCCATGACCGGGCACTTGCTTGGCGCTGCAGGGGCCATTGAGGCGATTTTTTCAGTATTGGCGATCCGGGAGGGTGTGCTGCCGCCGACCATCAATCTTGACGATCCCGATGATGGTTGTGACCTGGATTTTGTAGCCGGCAAGAGCCGCAAGGCAGATGTCCGGGTTGCGTTGTCCAACTCTTTTGGTTTTGGCGGTACAAACGGCACCCTGATTTTCCGTCGTTACGAGGGCTGATCGGGTTGTGTTGAACGTTATTCGTCCCGACGGCAACGGTATTTCCGCGACAGATCGTGGGTTGGCCTACGGCGACGGGTTGTTTGAAACTATCCGCATGCGTGGCCGGCAAGCCCTGCTGCGATCACACCATCTGGATCGTATGGTGGCCGATGCCGGCCGCTTGGGCATTCCGGTCGAGCGTAGTGACCTGGATGCTGAAATTACCCGCTCGGGTTGCGATTTGGCCCCCCGATACGGCAATGACGGCTGGGTGCTGAAGTTGGTCCTCACTCGGGGGAGTGGTGGGCGAGGATACCGGTTGCCTGTCGAATGTGTGCCAAACCTGATTGTTATCTCCTCACCGATGCCCACGCTCCCCGCACCGGGGGGTGTGGTCGCAGCGCTGTCGCAGTTTCCACTCACCGTGAATCCGAGGCTGGCGGGTATCAAGACCCTGAACCGGCTGGAGCAGGTGATGGCAAGCCGTGAGTTCAGTGGCGAGGAATTCGAACTGATCATGGCGAATGCCGACGGGCAGTTGCTTGAGGGGACGCGAACCAACCTTATTGTCAGGATGGAGAGCGAGTGGGTAACTCCGCCGGTTGAGAGCCTTGCGGTGGCAGGTGTCATGCGGCAGTACGCCCTTGAGTGTCTGCGCGCATCCGGCCATACCATCCGGGAGCAGATCATCCAGCCTGCGTTACTGTCGTCACCCGGGCTGCGTGGACTGTATCTCGTTAACAGCGTTGTCGGCATTGTCGCGGTTCGCAGATTGGGCAGCGTTGATTTGCCAGTTGATGATGGGCTTGAGACAATCTGCGACCCTCTGAAAACTTTGGAATAAAAGCTTGTTCAAGAAGTTACTCATCTGTGTGTTCTGTCTCTCCGTCCTGGCGCTTGCCGGGGGTGGTCTCTGGTTATGGCAGGGGCTTCAGACCCTTGAGCAACCTGTAGCGTTGGATGAGCCGGTTCTGTTCAGCGTGCCCTCCGGGAGCGGTTACGGTCAGGTTGCGCGTAAACTCGAAGCGGAAGGCCTTGTGGGCGACAGTCTGTGGCTGAAGATTCATGGTCGTCTTTACCCGGAGCAGGCGCTATTAAAGGCTGGCGAATATGAGTTCACCGATGGCATGACCAGTCTCGACATGATCAATGCGATGGTCGCCGGTGACACCAAACACTGGCAGATTCAGTTTATTGAAGGCTGGACCTTCCGTGACATGCGCGCCGCGCTCGCCAGCAGTGAGCGTCTTGGGCAGGTGACCGCCGACTGGACCGACGAGCGGATCATGGAAGAGATGGGTGCCAACGGGTCGCATCCTGAAGGCCGCTTTTTCCCGGATACCTATCTGTTTACCAGCAGTGAAACCGACCTTGACCTGCTACGCAGGGCCTTTGAGCGAATGGAAGAGGTGCTTGCGACGGAATGGCAGGCTAAGGCTGAAAACCTGCCTTACGATTCTCCCTATGAAGCTCTGATTATGGCGTCGATTGTTGAGCGCGAAACCGGTGCGGTCCATGAGCGAGAAGAAGTCGCCGGTGTCTTTGTCCGGCGCCTGGAGAAAGGTATGAGGTTGCAGACCGATCCTACCGTAATCTATGGGATGGGGGAGAAGTACCAGGGGCGAATCACCCGTAAGGATCTGCGAACCCACACCGACTACAATACCTATCGGATCGACGGGCTGCCGCCCACGCCCATCGCGTTGCCAGGCAGGGAAGCGATTCATGCGGCCCTGAATCCGGCTGAAGGCGACACGCTCTACTTTGTGGCGCGCGGCGATGGCACCCACAAGTTCTCGAAAACCCTGGCGGAACACCAGAAGGCCGTGAGGGCGTTTCAGCTCAACCGCCGTTCAGACTACCGTTCCTCTCCAACTCCGTCTCCAGA
Source organism: uncultured Marinobacter sp. (assembly GCA_913057975.1). Lineage (GTDB taxonomy): Bacteria > Pseudomonadota > Gammaproteobacteria > Pseudomonadales > Oleiphilaceae > Marinobacter. The sequence continues at coordinate 12,416 of CAJXOQ010000058.1, forward strand.
TACAGCAGCGGAAGAGGGTGACCAATGACCCGACGGGGGCAGTTTATTACCTTTGAAGGTACGGAAGGGGTTGGGAAGTCCACTCAACTGGCGAACGCCGCAAGTACGCTGGACGCGCTTGGTGTTGAATGCGTTGTGACCCGAGAGCCCGGCGGCACCCCGATGGCGGAGTCCATTCGCGAGCTGTTGCTGGCGCCGCGTGATGAGCCCGTGAACGAAACCACCGAGCTGCTGCTGATGTTCGCCGCCAGGGCACAACACCTTCATACGCGTATTCTTCCTGAATTGGAGGCTGGTCGCTGGGTGCTGTGTGATCGGTTCACCGACGCCACCTTTGCCTATCAGGGGGGAGGGCGTGGTGTGCCCGCCGATCGCATAGCGCTACTGGAAAGCCTGGTGCAGGGTACGGTGCGCCCGGATCACGTTATCCTGCTGGACGCACCGGTGGAAACCGGTATGACCCGTGCCCGCCACAGGGGCGACCTGGACCGGTTCGAACAGGAAGCGGTAGCATTTTTTGAGCGAATACGCGAAACCTATCTCGCTCGCGCCGCCAACGCGCCGGGCCGTTATCACATTGTGGACGCCTCTCAGCCGATTGAGACGGTCAGCGACGAGGTCGCGGGCTTGCTTCGGAATCTGGTGAATCGGGCGTAGTCGTGCAAGTTTGCCGATGATCTGCTTTAATTGAGCTACATTCTCAGGAAATTTCCGGATCGCGGGCATGTTGGACGCACGTTTGCTCAAGCTTCCCACCGCTTCACACCACCATCGTCACGAGCATCACCAGATTGTTGTCGGTGTTCGCGGAGAGGCCGACCTGAGTGTGGACGGAACAGGTTCGCACCTGGACACCTGGCGAGCCTGCCTCGTCCCCACTGAAGCGCGCCATGATTACTGTGGTGACCTGCAGAACCACGTTCTGGTTATCAATCTCGATCCCTACATGCCGGCCATCAATAGTCCGGGCCACAGTGAGTATGAAACGCTCGCGCCCCTGTTTGAGCGGCCGCGGACACTGGTTCTGGACAATAAGCTGCAAGGGCTGGTTCAGTTCGTGGCGGGAGAGTTCGATCGCTCGCCGAATAATCAGGATATGCTGCGGCACATGGGGGCAAGCATCCTGCACTGCATGGCCGAACGCCTGAACGAAGGCAGGGAGGTTCGCCAGAACCGCCATGCCATCAGCCCCGACACGATCCGCCGTTACATCATGGAGAATATTCAGCGCAAGATATCGGTAAGCGACCTTGCCGGTGTGGCCTGCCTGAGTGTCAGCCGCTTCCACGAGATGTTCCGTGACGTGACGGGTATTACCCCCCACCAGTTTCTGCTCCAGACCCGGCTTGACCAGGCCGTGCAATTCCTGACCATGACATCCCTTTCGGTCTCCGAAGTCAGTTACCGAACTGGATTTTCCTCCCAAAGTGCCCTCACCAACGCCCTCAGAAAACACAAGGGTACGACACCCTCCAGGTTGCGTTTTGGTGACAAAGTCGCCTGATTTGTTAAAAAAGCCTCATTTTCGGACGAATTTACAAAAGAATCGTAGGATTTTGTAAGCTTGCAGTCCGTAGTAATACTAACTTAACAGGGTAGCTGATCACGTCACAGCGCAGTTCGGTGTGCGCGTTGTTTGACCCAACCATAAAAAGTTCGAGGGGCCCGGCCATTGACGGGAACCATCGGCGAGGCGCTCAGATGTTCAATGCAAGCAAGGTGCTCGAGCCTGCATTTCAGGAACAGCCAAAGTCGTTCTTCTGGCAATCGATTACTGCCAACTACGCCGTCGACGAAACACGTTACCTCAAAGAACTGATTCCCCTTGCCCAAAGCAATGCTTCTGAGCATCGAGACGTCGCTGAAACGGCAACGAGCCTGATCAGAAAGGTCCGCGAGCAGGATGACTCGGTCCATATGGTTGACGCATTGCTGCAGGAATACAGCCTTGATACCGAAGAAGGCATCCTGCTGATGTGTCTGGCCGAGGCGTTGATGCGTATCCCCGACAAATACACCGCCGATGCGTTGATTCAGGACAAGCTGTCGGACGCCGACTGGAAGAAGCACGTGGGCCGCAGTGAGTCGACCCTGGTCAATGCCTCCACCTGGGGACTGCTGCTGACCGGCCGTGTGGTCAAAATGGATAAACGGCTGGATGGCTCCCCGTCCAGTATCTGGAAGCGTCTTATCAAGCGTAGCGGCGAGCCGGTCATTCGAAGTGCGATGTACCAGGCCATGGCCATTATGGGCAAACAGTTCGTACTCGGACGGGATATCGACGAAGCATTGAGGAACGCCCGCGAGTACCGGGAGTTGGGCTACACCTACTCCTTCGACATGCTCGGCGAAGCGGCAATGACCAGGGACGACGCTGACCGTTACCTGAAGGACTACATGGATGCCATTGAGTCCGTGGGAAACGATACCTACCCGAACAGTCGGGCACCGGCACCGTCGATTTCCATCAAGCTATCCGCACTGCACCCTAGATACGAGGTGTCCCAGGAAGAGCGGGTTCTGGAAGAGCTCTACGCAACGGTCATTGACCTGCTGACGTTTGCGCGGGAAAAGAAGGTGTCCATTACCATCGATGCCGAGGAAATGGATCGGCTGGAAATCTCGCTAAAGCTGTTTGAGAAGGCGTTTACGTCACCGGTTGCAAAGGGGTGGGGTGGTTTTGGCCTGGTTATCCAGGCCTATTCCAAGCGTGCTTTGCCGGTATTGTGCTGGTTGACCAAACTGGCAAAACAGCAGGGTGACGAGATCCCCATTCGCCTGGTCAAAGGAGCCTACTGGGACACCGAGATCAAAATCTGCCAGCAGTTGGGCCTGGAGGGCTACCCCGTATTCACGCGCAAAGAGGCCACCGATACCTCTTATCTGGCGTGTCTGCGTTATTTGCTGAGTGACTACACCGAAGGAGCGCTGTATCCGCAGCTTGCGAGCCACAACGCCCATACGGTTTCCTCGGTTCTGACCATGGTGAGGAACAAAGGTCGCAGGGTCGAGTTCCAGCGCCTGCACGGTATGGGAGACGCCCTCTACAACAGCATCCTTGAGGACAACAATCTTCCGGTTCGTATCTACGCCCCTGTTGGTGCTCACAAAGATCTGTTGCCGTATCTGGTACGACGGCTGCTGGAGAATGGTGCAAACTCCTCATTTGTTCATCGGTTGGTAGACGCGGCAACGCCCATAGAGGCTCTGGTGCAGAATCCGGTTCAGGAACTGCAGGGATACGACTCACTGCCCAACGACCGTATTCCACTGCCCGTCGATATCTTTGGCAACGAGCGGCGCAACTCCAAAGGGATGAATATCCATGTGGCTGCCCATTTGGACCCGTTACTGAACCATCTTGGCCAATGGGCAATGACACGCTGGGAAGCTGCGCCAGTCATTCGTGGCGAAAAGCGCCGGTATGGATCGCAGAGTGATGTCCATGCGCCCTACGATGGTTCCCAGCACGTTGGTCAGGTGTACTGGGCGACCGAAGCCATGGCGGAAGAAGCTCTGGCCGTTGCAACGGAAGGCTTCGCTTCCTGGCGGGAGCGCCCGGCGGAGGATCGCGCCGACTGTCTCGAGCGATACGCCGACTTGATGGAAGTGAATATGCAGGAACTCATGGCGATCTGCTGCCGTGAAGCCGGAAAAACCATTCAGGATGGTATCGACGAGGTGCGCGAAGCCGTCGATTTCTGCCGCTATTATGCCCTCCAGGGCAGATCCCGCTTTGGCAAGGCCATGGCTCTACCTGGCCCTACAGGCGAGAGCAATGAGCTCTACATGGAAGGGCGGGGTGTCTTCCTCTGCATCAGCCCCTGGAACTTCCCCCTGGCTATTTTTACTGGCCAGGTGATGGCGGCGTTGGTGGCAGGGAATGCCGTGATCGCCAAGCCTGCGGAACAGACAAGTCTGGTTGCTCAGCGAGCTTTTGAGCTGATGCTGGAAGCGGGCTTCCCACCCGACGTGATTCAATTTTTACCCGGTGATGGCGCAACAATCGGCGGCAAACTGACCCCGGACCCCAGAATTGCCGGCGTCGCCTTCACCGGCTCTACACAGGTAGCGCACATCCTCAATCGCACTCTGGCGCAGCGTGAAGGGGCGATTGTGCCCCTCATCGCCGAGACCGGCGGACAGAATGCCATGATTGTGGATAGCAGTGCGCTGCCGGAGCAGGTGGTCAGAGATGTCATCCAGTCCGCTTTCGCCAGTGCCGGGCAGCGTTGTTCGGCACTGCGTGTGCTTTATATCCAGAAAGAGGTCGCTGATCGTACAGAAAGCCTGCTGGCGGGCGCGATGCAGGAACTGACTGTCGGTAACCCTGAGCGTCATAGCACCGATATAGGGCCGGTTATTGACCAAAAGGCGCAGGATGACCTGAAAGCCCATCTGACCGAGCTGGGCAACCATGCCAGCTTGGTGTCGCAGTCGCCATTACCGAAGGCCTGCAGCGGGGGCTACTTTATTCCACCGTCCGCCTACGTCATTTCAAGTATCAACGAGTTGAAAGACGAACACTTCGGCCCCGTTCTTCATATAGTCCGCTACACTGCAGAGAAGCTGGACGATGTGATCGATGAAATTAATGCGGCGGGTTATGGGCTTACCCTGGGTATTCACAGCAGAAGTGAGTCCACTGCGGCCTATATCGAGCGACGGGTAAAAGTGGGCAATACCTACGTTAACCGAAACCAGATTGGCGCGGTTGTTGGTGTTCAGCCTTTCGGGGGGAGGGGGCTTTCCGGTACCGGTCCCAAAGCTGGAGGACCGCACTACCTGCTGCGGTTTGCTACGGAGAGAACCCGCACCATCAACACCACGGCGGTGGGTGGAAACGCGTCACTGTTGTCGCTTGGCATTGAAAAGGTTTGATAGGGCGCTTTGCTCACAAGGCAGTGCGGAACGAAAACCTGAACGATAGGAGGTAAGTATTGAGATGGGGAGGCTGGCGTTGTAAGTCGTAGCGCGTTAATTACGTGAGTAGTTTAGGGAATTTAAAAAAACAAAGGGTGCGACTACCGGGTTCACCATGGTAAGCGCGCTAAACGGTCGGAGTTGATTCCGTCCAATTGAACTGGAGGAGTTTCATGGCTATTGGTGTTTGGATCAGTCTATTTGCTTACTTTGCGCTCATGATCGCCATCGGCGTTTATGCCATGCGCAGAGCTACGTCTTCATCCGAAGATTACATGTTGGGTGGGCGAGCCCTCAGTCCAAAGGTGGCAGCCCTGTCGGCTGGTGCTTCGGACATGAGTGGCTGGTTGCTTCTCGGGTTGCCCGGGGCGCTGTTTGCATCGGGCCTGGGTTCGGCCTGGATCGGTATCGGCCTGCTTGTGGGCGCGTTCTTTAACTGGACCCTGGTAGCGCCACGTCTTCGAGAACAAACGGTTCACTATGGTAATGCGATTACCATCCCGTCCTTCCTGGCCAACCGGTTCCCGACACAGGCGCTTTCCTTGCGTACCGTGTCAGCCATCGTCATCGTTGTCTTCTTCGCGGTCTACACCGCATCCGGTCTGGTTGCGGGCGGCAAGCTGTTTGAAAGTGCGTTCTCCGGCATCTTTAACTTTGGCGGCTTGAGTGACTATGCCGTTGGTATTGTCATCACGCTGGGTGTGGTACTGGCCTACACCGTGGTCGGCGGCTTCCTGGCAGTGAGCATGACGGACTTCGTACAGGGCTGCATCATGATGCTGGCACTGGTCATCATGCCGGCGGTTGTGCTCTTTGGCGAGGGCGGCGGTGGTTTCGCCCAGGCGTCACAGACACTGAATGAAGTCGACCCCACGCTCCTGTCGTGGACGGAAGGCCTGACGCTCATCGGTTGGCTGTCTGCGGTAACCTGGGGTTTGGGTTATTTCGGTCAGCCACACATCATTGTTCGTTTCATGGCGATCCGTACGCTTGATGAAGTACCGACTGCCCGTAACATCGGCATGTCCTGGATGCTTATCTCCCTGATTGGCGCCGTCTCCCTTGGTGTGTTTGGCCGGGCATACGCGATTCGCAATGGCATGAATATCGAAGATCCGGAAACGATCTTTATCCTTCTCTCGGACCTGCTGTTCCATCCGTTGATTACTGGCTTCCTCTACGCGGCACTGCTTGCTGCGGTCATGAGTACCATCTCCAGCCAGCTGCTAGTGTCGTCTTCTTCACTGACCGAAGACTTCTACCGCCTGTTCCTGCGTAAAGAAGCGACCGACAAGGAATGCGTGGGCGTAGGCCGTGTGTGTGTCGTGCTGGTCGGTCTGGTTGCGGCGGTTATTGCCTCCGACCCGAACTCTCAGGTTCTGGCACTGGTCAGTAACGCTTGGGCAGGCTTTGGTGCCGCATTTGGTCCGCTGATTATCCTGTCGCTGATGTGGTCCCGCACGAACGGTGCTGGCGCTATCGCAGGCATGGTTGTGGGTGCTGCCACCGTCATGATCTGGATCTCTCTGGGCTGGAACGGTGAGTTCATGGGTGGTCCTGGCGTGTACGAGATAATTCCTGGCTTCATTGCTGCTTTCATTGCCATTATGGTAGTGAGCTCTGTCACTGAAGATGCTGGCGAATACCAGGCCATCACCAGGTAACAAGGCGCGTTTTCAACGTTCCGAGTAAGAAAAGGGGCTCCTTCGGGAGCCCTTTTTTTGTAGGTCTGTTTACAAGGGGCTGGGCCCGCCGCGGGGTACCTTTTCTTCTGGGAAAAAGAACTCGCTGCGCTCAGACACCTTTTTCCCGGCAGAAAAGGCACCCCACACCGTGCCCGATCTGACTCGTAACGTTTACTTCAAACAAAAAAAACGCCAGCCCGAAGGCTGGCGTTTCCATGGAGCTAAACCAGAAGGTCAGGTCTTAAGCAACGTTCGCTTCAGACGCCTTCTTGGTGTAGTTCTCCATCTGGTCGAAGTTGAGATACTTGTAGATCTCTTTCGACATGCTGTTCAGGTCCTTGGCGTACTCCATGTACTCCGCCGGAGACGGGAGTTTGCCCAGTACCGCACCAACCGCTGCCAGTTCCGCAGAGGTCAGGTACACATTGGCACCATCGCCCAGACGGTTCGGGAAGTTACGGGTGGAGGTGGACAGCACCGTGCTCTTGGCTGCCACGCGGGCCTGGTTACCCATGCACAGGGAGCAGCCCGGCATTTCGGTGCGAACACCGGCGGTGCCGTAGGTGTTGAAGTAGCCTTCTTCCATCAGCTGCGCCTGGTCCATCTTGGTTGGCGGAGACATCCACAGGCGGGTCTTCAGCGGCTCCTTGTTCATCTCCAGCAGCTTACCAGCAGCGCGGAAGTGGCCGATGTTGGTCATGCAGGAGCCGATGAACACTTCGTCGACCTTGTCACCGGCGACTTCGGACAGGAACTTGGCGTCGTCCGGGTCGTTCGGGCAGCACACGATCGGCTCTTTGATGTCAGCCAGATCGATTTCCACAACGTGGGAGTACTCAGCGTCTTTGTCGGCACGCATCAGCTTGGGATCGGCAATCCACTCTTCCATCTGCTGGGCGCGACGCTCCAGGGTACGCGGGTCGCCATAACCTTCGGCGATCATCCAGCGCAGCATGGTGATGTTGGAGCGCAGGTACTCAGCCACGGACTCTTCAGACAGGTTGATGGTGCAACCGGCTGCGGAACGCTCGGCCGACGCGTCGGAGAGCTCAAATGCCTGCTCAACGGTCAGGTGCTCAAGGCCCTCGATCTCCAGGATGCGACCGGAGAATTCGTTGATCTTGCCCTTCTTCTCAACGGTCAGCATGCCTTGCTTGATGCCGTACAGCGGGATCGCGTGTACCAGGTCACGCAGGGTGATGCCCGGCTGCATTTCGCCTTTGAAGCGAACCAGAACGGATTCCGGCATATCCAGGGGCATAACGCCCGTCGCTGCAGCAAACGCCACCAGACCGGAACCGGCCGGGAAGGAGATGCCCATCGGGAAGCGGGTGTGAGAGTCGCCGCCGGTACCGACAGTGTCCGGCAACAGCATGCGGTTCAACCAGGAGTGGATGATGCCATCGCCCGGGCGCAGGGAAACACCGCCGCGGGTGCGGATGAAGTCCGGCATGGTGTGCTGCATTTCCACGTCAACCGGCTTCGGATAGGCGGCGGTGTGACAGAATGACTGCATCACCAGGTCGGCCTGGAAGCCCAGACAGGCCAGGTCTTTCAGCTCATCACGGGTCATCGGGCCAGTGGTATCCTGGGAGCCCACGGTAGTCATGTGTGGCTCGCAGTAGGTGCCGGGGCGAACGCCTTTGTCTTCTTCCAGGCCGCAGGCCTTGCCGACCATCTTCTGGCCCAGGGTGAAGCCCTTGGTGCCTTCTTCCGGATCATTCGGCAGACGGAAGATGTCCGTTGCGCCCATACCCAGTGCTGCGCGCGCCTTGGCGGTCAGGCCACGGCCGATGATCAGCGGAATACGGCCGCCGGCCTGAACTTCGTCCAGGATAACCTCTGACTTGAAGCCGAATTCCGAGATGGTTTCACCCGTCTCGTTCAGGATCTTGCCCTCGTAGGGACGGATGTCGATAACGTCGCCCATGTTCAGGTCGTCAACCGGTGCTTCGAAAACCAGGGCACCAGCGTCTTCCATGGTGTTGAAGAAAATCGGGGCTACCTTATTGCCAATGCACACGCCGCCGGCGCGCTTGTTCGGAACACCCGGAACGTCGTCACCGAAGAACCACAGTACTGAGTTGGTGGCAGACTTACGCGAGGAGCCGGTACCGACCACGTCGCCAACGAAGGCAACGGGCAGGCCCTTGGCTTTGATATCGTCGATCTGACTCATCGGGCCAGTAACACCGGGCTCTTCCGGCTTCAGGCCATCACGCTCCATTTTATAGGCAGCGCGGGCGTGTAGCGGGATGTCCGGACGGGACCAGGCATCGGGAGC
>CAJXOQ010000059.1 GCA_913057975.1 uncultured Marinobacter sp.
ATGGGCCACATCGCAATTGCTGGCCAATGAATGGAACCTGCCGCCTAAATACCACGCCCAGCTTCTGGCGGCGGAACGACCGGCTCCGAGGCAACAGCACACCCCGCTGAACGACGGCATCATTATCGGCACCCGGGAGGTGTTACGCCATGCCCACCAGCGCAACATGCCGGAAGACGACGTATTGCGGATTACTCACATCTCGAGGGAGCAGTTTACACGGGTGCGCAAGGTGATCCTCGATACCCTGGAGGCGGGTGCAAAAACCCGCGCCTAGGTTTTTTCTCCGTAACCCCCTTCCTGCTTCAGCAGTTCGGCGAAGGACACCGATTCGTGTTCCGGAGGGCGCTCCATCAGATGGCTCGGCACAGCATAGGGTAAACGGTCAGCCACCCGATCCTCATCATGACGTATGGCTTCCAGTACGCTGCCAACAGTAATCCTCTCAAGGGACTGGCCCGGGGCCAGGCAATCGCCGTTGCGACCGGCCAATGTCAGCAGTTGGGCGCGGATCAGCTTGTCACTGATACCACGGGTCACCTCCCCCGGTACCCTGAGTTGCTGCTCAACCGCTTCCTGCTGAGGCGCTGGCCGACCTTCGCTGAAGGGTTTTGCCACCAGCCACATCAACGCCAGCCCGGTTTTTTCCAGAAGTTCCGGCGACAACCGTACCTGGCGGCGTTTGGCCACCGAGCCCGGGTTCTGGAGATAGAAGGCAATGCTGGAGCCCAGCAGCAGAATCATCCAGTTGAGGTACACCCAGATCAACAGGATGATGCCAATGGCGAAACTGGAATAGATGGCAGCGTACTTGGCGGAACCGGCGACAAACGACGCAAACAGCATACCCGCCGCCTGCCAGGATATACCCGCCACCAGGCCACCGATGAACGCATAGCGAAGCTTCACTCGGGTGTTGGGGATAAACACGTACACGAAGGTGAATGCCCCAACCACTAACATGAACGGGGTGAAACGGGTGGCGAAGACAATCATCGAACCGAGCGGTTCGATTTCCATCAGCGACTGCACGAACGCCGACGAGAAAATGGTGGCACTGATACCGATAGCCGACACCATCAACAACGGCCCCACCATAATAACGCTGAGATAATTGCTGAAGCGCTGGGCCATTGAGCGCATGTCCGGCACCCGCCAGATCATATTGAAAGAACGCTCGATTTTCTGCACCAGCGACACCACCGTATAAACCAGCAGTGCCAGGCCGACCGAGCCGAGCACACCCACTTTCATGTTATCCACAAAGCCCAGAATCTGCTCGGCAATCTCGACGCCTTGCGGGCCCATGGGCCGAAAGAACTGGAACAGGAAGGGCTCCATACGCTGGTGCACGCCCAGCGCCTTGAGCACTGAAAAGCTCAGCGCCAGCAACGGCACAATACTGAGCAGAGTGGTATACACCAGGCTCATGGCGTGGAGCGTCAGGTTGCCACTGACGACGTCCCGCACCAGCGCATAGGCCGTTCGCCCGGTTTTATACAGCCAGGTCCATGGCCAGTGTTGCGGTGGATTGGGATTGGCGAGAATCCAGGTTTCCGCAGCCTGAAGCCGATCTTTGAATTGAAATGAAGCCACACAACGTCCTGTTTGCCAGTGTTTTGTACAGATTATCAGTCAGATACCAATTCACAACAAAGTATGGCGTATTGTGTGGCTTTTACTAGCGGTTTCGGCTCAGTAGCACGTTACCATCCGTTGAAACCAGTCAATCAGTAACGTAATGCCGGCGCGTCCAGCCCCGCATGTCATCCAGCCGCTCAAGCCTGCCTGCGGCCTCCTTGAGCGTGGACGCTATGGGGTAATCATCGGCCAACATGCCATCAAAACGGATGGTCATCAGATCCCAGAAGCGTTTCATTTCAGGAATGTTGGGCATGATTTCCCCACGACTGGCGGAACGGAAGGTATGGTCAATAAACGGGTCTTCGCTGAGGGTTTTCACCACATCCAGGTGGGCCACGGCGCCAAGGGGCTTGTCGTCATTCACGGCGTGCAGGCCGGATTCGGTCAGCAGGTAGTCCTCCATGAACCGACGGGCCAGTTCGTGGTTGGTGGACACCGCGCTGATCCCGGCGGCCAGTACGCCCACAAAGGGTTTTCCGGGATCGCCACTGACAGTGGGCACGTCGGCAATGCCCACGTTGATACCGGCGTCCCGTATCTCACTCCAGGCCCAGGGACCGTTGATGATCATCGCTGTCTGGCCAGTTTTGAATCCGTTCATCATGGTGCCGTAATCCGCGCCTGCCGACAGCACACCGGAATCCAGCAAGTCTTTTATGCCTGCCACGGCATCCACAGCACCATCTGTGTCCACGCCGACATCGGAAAGGTCGTAGACCTGGTTTTCCAGGCCGAAACTGTACCCACCGGATCCGGCGAACACGGGCCAGGAAAAATACACATTCTTGTAGTCCCAGGAGATGGCCTCAATACCCTGTGCGCTCAGCCGTTGATGCTCAGCTTTCACGCCTTTCAGCGTGGCGGGCGGCTCTGAAATAAGGTCCTTGTTGTAGAGCAGACTGACCACTTCCATGGCAATCGGGTAGCCGTACACCCGATCGCCCACGGAAACCGCTTGCCAGGCGAAGGGTGCAATGGCCTCACGCACCTGCCCGGATGGCTCGATGGGGCGCAGGTGGCCCTCATTGATCCAGCTGCCAAAACGATCATGGGGCCAGATCACGATATCCGGAGCCTTGGAGGAATAGCCGTAATGGTCGTACTCGGAGGTGAGATCGTCCGGCGTCTCCACAGTCACTTGAATGCCGGTTTCGGCTTCGAAGCGCCGGCCGACCTCAGCCAGTCCTTCATACCCCTTGTCGGAGTTGATCCAGATAAGCAGTTCACCGCGTTCAAAAGAGAACACCGGCGCGGAAAAGAAAACACAGGAAAGCACAAGAGCCAGGTGGGGTCTGATCATAGGTATCGCCCTGTTGTTATTGTTTGAGCGTTGGTGAAACGCATGCCCCCTATCGGGGGCATTTCACAGGGAGTTTAGGCGGGGAGGAACCGCAGCCGCGTCATACGGCTGCGAACTTTTCAAGGGGGAGTGAGGGGGCGTACCCGGGAAAACCGTCAGAAAATCAGACCAGCGAAGAGAGGTTACGCGCCGTAATATCGACGATTCGTTGCCGCGCCTCCCGACTCGCCCAGGCCGAATGCGGCGTCACAATCAGGTTCGGAATATCATCCGCCAACAGCGGATTGCCATTTCGAGGCGGCTCCTCCGTCAGCACATCAAAGCCGGCACCGCCAATGGTCCCTCCTCGCAGGGCATCCGCCAGTGCCTGCTCGTCCACCAGGCCGCCACGGCTGGTGTTGATCAGCAGCGCCTCCTTTTTCATCATCTTCAGTTCGCGGGCGCCTATCATATTCCGGGTGTCATCCGTCAGCAGGCAATGAAGCGACAGCACATCCACTTTGGGCAGCAGCTCATCCAGGGGAATGCGGGGGTAACCGTCCACCTCACCAGTTGCCTGGCCGGGCCTGGCGCCAAGCACAATATTCATCCCGAATGCCTTTGCGCGCTCAACAACGCCCTGCCCAAGGTCGCCATAGCCGACAACCCCCAGCGTGCGCCCTTCCAGTTCCATGATGGGATGATCCATCAGGCAGAACATCGAGCTTTGCCCCCAGCGCCCGGCCCGCACGTCCTTGTCATAATCCACCAAGCGCGTGGCCAGCGCGAGAATCAACGCCATGGTGTGCTGCGCCACGGTGGAGCGGCCGTAGTTGGTCACGTTCATCACCGTTACGTTGTGGTCTTTCGCTGCGTCCTTATCAATGTTGTTCAGCCCCGTCGCCACCACCGCAACCGTTTTCAGCTCCGGGCTGGCCTCAAAGTGCTCCCGCGACAGCACAACCTTATTCACCAACACCGTGTCGAATCCCCGTATGCGCTCCTGCACTTGCGAGGAGGACGTTCGCGGATGTTTGATCATCTCCCCGGTCACTGCCTCAATCGGCGAAAGGTCCACATCTTTACCCAGCGTGTCTGCGTCCAGAAATACGGCTTTCATTCGTCGTTCCTTATTCGTGAGTTTTTTGACCGACCAACAGAGCCCCAGATTAAGTTAGACTGAGCTAAACCTCCAATTGGCGAAAAGGGGAACACTCATGGAACATCAGTTCTGGCACGAACGCTGGGCCAAGAAAGAAATCGGCTTCCACGAAGGCACCGTTAATCAGTACCTCCATGACCACTGGCCAGAACTTGCCGGCAATGGTATCGGCGCCGTGCTCGTTCCCCTGTGCGGCAAAGCTCATGACATGTGGTGGCTCCATGACCGCGGCCACGCTGTCATCGGCGTGGAATTGAGCGAGGTTGCCTGCAAGGATTTTTTCGAAGAGGGCCAGGAGAAAGCGAAGGTTCACCCGGGTGAGCCCTTCACGAAATTCGCCCACGACGATCTCCAGCTTTGGTGCGGCGACTTTTTCCAGTTGGTGCCGGAGGACCTGAAGCACGCCCGACTGGTGTACGACCGTGCCGCCCTGATCGCCCTGCCACCCCACATGCGCCAGGATTATGTCGACCACCTGACCGCTGTGATTCCGGATGGCACCCGCATACTTCTGATCACCCTGGACTACGACACCGACATCAAGGGCCCGCCGTTCAATGTCAGTGACAAAGAAGTACTGAAACTATACTCCGCTGATTACGAGATCGAACACATACTCACCAATACACTGGCAAAAGATCACCCGTTTACCAAGCGTAAAGGGCTTGCTGGCGCGACGGAGAGCGTGTTCCGTCTCAGAAAGCGCTGATACACAATTTAATGAACCTTAACGCTTTTACGCCTGTCCAAGTCCCGAAGCTTGAACTAAGCTCACAGTAACAAGACCGACATAAACGCGTCGGCGTAAATCGGTCTGTTACTCCCTATACTTCCACCCATAACCATAACGACCGCCTGGAGCGGCGGACCCAACAGCAACGGGGATATTGTGTGAACTAAAAGCTGTCTTTTCATGGCAAGAGAGCAAGCGAGGGGCCATCTATGAGCATAATGCAGCATTTCAAAGACCGGTATGAAGCAACTCAAGAAGAAGAATACACTCTTGAGGAATACCTGGAGATCTGCAAAAAGGACCCGGCGGCATACGCCACTGCCGCAGAGAGGATGTTACTGGCCATTGGCGAGCCGGAACATATCGACACATCCCGTGACTCCCGGCTGTCACGTATCTTTTCCAACAAGGTGATCAAGCGTTACCCGGAATTCTCCGAGTTCTATGGCATGGAAGAAGCCGTGGAAAACATTGTCTCCTTCTTCCGCCACGCTGCCCAGGGCCTGGAAGAGAAGAAACAGATCCTCTACCTGCTCGGCCCCGTCGGTGGCGGCAAGTCCTCGCTCGCTGAAAAACTCAAGTCACTGATGCAGAAAGTGCCCTTTTATGCGATCAAAGGGTCACCCGTTAACGAGTCGCCACTAGGCCTGTTCGATCCAGCCGAGGATGCCAGCATTCTGGAAGAGGAATACGGCATCCCGCCCCGCTACCTCAAGTCCATCATGTCGCCCTGGGCGGTAAAACGCCTGCACGAGTATGGCGGCGACATCAGTCAGTTCCGTGTGGTCAAGATGTACCCGTCGGTACTGGACCAGGTGGGTGTATCCAAGACCGAGCCGGGTGATGACAATAACCAGGACATCTCCGCCCTCGTAGGCAAGGTGAATATCCGCATGCTGGAAGACTTCTCCCAGGATGACCCGGACGCCTACAGCTTCAGCGGCGGCCTGTGCAAGGCCAACCAGGGCCTGATGGAATTCGTGGAAATGTTCAAGGCGCCCATCAAGGTGCTGCATCCGTTGCTCACCGCCACCCAGGAAGGCAACTACAACACCACCGAAGGCATGGGCTCCGTGCCGTTCGACGGTATTATCCTGGCCCACTCCAACGAGTCCGAGTGGCAGACCTTCCGTAACAACAAGCACAATGAGGCCTTCCTTGACCGGGTATACATCGTCAAGGTGCCCTACTGCCTGCGGGTGACGGAAGAGATTGATATCTATCGCAAATTGCTGCGCGACAGTTCCCTCTCCGGCGCCCCCTGCGCACCGGACACCCTGGATATGCTGGCGCAGTTCTCCATCCTGTCGCGGCTCAAAGAGCCGGAAAACTCCAGTATCTTTTCCAAGATGCGGGTTTACGATGGCCAGAACATCAAGGACACCGACCCGAAAGCTAAATCGATTCAGGAATACCGGGATACAGCCGGCGTAAACGAGGGTATGGACGGACTGTCCACCCGTTTCGCATTCAAGATTCTGTCCAAGGTCTTCAACTTCGACACCACGGAAATAGCCGCAAACCCGGTTCATCTGCTCTATGTGCTGGAAAAACAGATCGAGCAGGAACAATTCCAGGCCGAGACCCACGACCGCTACCTGCGGTTTATCAAGGAGTTCCTGGCGCCTCACTACGTTGAGTTTATTGGCAAGGAAATCCAGACGGCTTACCTCGAAAGCTACAGCGAATACGGCCAGAACCTGTTCGATCGCTACGTCACCTATGCCGACTTCTGGATTCAGGATCAGGAATACCGTGATCCGGAAACCGGAGAAATTCTCGACCGCTCGTCCATTAACGACGAACTGGAGAAAATCGAGAAACCGGCCGGCATCAGTAACCCGAAAGACTTCCGTAACGAGGTGGTCAATTTCGTGTTGCGGGCACGGGCGAACAACCAGGGTCGCAACCCGTCCTGGCTCAGCTACGAAAAACTGCGCAGCGTGATCGAGAAGAAAATGTTCTCCAATACCGAGGACCTGCTGCCGGTTATTTCCTTCAATCCGAAGGCCAGCCAGGAGGATCAGAACAAGCACAAGCAGTTCGTCGAACGTATGGTCGATCGAGGCTACACGGAGAAACAGGTCCGTCTCCTTGCGGAATGGTACCTGCGGGTTCGTAAGTCTCAATAAGTCAGCCTTCATACGCTGAACTGGAGTGAAACTATGGGTATGACTCACGTAGTCGACCGGCGACTGAACGGCAAGAACAAGAGCGCGGTAAACCGGGAACGTTTCCTGCGCCGTTACCGCCATCATATCAAGAAGGCAGTGGCGGACGCGGTTCATCGGCGCTCCATTACGGATATTGAGCGTGGCGAGAATGTCAGTATTCCGTCCAGGGATACTGACGAACCGATTTTCCACCATGGCCAGGGCGGCAAACGGGAGATGGTGCATCCGGGCAACAAGGAGTTCGTCACCGGTGACACTGTGCCCAAACCTCCGGGAGGTGGCGGCGGAGGCCAGGGACAAGGCCAGGCCAGCCCGGATGGCGAAGGCATGGATGAGTTCGCCTTCCAGATCACCCAGGAAGAGTTCCTCGACTTTCTGTTTGATGATCTGGAGCTTCCCAATCTCGCCCGTAAAAAACTGAAAGACACCGAGGCGTTCAAATACGTTCGCTCCGGTTTTTCAACCCAGGGCATCCCCGCCAAGCTGGACGTGGTTCGCTCATTGCGGGGCGCCCATGCCCGACGCCTTGGCCTCGGTGGCGCGCGCCGCAAGAAAATCCGCCGAATGGAGGAAGAGCTGGCCGCACTGAGAAGTGCACCGGAGGATCTGGACCCGGCGTTCAGCCACGAGGACCAGATCAAAGCCCTGGAGGATGAAATTGCCGATCTCAAGGCCAATGTCCGGCGCATTCCGTTCATTGACGAGATTGACCTGCGTTACCGCCAGCACATCAAGAAGCCACAACCGGCCACCAGCGCCGTGATGTTTTGCCTGATGGATGTGTCCGGGTCGATGACCCAGATGCACAAGGACATCGCCAAACGCTTCTTTATTCTGCTGTATCTGTTCCTGAAGAAGAACTACAAGAAGATCGAAGTGGTCTTCATCCGCCACCACACCAGCGCCAAGGAAGTGGACGAGGAAGAGTTCTTCTACTCCCGGGAAACCGGCGGCACGATCGTATCCAGTGCTCTGAAACTGATGCACAAGATCATCGAGTCCCGCTACTCCCCTGCGGAGTGGAACATCTATGCCGCCCAGGCTTCGGACGGTGACAACTGGAACGATGACTCTCCCATCTGCAGCAAGTTGCTGGCCGACAGCATCCTGCCTTTGGTGCAGTACTACGCCTATGTGGAGATCACGCCCCAGGATCACCAGATGCTGTGGTACGAATACGAGAAGATTCAGGAGCGGTTCCCGCAGAGCTTCGCGCTGCAGCAGATTGCCGATCCTGGTGAAATTTATCCGGTCTTCCGCCAGCTGTTCGAGAGGAAAGCCGCATGACTGACACCATCGACAGACCCAACGAGCCGAAAACCCGGGAACCCATATCCACCAGTTCCGAGTGGACCTTCCCGCTGATCGAGAAATACGACAAGGAAATCGCCAAATGCGCGGCAGAGTTCGGCCTCGACACCTACCCCAACCAGGTGGAGGTGATCAGCGCCGAACAGATGATGGACGCCTACAGCTCCGTCGGCATGCCCGTGGGCTACCACCACTGGTCCTTCGGCAAGCAGTTCCTGTCTACCTCAAAAGGGTATCAGCGGGGGCAGATGGGCCTTGCCTACGAGATCGTGATCAACTCCGATCCCTGCATTGCCTACCTGATGGAGGAAAACACCCTGCCCATGCAGGCGTTGGTGATTGCTCATGCGTCCTATGGCCACAACTCTTTCTTCAAAGGGAATTATCTGTTCCGCACCTGGACGGATGCCAGCGCAATCATCGATTATCTGGTGTTTGCCCGTCACTACGTATCGGAATGTGAGGAACGCTACGGGCTGGATGCCGTGGAGGAAATCCTGGACTCCTGCCATGCCCTGATGAACTACGGGGTCGACCGCTACAAGCGCCCGGCGCCGATCTCTGCGGCAGAGGAGGCACGCCGGCAAAAAGAACGGGAAGAGTACCAGCAACGCAGGCTGAATGACCTGTGGCGTACCATTCCGAAGATGGGCGAGGACGACGACCCCGTCAAGCGCAAGCAGCGCTATCCGGAAGAACCGCAAGAGAACATTCTCTACTTCATCGAAAAGAATGCACCGCTGCTGGAAACCTGGCAGCGGGAAATCATCCGTATCGTTCGCAAACTGGGCCAATACTTCTACCCACAACGCCAGACCCAGGTCATGAACGAGGGCTGGGCCACCTTCTGGCACTACACCCTGCTACACAGAATGTACGACAAGGGCTTGGTGAACGACGGTTTCATGATGGAGTTCCTGCAAAGTCATACGGCCGTGGTTTACCAACCGCCTTTTGACAGCCCCTGGTATTCGGGCATCAACCCCTACACCCTGGGTTTTTCGATGTTTACCGATCTGCGTCGGATCTGTGAGAATCCCACCGACGAGGACCGCGAGTGGTTTCCGGACTTTGCCGGTTCTGACTGGTTGGAAACCCTGCACTTCGCCATGAAGAACTTCAAGGACGAAAGCTTTATCCAGCAGTTCCTGTCTCCAAAGGTGATGAGAGATTTGAAATTCTTTGCCATTCAGAACGATGACGAAGAGGACGTCTATCGGATCACCGCCATTCACGATGACCCGGGCTACCGTAACCTGCGCGAAAAGCTGGCACGGCAATACAACCTGAGCTACCGAGAACCGAATATTCAGGTATGGAACGTGGATGTCAGGGGGGATCGTTCACTCACCCTGCGGCATATTCCCGTCGACCGGGTTCCACTTGGCGACGACACTGACGAGGTTCTTCGCCACGTGCATCGTTTGTGGGGCTTTGATGTCCACCTGGAAAGCGTCGAAAACGGCGTGGTCATGGAAGAATGCCACTGCCCGCAACGGGAGCTGGATGACGCGGATTAGTCGCGGCCATTGATCATCAGAATGCCCACTCCAGCCCGGCATAAAAGGTTCTGCCGGGCGCAGGCTCATAGTAGCCCCGGTCTTCTATGGGCCTGTCCGCGTTGGCATTAATGCGGATATTGCTGAAGTAGTCCTCATCCAGAAGATTGCGGATACCGCCGTAGACGCTGAATTTTTGACTGCCCACGCGAACGCTGTCACCGGCCCGAATCCCCAGCAGCCAGTAATCGCTGACCCTGGTTTGGTTGCTGTTCTCAGCGTACAGGTCACCCACGTACTGCCACTCCAGGGCAGCAAACCGTTGCCCGTCACCACGCCACTCCACTTCCGTAACCCATTGCTCCTGCGGTAACCCCGGCAGGCGATTGCCATCGGCGTCATTGCCCTGCTCGTCGGTAAAGTCCTTAAGCGTGTAGTCCGCGAGGGTCACGGCACTGGTTACCCGCCAGGTATAGGAGATATCCCACTTCAGGCCGAGCTCTACCCCATTCCGTTCCGTGCGGCCGGCGTTTTCGTAAAAGGTTCGATTATTGATCTCGTAGGGCAGGATTTCGTCGTCCACTCGAATGGAGAACAGTGCCAGGTCGTAACGGACCCCCTGCCCCAGGCCGCCGCGTATACCGACTTCCCGGTTAAGCGCCTGCTGGGGCTCAATGTCGGGGTTGAAGCCACCGCTGCCGTCGGGATTGGCAAACTCCGTGAAGGTGGGCGCTTCAAAGGCCGTGCCCACCGTGGCGTAGAACTGCTGGCGTGGCGCCAACCGATAGCTGACTCCCGCAAAACCACTGAATTCCCGATAGGTGCGGCTGCCGGAATCGTCGCCGTCGCTGGTCCTGTGATCGTCCACCGATAGCCGCAGGCGATCAAACCGGGTGCCCAGAGACACGTTGAGGCGCTCCGTCAATGCCAGGTCACCCTGGGCAAACACCGCAGCGGTAGTGCCGTTCTGGGTTTCGTCCTGGGTTTGTCCGGTGACATCACCGTTAAACGACACCGAATAGCGACGGCGTTCATCAACCTGGCGATGAAGATCGGCGCCCACCACCCAGGTCAGCGCAAGGCCCGCGACCTCGCTGCCTTGCTGGTAATCCGTACTGACGCCGTAGAACTGCCGGTCGTAGGCAATTCGGCTGGGGCCGGGAAACGGCAGTTGCTGGGCAAAATCACGGTGCGTGAAAAAGGTACTAACGGCCAGGTCCCCAGTACCCATCTCGGCGGTTTCATACAGCAACCCCAGCGTCTGCTGGTCAACGTCCTGGCCGGCGTCAAGCCGTTCGGCATTGGCTGTCGCCTGGCGACGATCCTGCTCCACCTGGCTCGCTGTCAGGCCGGCCGGGTCTTCCGCTTTTGGCGTGTGCAGAGCATTGAGCGTGGCGGTCAGGCGCTGCCCATCTCCCCATTCGTGGGACAACCGCCCATTGAACAGGCCTTTTTCAACCTCGCTCTGGTCGCGGTAGCCGTTGTAGTTGAGCCAGGACATCGTTGCTATGCCACTGGAAGCCCCCTCACTTCCGTTGGCCTGAAACGTGGTCTTGTAATAGTCGTTGCTTCCCACATCCTGACGCAGGCGCGCGCCCGGCGGCATTTCGTCTCCACGGGCCGTGGTAATGTCGATCACCCCACCGGAGGCGTTACCGTACTGAACCGACGACGGCCCGCGAATCACCTCAATACGCTGGGCCGAGTCCAGATCCACCGCGTCAATCTGCGACTGGCCGTCCGGCAGAGTGTAGGGGATACCATCCACCTGGATGCGAATGCCGCGAATGCCGA
Organism: uncultured Marinobacter sp.; assembly: GCA_913057975.1. Classification (GTDB taxonomy): domain Bacteria; phylum Pseudomonadota; class Gammaproteobacteria; order Pseudomonadales; family Oleiphilaceae; genus Marinobacter. The sequence goes on from CAJXOQ010000059.1 coordinate 11,597, forward strand.
ACGGTGCCCGGGCGCCAAAACCGCGGGTGGACAGCCGCAGGTTCTGGGCGAAGTTGTAGCGGTTCTGGAAGAACAGCCCGGGGACGGTGTCCAGGGACTCGTCCAATTGCAGCCTTTGCTGGCCCTCGCGGATATCCGGTGCATTGGTCACGGAAACCGCTGCAGGGGTCTCGTAGAGCTCTCTCTCAAGTCTGGGCGACGTCACCTTGATGACGTTGGTGTCCTGCGACTCCACGCTTTGCTGCGCATTGGCGGTGCCCCATGTTCCAGCGAATATCAGCGCCGAAAAGACCACGATCAACATTCTGATAATGACCACTTTACCTCCTGCTTCCGGGTTAAATACCGAGTAGATCCACCAACCAGGGCACAATCAACGCCGTCGCAAACGCCGACAACGCCATGGCCAACCCAGAGAAAGCCCCCATCTGGGAACTGACCTGAAACGCCCGAGCCGTACCTATGCCATGGGCTGCGACGCCCATGGCAATACCTTTCACACTGTCGTCGGTGATGCGCATCCATTCAAACAGCTTGGTGCCGAGCACCGCACCGACAATACCTGTGGCCACTACCAGAACAGCGGTCAGGGACGGGATGCCTCCAATGGTTTCCGAAATCCCCATGGCAACCGGCGCCGTGGCGGATTTTGGCGCCAGGGACATCTGGATTTCCGCGGAACCGCCAAGCAGCCAGGCAAGCCCGATGGAACTGCCCGCCGCAATCACGACACCGCACAACAGGGAAATGGATACCGGCAACCAGAGTTGGCGCAAGCGGGAAAACTGCTGGTAAAGGGGAACTGCCAGCGCCACGGTGGCTGGTCCTAACAGAAAGTGAACAAACTGTCCGCCTTCGAAGTATTCGTCGTAGGAGGTACCAGTGAGCATCAATAGCGCAATCAGCATCGCCACTGAGGTAACCACCGGGTTGGCCAGAGGGCTGGAGTTGGACTTCAGGTATAGACGGTAGGCAAGGCCATAGGCTACCAGTGTTATGGTCAGGCCAAGCAACGGCGACGCTGAAAGATAAACCCAGATATCACGAATGGCCGGCTCATTCATCCCGCTGCCCTCCCGCGCTTTCGGGTCGGGTAAACCATCGCGAGGTTATCTGCATAATGCCAGCGGTGGCGACCATGGTGATAATAGTGGAGAGAAACAGAGCCAGCGTGATCGGCAGCCACTCATCCGCAATCCGGCCGAAATGACTCATCATACCAACACCAGCCGGTACGAACAGTAGCGACAGATGGCTAAGCAAGGCGCTGGAGGCGTTCTCCAGTGGCTCCGGTGTGTAGCCCCGAACCATCAGGGTCAGGAACAGCATTACCATACCCAGCACGGGCCCTGGAATCGGCAGTGAGAGAAGACGAACAGTGACTTCCCCTACCAACTGATACACCAGCAGCAGGGTAATTCCGTTGAGAAAATTCATGGTGGCAGCTCCCGACCGAAAAACGACCCTAGTCAGGAGCATAGCCACTAAGCGGCCTCGTGCCTACCCGGCCTTGGTCCCTGGACGCGGTTGGGTAATGATTGTAGCGGGAATCACTTTCCGGCCGTAGGCCGCCAGCAGGAATCCGATCGGAAACATCAGCACGCCGTATACCGCCGCCGGGATCGACATGGTGCTGGACTCCAGCAGTGTCAGCGTCACCAGTAGGGCAATGGTGCTGTTCTTGATGCCCAGCTCCACGGCAACCGCAATGGATTCGCGCTGGGTCAGACCAACGGCACGGCCTGCCAGGAGCCCCACGAATATGCCGGCAATGTTCAGCAACAGGGTTGCTGGGCCTGCCTGTCGCAGCAAGTCCCAGATCTGGTCGCGTACGCCCCAGATCAGCCCAACAACCAACAACGCCAGGACCACACCGCCAAACACGCTGACCGCGCTTTCTGCACGGCGTGAGAGCTCTGGCGCCCGGGTGCGAAAGACCATCCCAACCGCGACGGGGAACAGGACAATACCCACAAGCATGCCCACCGTTCTTCCCACCGGCAGCGTGATGGACTCCTCCGTGCCGGCATAGAGTTGAAGCGCATAGTTGGTGAACAATGGCAGTGTCACGATGGTTATAAGACTGGCCGTGACCGTCAGCACTATCGACAGGGCAATGTTCCCCCGGGACAGCAGTACAAACAGATTGGAGGTGGTGCCGCCCGGACAGGCCGCAATGATCACCAGCCCCACGGCAATCGCAGAGGACAGGTCGAGCATGGAGGCAATGGCAAAGGCCACCATGGGCATGAGCAGTATCTGCGCAACGGTACCCACAACCATACCTTTTGGAAAAACCGCCACTTGGCGGAAGTCCCTGACCGTCAGGGTCATACCTATACCGATCATGATGATAAACAGGGCAATCGGCAGCCCTGCAGAGATCAGTAGACTGGATTCCACAGTGCCTCCAGAGTTTTTGTTGTATTGAAGTTAGCCAGCGAAAGAAAATAGCACAGGAGGCTATAAAAAAGTGAATCGTGATTCGCAACGACGTGTAACCGCAGGAAAGACAGGAATAGAGTTGCGCGCAAAAAGCTGAACTTTTCAACGCACGTGTTCGTGTGATTGTCTCGGTTGTTGCGTATACTTTCGAACAACAACTATACGAATCCAAACGCATCAGATTGAGTGCAGTTTGGCAGCTTCATAAAGCAAGAGGACGATCAATGAAACGGCTGGGCACACTGGACGCCTCCTGGTTGGCGGTGGAATCGGAAGACACTCCGATGCACGTCGGTAACCTGCAGATTTTTTCACTACCGGAAGATGCTCCGGAGACGTTTCTCAGAGACATGCTCGCGCGCATGAAAGCAGATGCCGATGTAGCGCCACCCTGGTGCTACAAGCTCGCCTTTTCAGGGTTCCTGGGCCGCCTGGTCGCTCCGTCCTGGAAAGTCGACAAAAAGCTTGACCTGGATTACCACGTTCGCCACTCGGCATTACCCCGCCCTGGCAGCGAGCGTGAGCTGGGTATCCTGGTGTCTCGTCTGCATTCCAACCCGCTGGATTTCTCCCGCCCGCTGTGGGAATGCCACATTATCGAGGGCCTGGAAAACAACCGATTTGCGCTCTACACCAAGATGCACCACTCCATGATAGATGGCATCAGCGGTGTTCGGCTGATGCAGCGGGTGCTCAGCAAGGATCCCGGTGAGATTAATATGCTACCGCCATGGTCGGTACGCCCGAAACGAACACGCGGCAGCAAGACAGATTCCGAGGCCAGTATTTCCGCCGCTCTGTCGCAGGCAATGGAAGCCCTGAGGATTCAGGCCGACATGGCCCCGCGCCTTTGGGATGCCATGAACCGCCTGATCCAGTCCGCACGACACCCGGAAGAGGGGCTGACCGCCCCATTTGCCGGCCCGGTTTCCGCCCTCAACCACCGAGTCACCGGTCAGCGGCGGTTTGCCACCCAGCACTACCAGTTAGAGCGAATCAAAAAGGTTGCCCAGGCGTCCAACGGTTCCCTTAACGACATTGTGCTTTACCTCTGTGGCACTGCCCTGCGTCGTTTTCTTGTTGAACAGGATAACCTGCCGGATACGCCACTCACCGCCGGAATTCCAGTGAATATCCGCCCCTCCGATGACCAGGGCACCGGCACCCAGATCAGTTTCATGATCGCATCGCTGGCCACGGACGAAGCGGATCCGCTCTCGCGTCTGAAGAACATCAAACACTCCACCCGCAGGGCCAAACAGCATCTGCAGAAACTGCCGCGTAAAGCCCTGACTCAGTACACCATGCTGCTGATGTCACCCTACATCCTGCAGTTGATGTCTGGCCTCGGCGGGCGAATGCGCCCGGTGTTCAACGTGACCATCTCCAACGTACCGGGGCCCGAGGAAACGCTTTACTATGAGGGCGCTCGGCTGGAGGCGATGTACCCGGTCTCGCTCATTGCCCATGGCGGTGCTCTCAATATCACCTGCCTGAGCTATACCGGTTCACTGAACTTTGGCTTCACGGGTTGTCGCGATACGTTGCCCAGCATGCAGAAGCTGGCGGTCTACACCGGCGAGGCTCTGGATGAACTGGAAATGCTGGCTCTCCCGCCTGATACCGCCACTCAAAAATCCGTCCGCAGAAAGGTCGCCGCCTCCAACAAAAAGTAACGCAACACCTGAGAACGGGAGCCAATGCCATGTCCGAACAACTTTCAATTCCGTCAAAAAGAGATCAGGTCAGCAAGGAAGAATGGCAGCTCCGAGTCGACCTCGCCGCGGCCTATCGTCTGGTCGCCCTGTACGGCTGGGACGATCTGGTATTTACCCATATTTCCGCACGGATACCCGGTGACGAGCACCACTTTCTTATTAATCCATACGGTATGATGTTCGAGGAAATTACAGCCTCCAGCCTGGTGCGAGTGGATCAGGACGCCAACAAGATCAATCCCGACGACTTCGATATCAATCCTGCGGGTTTTACCATCCATAGCGCCATCCACCAGGTCAGGGACGATGCCGCCTGCGTCATGCATTTGCACACCACCGACGGTATTGCCGTATCCGCGCAACAGGAGGGCCTGCTGCCGTTATCCCAGCAGAGCCTGTTTGCACTGGCGAGCCTGTCGTATCACGACTATGAAGGTGTGGCGCTACGGGAAGACGAGAAGGCCCGCCTGCAAAAAGATCTCGGCAATACCAATTTCATGATTCTTCGCAACCACGGCCTGCTGACCACCGGCTCCAGTATTCCCGATGCCTTCCTGGCCATGTACATACTGCAAACGTCCTGTCAGATCCAGATCAGGGCACTGTCGGGCGATCGCCCACTGACGCCAATTCCTGCCGGCATTGTGGATACCATCCGGCAACAGGCGGATCAGGTGACCAAAGGCCTGGGCGGCAAGCTGGCCTGGCCGGGCCTGCTACGCAAGCTCGACCGCATTGATGCCAGTTTCCGCGAGTAATGGTCGACCTTCAGGACTGACTCTTCCAGTTGGCTGCGCCCACAAATATCAGCTGTAGAAAGCGCGCGGTTCGCTGCCGCACCTGTTCTTCCTGATAGTCGTCGTCGGGAGAAATCCCCAGGATGTCTGTCAGGCTGAAGGCCACACTGCGCACCACCAGGTCGCAGGTCATATCCAGATCGGCATCGCTCAGGTGATCAGCCACTTTCAGACGCCGAAGATCATTGGCCAGTTCGCTGGCAAAATAACGCATTTCGCTGCGAATGCCTTCCTGTACCGCCCGGCTCTCCCCCGCCAGCCCCTGGGCCATAAACATGAAAAAGCTGCGATTATTGCGGGCATGGGAGATAAAAATACCGACTGATTCGTCGATCAGTTTGTCCGCCTGCAATACGTTCGCCCGCGCCTCACGCATCATCCGTCGAAGCACCAGCCCCAATTCGTCCACCAACTGCAGCCCCAGGTCATCCATGTTGCGGAAATGCCGGTAAAACGACGTCGGCACCACGCCTGCCTGCCGGGTGACTTCGCGGATGCCCAGGCTGGCAAAGTGCCGCCCATTTCCCACCAGGGCCAATGCCGCGTTCATCAGTTTTTCGCGGGTTTCACCCGGCTTACGTCGTTGTTTTTCTGCCATGGCCTGGAACTAGCTCATCGGTTGATCACAAGCCAACAAGTGTACACAGACCCACACTAAAAATAACCCGAACTTGTCATTAGAGGACAATGTTAATGGCTTGATTGCCGCCCAACGCTTCGGTGTGTACAGTCGCACACATTAGTGAACACTTGTACACATCAGTACAAAGGAGAGCAATCATGATATCTGTACTGGAAAAGTCACCGACCCTGCACTGGCTGGGCAGGCAGCTTTTTAACCGGGACGACCCGGCTGCCTTTTTCGACCCCCTGCTGGAGCGCATCAACGCGATGTGGGTACGGCAGTACACGCCAGCCAGAGTAAAAGCCATCTACAACGAAACTGCCGACACCAAAACCTTTGTCCTGGCTCCGGCCAGCCGCTGGAAAGGCTTTGCCGCCGGTCAGCACGTCAATATTGGCATCGATGTCGACGGCGTGCGTCGCAACCGAACCTTCAGCCTGTCCAGCTCGCCCCTTCAATGGCGCGCAGACGGCACCGTTACCCTGACCATCAAACGGCTACCCGGTGGTCTGGTGACCAACTGGATGCACGACCACCTGGAGCCAGGCGCTGTCATCGGGCTGGGCGAGGCGTTCGGCGACTTCCAGATTCCCGCTCCGCAGGAGCCAGCCCTGTACATCGCCGGTGGCAGCGGCATCACCCCGGTGCTGAGCCAGCTGGAAACCATGGCGGCATCAGACTATCGGGCACCGGTGACCCTGCTGTATTTCGTGCGCACCCAGGCCGATGTGATTGCTGCGGAAAAGCTGCACGCGCTGGCCAGTCGCTGGCCGGCCTTCACCCTGAAGGTGTTTGCCACCAGCGACACCCACCCGCCCCAGCTCCTCAGCGAGCAACACCTGGATGAGGTTCCCGGCATTCCAGCCCGGCGGTGCTACCTCTGCGGGCCGAAAGGGCTCATGGATCTGGCCAACGATCTCCTGTATCGGCGGGGGATTGGCGAAGACCGCATTCACAGCACCTTCTTCTCCGCACCGTCCGCAAATCTCGACACCGAGTCCCTCGGAGGAGCGGTGCATTTCCAACGCAGCAACCTGGATGTCTCGTCCGAAGGCGATGCGGTGCTGCTGGACATTGCCGAGGCCGCGAAACTGTCGCCACGCTACGGCTGCCGCATGGGCATCTGTCACCAGTGCAGTTGCCGCAAGACCAGCGGCACTGTGATCAACCGCCTGACCGGGAAAGCCTCCGGCCCGGGCGAGGAAACCATTCAGCTTTGTGTGTCTGTTCCGAGCGGGCCGGTGTCTGTTGAACTCTGACCGGCCGCACCACAACGCCTGAACCCATTATTGGCAGACATGGTTCGACCATTCTGCAAGGAGTCACCATGAAAACGATGAACGAAACACAACTGAAAGAGCTTGAAAACGACCTGGACACCATTCGTGACCAGGTGATTTCCGATCTTGGCGAACGGGATGCACGTTACATCCGCAGGATCGTTCGGCTTCACCGATCCCTGGAAATCGGTGGCCGGGTGCTGATGCCCTTCGGGTTTATCCCACCCGTGTTCCTGGCGGCCACCACGGCATTGGGCATCTCCAAGATTATCGAAAACATGGAGATCGGCCACAACGTCATGCACGGCCAGTACGACTGGATGAACGACCCGTCGCTCCACTCGCAGACCTATGAATGGGATACGGTGTGCACTGGCGATTCCTGGCGCCGCACCCATAACTACGAGCACCACACCTACACCAATATTATTGGCAAGGACCGGGACTATGGCTATGCGCTGCTGCGCCTGAGCGACGACGACAAATGGAAGCCGGCCCATAGCTTGCAGCTCATCAACTATATCCTGCTGAGTGTGTTCTTCCAGTGGGGCGTGGGGCTGCATGAGTTGGAGTCTGAACGAATCCGCCGCCGGGAAATCTCGGTACGGGAAAAGATTCCGTTCCTGAAGGACTTCTTCCGCAAGGGCGGCCGTCAGGCCTTCAAGGACTATGTGTTCTTCCCGCTGATCACCTTTCCGGTGGCTCCGGTGGTACTGGCGGGCAACATTGGCGCCAACCTGATCCGTAACCTGTGGTCGTCCACGGTCATTTTCTGTGGCCACTTTACCCAGGATGCGGAGACGTTTACCGAGGAGGAATGCGAAGGTGAGAGCAAGGGCCACTGGTACCTGCGCCAACTGACAGGCTCCAGCAACTTTACCGGCAGTAAGTGGGTGCACCTACTGAGCGGCCATCTGAGCTATCAGATTGAGCACCATGTGTTCCCGGACCTGCCAGCCCACCGCTACCCCGAAATGTCGGAGAAAGTTCAAGCGGTGTGTAAAAAGCACGGTATTCCGTACAACACCGGCACCTTCGCCAAACAGTATTCAACCGTGCTGAAACGCATTTTCGGCTATTCACTGCCGGACCGGATGCGCAACCGGCTGCTACCGGAATTCAGCAACCGGGCCTTGGGTTAAGCGATCTGCAAAAGTCGTAGTAACTGCGGGCGATGCTGGTCGTTAATAATATCGGCCAGCGTGTATCGGTCCAGTACTTCCAGGAATGCCGTCAAGGCCTCGCCGAACATTGATTTCAACCCACAGACCGGCGTGATGCGGCAGGCATTCCTGGAGGAAAAGCACTCCACAACACTGAGATCCTGTTCGGTTTCCCTGACCAGGATGCCAACGTTAATGTCCTCCGGCGCCATGTGCAGGCGCATCCCTCCTTTCTTGCCACGGACGGTTTCGATGTAGCCATTCTTGTTGAGTTGATGAACGACTTTCATCAGGTGATTCTTGGAGATCTCATAGCTGTCGGCGATCTGCTGAATGGTCGCCAGCTCATCACCCTGCACCGCCAGGTAAACCAGAACACGCAGGGAGTAATCGGTGTAACGGGTGATGTGCATTCATCAACTCCAATAAGTCATCGATATCAGGTTCACACCGAAAGTGGCCAAACCGATACGTGTATACGCAGAATTCATAAAACCGGTTCTTACGCCCGAATGGTTCTTTTGTCGATATTGGGTTGGGTTATTCGCCACACATTGGTTATGCTTGTTGTATACAAAGCCAGACGGGGAACTTACCCATGCCCAACGCCACGCTGACAGACCGTTTTGGTCGCACCGTCAACTATGTGCGTCTGTCCGTCACAGACCGCTGCGATTTCCGGTGCGTGTACTGCATGGCCGAGGAGATGACCTTCCTGCCACGGCAGCAGGTGCTGACGCTTGAAGAGATTGCCCAGGTGGCAAAGACCTTCGTATCCCTGGGCACCGAAAAGATTCGGTTGACCGGGGGAGAGCCGCTTGTAAGACGGGGCATTCTGGAACTGGTCAAGGAAATCGGCACATTTGGTCTGCGGGACTTCGCCATGACCACCAATGGCAGCCAGTTGCCCACCATGGCAGAGCCACTGCGCAAGGCCGGACTCAAGCGGCTGAATATCAGCCTGGATTCCCTGGATGCCGAGAAGTTCAGCCGCATCACCCGCACTGGCCGGCTTGCCCAGGTTCTTGATGGTATAGACGCCGCAAAAGAGGCGGGGTTTGAGGGCATCAAACTCAATACCGTTGTCATGAAAGGTGGCAACGACCAGGAAGTACCAGAGCTGGTTGAGTTTGCCCGTAAAAAGAAGGTGGATATTACCTTCATAGAGGAAATGCCACTGGGCGAAATTTCCGATCATGATCGCGGTCAGGTGCTATGCACCAGCGACGAAGTGCGCGATATCATCAGCCAGCGCCATGCGCTGGTTCCCACTCCGGAAGATTCCGGCGGGCCCGCCCGCTACTACCGCATGCCGGACAGCGACGTTCGGGTCGGTTTCATCTCGCCCCATTCCCACAATTTCTGCTCCACCTGCAACCGCGTTCGGGTCACGGTGGAAGGCCGCCTGCTGCTGTGCC
>CAJXOQ010000060.1 GCA_913057975.1 uncultured Marinobacter sp.
CGAGATAGGAGTCCGTCTCGTGGGCTCGGAGATGTGTATAAGAGACAGGCTGTGCTCAGCGCTGTCCTGAAAGTGGGACACTGTCCTGGATTCAGGACAATGTCGCGAGACGGCCTGTACAGGGCATTTCCGACCACCTGCCCTTCTGATAACTGTCCGGAAATCCGGAAATAGTGCTTGAGAATTAGAAAAATTCCCAGAGAAAGCAATGAAAATCAACGTTCTGCTGTATTGGCACAGGATACGCATGGCCCCAGTCATGGTACCCGGCTTCGTTCGTGTACGCCGGGTTCTCATGTCTAACAAAAACAACAGGGAACAACGTATGAAAACGCTACTTCAGTACACGCTGATTGGTGCGGTGGCTCTGACGGGTACCGCCTGCAACGACAGCAGCAAGAAACCGTTCAACCAGCTCCCGGGATTTATCCAGGGAGAGGTCCACTCCACCCAGTATGATGGCGTCACCAATGATCTTCTGACCGGTGGCCTGGGTGCCAGCGGCCTGGCCAGTGCGACGGCACCTGCCTTCGATGATCCGGTTAATCCCACGCCTGAAGAACTCCGGACGCTGGCCATCTACAACAACTATCGGGCCCTTGTGGACACCGTGCCCGGAGGTGGTTACGGCGAATTTTTCGGTCCCCAGGTCGATAGCAGTGGTGAGGGATTGATACCGGGGAACGAATACCTGGCCTACATGACGGTTGGTGGCGGCGATGTGCCGGTGACCGTGATGGTACAGGTGCCGGCCAGTTTCGATCCCAAGCAGGCCTGTATGGTAACGGCGCCCTCGTCCGGCTCCCGCGGCATTTACGGCGCGATCGGTACCGCCGGCGAATGGGGCCTGAAGAAAGGCTGCGCCGTGGTCTACACCGACAAGGGTACGGGAACCGGTTCCCACAACCTGGCCACCAACGCGGCCCAGCGTATCGATGGCACCCTTACCCAGGCGGATGAGCCGGTGCAGTTCCGGGCCGATCTGGACGCCCAGGCGCGAGCCGATTTTGACGCCGCCTGGCCGGATCGTTTCGCCTACAAGCACGCTCACTCCAAGGCCAATCCCGAGGCTGACTGGGGGCGACATGTACTGCAGTCGATTGAGTTCGGTTTCTACGTGCTGAACGAGGAATTCGGGCAGGAAACCGGTAATGGCCGCAAGGTGATCAAGGTGACGCCGAAAGACACCCTGGTGATTGCGTCCAGCGTTTCCAACGGTGGTGGGGCCTCGGTCCGTGCCGCCGAACTTGACGATAAGGGGCTGATCGACGGGGTGGCGGTGTCGGAGCCCAACGTCAATCCGCAGGTGGATACCAGCTTTACCATCCTTCAGGGGAGTGGTCCCGAACTGGCCGAGCACAGCCGCAGCCTGCTGGATTACACCACGGCGCTGGCGGTGTATCAGGGTTGCGCGAACATTGCACCGGAAGTGCGTGATGTGGCGCCACTGAACGCCACATTCAACAACTTCACGGTAGCGGAGAACATCTGTAACTCACTGGCCAACAAGGGCCTGGTGACAGGCGCTACCACCGACGACCTCGCCTCCGATGCGCTGCGCATCCTGGAAGAGGAAGTGGGTATCCAGCCGGAGCAGAACTTGCTGGCACCGGTTCATTTCGGGCTGGCGGTCGCCCAGAGCATCTCCACCACCTATGCCAACGCCTACGGTCAGGCCGGTGTTGAGGACAGGTTGTGTGATATCAGCCTGGCGGCTACGGGGGCTGGCGGCGCGGTCACGCCGATCACTGCGGCGCAGGAAGCAGCGCTGTTCTCCGCAAGCAACGGCATCCCCCCCAGTGCCGGGGTGAATCTGGTGTACGACGGTGCCGAAGGCCAGCCCACCAATCTGAGTGCCAGTGCGTCGCCCAGTACCAGCCAGCAGGATTACGGTCTGGATGCTCTGTTGTGTCTGAGAAGCCTTGCCCTGGGCGCCGATGCCGTGACCGGAAGCCCGCTGTCGGGCGATGCCGAGGAATGGTCAGAGCGTATTGCTGACGGTGTTGAGCAAATTCGCGCGTCTGGCAATCTGCGGGGCAAGCCAACGGTCTTCGTGACCGGTCGTGCTGATGCCATCCTGCCCATCAATCACACCTCGCGGCCCTATTTCGGGCTGAACCAGCGGGTTGAGGGCAGTGATAGCAAGCTGAGGTATTACGAGATTCTCAATGCCCACCACCTGGATGTCCTCAACGGCTTCCCGGGTATTGCGGACCGATATGTGACGCTGCATCACTACTTCTTCCAGGCCCTGGATCTGGTGTGGGCGAACCTTGCCGACAAGCAGGCCTTGCCGCCCAGTCAGGTGGTCAGAACAGTACCGCGTGGCGATATGACCACACCTCTGTCTGCGACCAACCTGACCCCGATCGATCCCAGCCCGGATGCCGGCGACCGCATCGTGTTCGCTGACGATCAGGTGCAGATTCCAGACTGACACGCCTGTCGGCCGGCCCGGTCAGGTTCCGGGCCGACATTGTTTGCCCCTGTTCCGGGGGCGCCATATACTTCCGTCTCTGCACCCGGTTCGCCGGGTGCTCTGGATATTGCTATGAATAACATCCAACCCGGTGGTACAGGGTACATGACAGAGCTGTTTACCGAGAATAACAAGAGTGGCCTGACCAGGGATCTGATCGAGGCACTGTTTCCCATGTTTGAGGAAGCCAGTGCTGGTGCGATTGCGGTTGATCACCAAAGCCGTATTACCTGGATTAACAATAGTTATGCCCATCTGCTTGGGTTGGAGGACCCCAGGGCCGTCATCGGTAAACCTGTCCGCCAAGTGATTCCCCAGAGTCGCATGCCGGAAGTGGTGGAGGCCGGTAAACCTCTGTTGCTCGACATCATGGAGCATAACAAGCAACAACTGGTGGTAACCCGGCTGCCATTCTATGACGACGAAGGGCGCATCATGGGGGCGGTGGCGTTTGTGCTGTACGACGACCTGCAACCGCTGACGCCGTTGGTGGCCAAGTATCGTCGCCTGCACCAGGATCTGGCCGCTGCTCGTAAGGCACTGGCGAAGAAGGCGCGTGGCACGCGCTACAACCTCGCCGACTTTGTGGGTGCCAGCCCCGCAGCGCTGGAGGTCAAGCGCCGGGCCCGGTTGGCGGCCGGTCGTGACATGCCGGTGTTGTTGTTGGGTGAAACCGGTACCGGCAAGGAAGTGCTTGCACAGGCCATTCATTCCGTATCGACCCGCGTCGAGAAGCCTTTTGTGGGTGTGAACGTGGCGGCGATTCCAGACAACCTGCTGGAAGCTGAATTTTTCGGCGTGGCACCCGGAGCCTACACCGGGGCAGATCGCCGCACCCGGGAAGGCAAATTCCAACTGGCTAATGGTGGCACCCTGTTCCTTGATGAAGTCGGGGATATGCCACTGCCGCTGCAGGCAAAACTGTTGCGGGCGTTGCAGGAAGGTGAGATTGAACCCCTGGGTTCGAACAAGGTGGCCTCAGTGGATGTGCGAGTCATTGCCGCGACCAGTCGTAACCTGGAGGCGATGATTGCCGAAGGTGAGTTCCGTTCGGACCTGTATTACCGGCTGAACGTGCTGGAAATCCCTATTCCTCCGCTGCGGGACCGCCTGGCCGATCTGGGTGTGCTGTGTGAGGCCCTGTTGGGTGAAATCTGTGACGGCCTGGAGATGCGGGGTGAAATTACCGACGCCGGTGTGGCGGCTTTGGGCGGTTACGACTGGCCCGGTAATATCCGTGAGCTGCGGAATGTGCTGGAGCGGGCCCTGACCATGGGTGAGGATGGTGGTCTGCTGGACGCCGATGCCATTTTTAAGGTGTTGCCCCGCAGTGGTAACAGGCCAGCCTCATCGCTGGTGCCACAGCCGGTGCGTCCACTGGCTAAAACCCTGGCCGATGCCGAAGCCCAGGCCATTGAAGAAGCACTGGTCGCCAGTCGTGGTAATCGTACCCGGGCAGCCAAACTGCTGGGTATTTCGCGTTCGGTGCTTTACGAAAAACTCGCCAAGATGTCCTGAAATCAGGACGCATGTCCTGTTATCCGTACAAACCCCTACGACGGATGTCTATATGCGTCCGGTTTTCCGGACGGTTCATTATGCGCAATGTCTCGCCGGCTTTTTATCTATCTGATAAATAACAAAATATCTTGATTGGCACAAAGCCTGCTATATCCCGGATGCAGGACGTCAGAACAACGCAGAAAACAAGACTGGCGCTATCGTTGGACCCAAAACACATCTTGTCTGTCTCGTTTCCTGCGATGTCTGACTACACTCAGATAAGGCCCGTCGGGAACGTTCCTGTTTGGCCGAATACAACAACAATGCTAGGAGACTTGCCAATGAAACTCTTCAAGGCACTTACCGGTATCGCCGGTGCGATCGCCCTGACTACCGGATCGGCGTTCGCAGATGACCTGCGCTGGAAAATGCCGGTCGCCTTCGCTACTAACCTGCCTGGCCTGGGGTCACCTGCCGCCTGGGTCGCCGACAACCTCAATACCGCTTCCGATGGCAGCATCCAGGTTCGCGTTTACGAGCCCGGCAAGCTGGTTCCCCCGTTTGATATTCTGCAGTCGGTTTCCGATGGCAAGGTATCCGCCGGCTACACCTGGATTGGTTACGACCAGGGCAAGGTGCCAGCGATTCCCTTGTTTGCCGCTGTTCCGTTCGGCATGAAGCCACCTGCCTATATCGGCTGGTATTACTTCGGCGGTGGGCATGAAATGCTGCAGGAAACCTATGCCAATAAAGGCTTCGATGTACACGCACAGCTGTGCGGCATCATTGGGCCTGAAACAGCGGGTTGGTACTCCGACCCCATCGAAACCCTGGAAGACTACAAAGGCCTGAAGATCCGCTTCGCCGGCCTGGGTGGCAAGGTTCTGGAGAAGCTTGGCGCGTCCGTCACCATGATGCCCGGCGGCGAGCTTTACCAGGCACTGGAGAAAGGCACCATTGATGCCACCGAATTCTCCATGCCCGCCATCGACCAGATTCTCGGCTTCAATCAGGTGGTCAAGTACAACCTGTTCCCGGGCTGGCACCAGCAGTTCACGGCTCAGTATATGCTGATCAACAAGGATGAGTGGGCTCGTGCGACTGACGCCCAGAAGGCGCTGGTTGAGGCTTCTTGCACCGCGGCGACCACGCGTGGTCTCGCAGAAGGCGAGTACAAGAACGGCAAGGTTCTGGCCGAGTTCCAGGACAAGGGCGTTCAGGCCGACCAGATCCCCCGCGACGTTCTGCTCAAGCTGAAGGAAGTAACTCAGGAAGTGCTCGAAGAAGAAGCCTCCAAGGATGCCGACTTCAAGCGCGTCTATGAAAGCCAGCAGGAGTTCATGGAATCCTACAAGGTGTGGGACACCCGCGCCTATGTTCCGGCGGATCTGTAAGGTCCGGGGCCGACCCCGAGATGCCGGCCAGAGCGTCGGTATTCTCTGATCAAGTCTGGATGGCCCTTCGGGGCCATCCTTGTTTCACAATCGGCTTTCTGAGTGAGGAACTGTTGTATGACGGTGTCTGGTAAAGGCTCACCGCAGAACGTGCGGGCATCGGTGTCTGACACCGACGAATTTCTCCATCACCATACGGAGCTGCCGACAACCCGCGTCAGTCAATGGATGGACCGTGTGATTTCGGCAATCGGCAAGGGTGCTTCGTGGCTCTGGGTGGTGGTCACTGGCGTTATTATCTGGGCCGTCGTTGGCCGTTATGCGTTTGGTCAGGGTTCGGTCACGCTCGAAGAGGTCCAGTGGCACCTGGCGGGCATCGGCTGGTTGCTGGGGCTGGGCTACACCCTGGTGGTGGATGACCACGTTCGGGTGGACGTTCTCCATGAGCGTCTGTCACTGCGAGGTCAGGGCTGGGTTGAACTGCTTGGCCTGCTGTTCCTGCTACTGCCGTTTCTGGGTCTGGCAGTTTACGAGATGGTTCCCTATGCCTTCAGTTCCTGGCAACAGGGCGAAACCAGTCAGGCACCGGCTGGACTCCCACATCGTTGGTTCCTGAAAGCCATTCTGGCGCTGTCATTTATCCTCATCACCTTAGCGGCACTGTCGCGCCTGCTGAAAGTGACAGCCCTGCTGTTCGGTTTTCCAAAGCCAGTCCGGGTCGAGTCCGGGAATAATGAGAAAGAGGATGCGTCCTGATGGAGCTTGAAACCCTGTTTGTAATCGGCATGTTCCTGACGTTCGGGGCATTGTTGATGACCGGTTATCCGGTGGCCTGGGTGCTGGGTGGCACGGCAGTCATCTGGACGGTGGTCGGTGTTGTTGCGGTAGAGAATTTTGGTGCCAACCTCTGGTTTGATTATCCCTCATCAATGGGCCTCGTGCCGGAGCGAATCTGGAGCATCGTTAACAGCGAGACCCTGGTGGCGCTGCCCATGTTTATCTTCATGGGCATCATGCTGGATCAGTCCGGTGTCGCCGAGCGCTTAATGAACAGCATGGTAAAGCTGTTTGGTGCCGTGCGTGGCGGTTATGCCGTGACGGTGATTGTGATCGGCGTATTGCTTGCCGCTACCACCGGCATTATCGGTGCGTCAGTGGTGCTTCTGGGTATGTTGTCCCTGCCGGTGATGATGGAGAACAAGTACGACAAGGGTTTTGCCGTCGGTACAGCCTGTGCCACCGGCACCCTGGGTATCCTGATTCCACCGTCTATCATGCTGGTGCTGATGGCAGACCGCCTGGCGGTGCCGGAGGCTTCCGTGGGCGACCTGTTTATGGGCGCGTTTCTGCCCGGTCTGCTGCTGGGTGCCATGTATGTGGGCTATGCGATGATCCGCCCGCTGTTGCAGCCGAATATTGCTCCGGTGCCTGAGGGTACGGAGAAAGTATCCTGGAGTATTGTCTGGGAAGTTGCCAAGGCGGTTTTGCCCACGGCGGCGCTGATTCTCGGTGTGCTGGGCTCTATTTTCGCTGGCATCGCCACTCCCACCGAAGCCTCTGGTGTTGGTGCACTGGGTGCGTTGCTACTGGCTCTGATGTCCCGGCGTCTGACTCTGAAAGTGCTGAATGCGTCGTTGCAGCAAACCACACGTACGGCCGCTTTCATCTTCGCGATTTTCCTCGGCGCAACGGCCTTTTCCGTGGTGCTGCGGGGCCTTGGCGGTGATGCTGTTATCGAAGAGGCCCTGCTCGGCCTGCCGTTCGGCCCCTATGGCGTGATACTGACCATTCTGTTCGGGGTGTTCCTGCTGGGATTCTTCCTCGACTGGGTTGAGATCACCCTGATCATTCTGCCGCTGGTGGCGCCTGTGGTTCAGCATCTTGGCTTTGACTTGGTGTGGTTCACCATTCTTTTTGCCATGTGCCTGCAGACCTCATTCCTGACGCCGCCCGTGGGCTTTGCACTGTTCTACATCAAGGGTGTGGCGCCGCCGGAAATCAAGGTGACCGACATCTACAAGGGCGTCATACCCTTCATCATTATTCAGCTGGTGGCCCTGGCGATTGTGTTCCTGGTGCCCGAAATCGCGACCTGGCTGCCCAGTGTGGCTTACGACTAAGGAGATAACATCATGCGTCTAGAAAACCGGATAGCCCTGATCACCGGGGCGGGGCGCGGAATTGGCCGGGCCATAGCCGAACAGTACGGCCGCGAAGGTGCCCGTGTTGCCGTGGCAGATCTCACCCTGGAGAGCGCCAGGGAAGCGGTTGACGCCATTGAAAAGGCGGGCGGTACCGCTATGGCGCTGGCCATGGACGTCACCGATGAGAAAGCGGTTGATCAAGGTGTCGCCGCCATCGTGGACAAGTGGGGCGGTCTTGATATTGCCCTGGCCAATGCAGGTATTCAGCACATAGATCCGGTGCACAAGCTGAACTTTGCCGACTGGCGCAAGGTGATGAATGTTCATCTGGATGGCGCCTTCCTCGTTACCAGGGCTGCCCTGAATCAGATGTACGCCAGCGGCGGTGGCACCATGCTTTACATGGGGTCTGTCCATTCTGTGGAGGCCTCGCCGCTCAAAGCGCCATACGTGGCGGCGAAGCACGGCATGCTCGGCCTGTGCCGTGCCGTGGCGAAAGAAGGGGCCGAGCATGGCGTCCGCAGCAACATTATCTGCCCCGGCTTTGTCAGAACGCCTCTGGTGGATAAGCAAATTCCGGAGCAGGCGAAAGAGCTGGGCATCTCCGAAGAAGAGGTTATTAGTAAGGTTATGCTGAAGAACACCGTTGACGGCAAATTCACCACCCTGGAAGACGTTGCCGAGCTGGCGGTACACTTGGCAGCTTTCCCCACTGCGGCACTGACTGGCCAATCCATTGTGGTCAGCCATGGCTGGCACATGCAGTAAGCAACAGGAGAGACAGATGAGCAACACAGAACAATCACCCGTGGTCTGGTCTCCGTCGCAGGACACGCTAAAAGATTGCCAGATGGGCCGGTTCCAGGGCTGGTTGGAACAACAGGGTTTTGGCCCCTTTGCGGATTACCATGCCCTGCATACCTGGTCGATTGACCACCTTGAAACCTTCTGGCAGAAGGTATGGGACTACTGCGGCCTGGTGTGCGATACCCCGGCCGATGCCGTGCTGGGTAGCCGTGAGATGCCGGGTGCGGAATGGTTTCCGGGCATGAAACTCAATTTTGCGGCCAACCTGTTGCGGTTGGCCGACGGCGACCATGCCGACCGTGAAGCCGTGGTCGCCTACTGTGAAACACGCCCGGTGCTGCGCCGTACTTATGCTCAGCTTAAGGCGGACACCGGGGCCCTGGAAGCATTTCTTCACGGGAAAGGCGTCCAGCAGGGAGACCGCGTCGCCGGTGTTGTCACCAATGGCTACGAAGCGCTGGTGGGCATGCTGGCGGCTACCAGCCTGGGCGCGATCTGGAGCTCGGCGTCACCGGACTTTGGTGTCGGAGCAATTCTGGACCGCTTCGGCCAGATCGAACCCTCGGCACTGGTTGTGGTCAACGGTTATGGATATGGGGGTAAGGTTTTCAACCGCCAGGACGATTTCGCAGGCCTGATCGACGGGCTGCCAACCCTGCGTTGCGTGGTCAGTGTTGAGCAATTGCCCGGTGAACCCGCCATTGCTGGCGACAAGGTCACCCACTGGGATGATGCCCTTGCCGAGGGCCAGGGGCAGGCGCCGACCTTTACTCCGCTGCCACCAGATCATCCGGTCTATATCCTTTACTCCTCTGGTACAACGGGAAAGCCGAAGTGCATCGTCCACGGCGCGGGCGGCCTGTTGGTGAATCACGCCAAGGAGTTGATGCTGCATGGCGATGTGGGTCCCGACGACCGTTTTCTCTACTTCACCACCTGTGGCTGGATGATGTGGAACTGGCAGGCCTCCGCCCTGCTGACCGGCGCCGCCGTGATTACCGTAGATGGCTCCCCTGGCTATCCGGATCTGAATTACCTGTGGCAGGTGGTTGCTGACGAAAAAGCGACCCATTACGGAACCAGCGCCCGCTTTATTGCCGGATGCCGCAAGGCCGAGTTGGCGCCAGCGAGAAAACTGGATCTCAGTCCCCTGCGAGTGGTCTTTTCCACAGGCTCGCCTCTGCTCCCAGAAGACTACGACTGGATCTACAGTGATGGCGCCCCTGAAGTGCTGCTGGGCTCCATCGCCGGTGGCACCGATATCTGTGGTTGTTTTGTTGGTTCCACCCCGTTGCTGCCAGTGCGCCGTGGCGAAATCCAGTGCCGCTTCCTCGGCGTCGACGCCGTTGCCTATGGCGACGACGGTCAACCGGTCAGTCAGGGGCGTGGAGAACTGGTATGCCGCCAGCCCCTGCCTTCCATGCCAGTCGCCTTCTGGGACGACCCCGGCAACGAACGCTATAAAGACGCCTACTTCAACACCTTCCCGGGTGTCTGGGCCCACGGCGACTTCATCGAATTCACCGAACACGGCGGCGCCGTCATCTACGGCCGTTCAGACGCCACCCTCAACCCGGGCGGTGTGAGAATCGGTACCGCTGAGATCTACCGCCAGGTGGAAACCGTGGCGGAAGTCAAAGACAGCCTGGTTGTTGGTCGTCAGATCGAAGGTGACGTGGAAGTGGTCTTGCTGGTGGTCCCGGCGGAGGGCCAGGCCCTCACCGACGACCTCCAGAAAAACCTCAAAACCCGCATCCGCCAGGGCGCGAGCCCCCGTCATGTGCCGAAGCACATCATCCAGGTGCCGGATATTCCCTACACTCGCAGCGGTAAGAAAGTGGAGCTGGCGGTGGCACGCCTGATCAACGGTTCCAACAAAGCCGACAACCGGGATGCTCTTGGCAATCCGGAGGCGTTGGACCGGATTCGTGATTGCCTGGAAGAGCTGGAGTTGTTGCCGAAGGGGTGAATTTGCCGTTGGATTGGCTGACGAATTACGGCTTTGCCCAATCCGCCTTACGGTCTTGCTCTTGTGGCGATACGGACGGAGTATGTTAGTGGTGGGGAGGCCTTCTCCCGAAACTGTGCGGAGCCATGGATGGCGGAGCTCAAGCCGCACAGGGATGTCTTGAGGCGGGTTTCGGGAGAAGGCCTCCCCACCACGGCCGCCTCCATGTCAAAATGTTCGAAAGTTTCGTAAATTCCTGCCTTTTCATCACCCTGTAACGGCTTTTAGCGAACTTTTAGTCGGTTCTTATACTAAGATCGTAACCAGAATTGCCAAAAAAATGCTATCTTAGTAGGTCTATCAAAAGTTCCCGAATCAGTCATCGCTCAAGCCAGACGTTCACAAGACGGCTGACCCTGCGGTGACCGTCCTGAACTCACCCATCAGCCTGAGGACGAAAATGACATCATCCAAAGCCAAGATCATTTACACACTGACCGATGAGGCCCCCGCCCTCGCGACACGGTCACTTCTTCCCATCCTCGAAACTTACGCCAAGCCCGCAGGCATCGAATTCGGCACCAGCGACATCTCGCTAGCGGCCCGTATTCTGGCCCTCTTCCCTGATTATCTGGAAGAGAAGCAACAAGTTCCGGACGACCTCAAAGAGCTGGGTGACTACACCAAGGACCCGGAAGCCAACATCATCAAGCTTCCCAACATCAGTGCCTCAATTCCCCAGCTGCGGGCTGCCATCACGGAGCTTAACGACCAGGGTTACAAGGTGCCCGAGTACAAGGAACACCCTGAGTCTGACGAAGAGAAAGAAATCCACGCCCGCTACTCCAAAGTCCTGGGCAGCGCGGTAAACCCGGTCCTGCGTGAAGGCAACTCCGACCGTCGTGCCCCGACCGCCGTCAAGGCCTTTGCCCGTAAACACCCCCATACCATGGGCGAGTGGAGCCCGGCGTCACGCACCCACGTGGCCCACATGCGCGGTGGTGATTTCTACTCCAACGAACAGTCACTGACACTGGACAAGGCCACCAACGCCCGCATCGTCTTCGAGAACGCCAAAGGTAAGCAGACCGTTCTCAAGAGTGAGCTGGCACTGCAGGAAGGCGAAGTGCTGGACGGCATGTTCATGAGCTGCAAGGCGCTGCGCAAGTTCTTTGATGATTGCATTGAAGACTGCGAAAAAACCGGTGTGATGTTCTCCCTGCACGTCAAAGCCACGATGATGAAGATCTCCCACCCGATCGTCTTCGGTCACGCGGTAAAGATCTTCTACAAGGAGCTGTTCGACAAGTATGGCGAACTGTTTGACGAACTGGGCGTGAACCCCAACAACGGTCTTTCCAGTGTGACGGACAAGATCAAGCAACTGCCGGAGTCCAAGCAGGAGCAGATCCTTGAAGACCTGCATGCCTGCTATGAGCATCGTCCGGAAATTGCCATGGTAGATTCCGTCAAGGGCATCACCAACCTGCACGTACCCAGCGACGTCATCGTTGATGCCTCCATGCCGGCAATGATCCGTAACTCCGGCAAGATGTGGGCCCGGGACAACAAGCTCAAGGACACCAAAGCGGTGATGCCTGAAAGCACCTACGCCACCATCTATCAGGAAGTGATCAACTTCTGCAAGACCCATGGCGCGTTTGATCCCACCACCATGGGCACGGTGCCGAACGTTGGTCTGATGGCGCAGAAGGCCGAGGAATACGGTTCCCACGACAAGACCTTTGAAATCAAGGAAGACGGGGTTGTTCGCGTTATTGCTGAAGACGGCGCCGTGCTGACTGAGCACAAAGTCGAGAAGGGCGATATCTGGCGTGCCTGCCAGACCAAGGACCTGCCGATCCGTGATTGGGTCAAGCTGGCCGTTAACCGTGCCCGTGCCACCGGCATGCCCGCCCTGTTCTGGCTCGACGATGAGCGCCCGCACGACGCTGAGCTGATCAGGAAAGTCGAGATGTACCTCAAGGAGCACGATACCGACGGCCTGGATATCCTCATCAAGTCGCCAGTACGTGCCATTCGCTGGACCATGGAGCGACTGATTCGCGGTCTGGATACCATCTCGGTCACCGGAAACGTCCTGCGCGACTACCTCACTGACCTGTTCCCGATCCTGGAACTGGGCACCAGTGCCAAGATGCTGTCCATCGTGCCCCTGCTCAACGGCGGCGGCCTTTACGAGACCGGTGCTGGCGGTTCCGCGCCGAAGCACGTTCAGCAACTGCTGCAGGAAAATCACCTGCGCTGGGACTCGCTGGGTGAGTTCCTGGCGACGGCTGTTTCCCTGGAAGAACTGGGTGAGAAGCAGAACAACGAACGTGCGCGCCTGCTGGGCCTGACCCTGGACAAGGCCACCGAGCGCCTGCTGGAGAACAACCAGTCGCCGTCGCGCAACACCGGTGAGTTGGACAACCGTGGCAGTCACTTCCACCTTGCCCGTTACTGGGCGGAGGAACTGGCCAACCAGGATGACGACAAGGATCTGAAGGACTTCTTCGCGAAGCTGTCGAAGCAACTGGAAGACAGCAAGGACAAGATCCTGGAAGAAATGAGTGTGATCCAGGGCCATCCGGCCGATATCGGTGGTTACTATCACCCACCGGCCGAGAACGTCTGCAAGATCATGCAGCCCAGCGAGACCTTCAATCGCATTCTCGAAGAGGCTCGCGCACAGGTGAAGTAAGGTTATAAAACCTGGCAAAACCCGGACGGTGGAAACGCCCTCCGGGTTTTTTTATGCCTCATTGA
Source organism: uncultured Marinobacter sp. (assembly GCA_913057975.1). Lineage (GTDB taxonomy): Bacteria > Pseudomonadota > Gammaproteobacteria > Pseudomonadales > Oleiphilaceae > Marinobacter. Next base: position 13,045 of record CAJXOQ010000060.1, read on the forward strand.
TTGCAATATTCGCTCGACGGCGGCGCCGTCTGTGACTATTTTCAGGGTGTCATGCCTTCGATTTGGGCCCGAGGTGTTCACACCGACAGGGAAGCAGCCGGAACCCGGGGAAACTATCTAGATGGAGAAACTTCAAGGCCGCCCTACACCGCTGCGGCGTTCGTTGTGGGTAGTTGGAACCTACTTGCTGGTGGGATGGTTGTGGATTACGTTTTCCGACTATCTGGTGCAGCAATGGTTTCCCGATCCGGACGTACTTAGCAGGATACAAACCTACAAGGGCGCGCTTTTCGTCCTGGTGACCGGGCTCGCACTTTTCCTGTTGTTGATTCGACAGTTCACCAATGACCGGAAGTTGTTGTCGCTCTATCGCCATCAGCGCAAGGAAAATCGGGAACTGAGCCAGTTCCGTGAAAGCGTGATCGAGCGTGCCAATGTCTGGATCAACGTGTTGGACCCCGAGGGCCGGGTTGTACTCTGGAACAAGGCCGCGGAAGACATCAGCGGCTATCCCAGGGAGGCAGTGATCGGGTCCGATGAGATATGGCAGCTGCTGTATCCCGATGAGGAAAACAGGACCAGAATCCGTGAGAGGGCGAACGAAATTCTCCGTGATGAGGGCGAGGTTGTCGGTTACGAAACCTGGATAACCACCCGCGATGGACGTGAGAGACAGCTGTCCTGGAACTCGCGCAGCCTGAGGAATGAAGCGGGTGAACTCGCAGGGTCAATCGCTATCGGACAGGATATTACCGATATCCGCCAGGCGGAGACTATGGCCCGTCAGCGTGAGCGCCAGTTAGCCACCATACTGGATAGCCTGCCCGGCATGGCCTACCGCTGCCTTTACGATGAGCACTGGACCTTGCTATCCGCCTCCAAAGGCTGTCGTGAGCTGACCGGCTACGAGCCGGATGAACTGATCAACAACAAAGTGATCAGTTTTGCCAAACTGATTGCAGGCGGCATCGATGAGGCCACGCTGCAAGCTGTCGACCTGGCCATCGGTAATGCGGAACTGTTTTCCATCGAGTATTCCCTTGTCCGCAAGGATGGAACGCGGATCTGGGTCTGGGAATGCGGCCGCAGTGTCGAAGGTGAGGGTGAGTTGGTGCTTGAGGGGATTGTGCTGGACATCTCTGACCGTAAAGCGCTTGAAAACGAGTTGTCCGAGATGGCGGCCCGGGACCCGCTGACAGGGTTGCTGAATCGTCGGGAGATGGCCCGGTTGCTGGATGAGGAAATTGTCCGTGCCACGCGCTATGGTCGAAACCTGGCGCTGCTTTGGGTCGATTTTGACCATTTCAAGAACATCAATGACTTGTACGGGCACGCCGCCGGCGATTCCGTGCTGAAGGCGGTTAGCGCATTGCTGGCAGAGAGCGTGCGGAGTGTGGATAGTGTCGGTCGGTTTGGCGGCGAAGAGTTTGTTATCCTGTTGCCGGAAATGGACTATCGCGAGGCGCTGGATACCGCAGAGCGACTGCGCCGATTGGTGAGTGATGCCCCACAGTCTCTGGGGAATGGCAACACGGTCGCACTGACCGTCAGTATCGGCGTTTCCGTATTCCCCGACCATGGTGAAGGCGCCGATACCCTGTGCGCGGCAGCCGACAGGGCCATGTATCAGGCCAAGACCGATGGCCGCAATCAGGTGGTGCTGGCACCCTTGACCGAGGACGCCCATAATCCCTGAAGACGATCGTGCTGGATGAGTTGACGCTGCCAGGCCCGCTATCCGGCCAATGCGCCGGGTGACATCCAGCGTCAGGATGTGCGAAAAGACAGTCTCCGGAATCAAAGGTCAAGCGATGAACCGAATTGCCCGCCGTGCGCTCCACACCTCTGCCGTTCCCAATGACCTGGCGTCAGTAACCTACCGAGATGTGGCCGGCGAGAAACCGGAGCTGGCTGGTGTGAGCCCCGAGGTTGTCGAGGCCATATGGCACAGCGTTGAGCGGTTGTACCGAACAGGGGTGCACCCAGGCATACAGCTGTCGGTCAGACACCGGGGCGAGCAGATCCTACATCGGGCCATCGGCCATGCCAGCGGCAACGGGCCCCATGACGCCGTAGACGCGCTGAAAGTGCCGATGACCACGGAGACACCCATTTGCTATTTCTCCGCCTCCAAGGCAGTCACAGCCCTGCTCATCCACATCCTGGCGGAACAGGGGCTGGTCAATCTGATGGACCCGGTGTCGTATTACTGCCCGGAGTTCGCGGGGGGTGGTAAGCGCACCATCACCATCCACCAGGTGCTGTCCCACCGTGGCGGCATTCCGGCGATTCCCCGGGAAACCCCCATTGATGTGCTCTGGGACAGGGACGAAATCTGGCGCCTGTTGTGTGAGGCGAAGCCGGTGGAGGTGGATGGTGCCAAAGTGGCGTACCACGCTATCACCGGGGGCTTCGTGTTGCAGCGGGTACTGGAGAAAGTGACCGGCGATACTATCGAGGCGTATATTGACCGACACCTCCGGAAGCCCATGGGGATGAAGTGGTTTACTTACGGGATTGCATCCGCAGACGTGGACAAGCTTGCCGGCAACTATGCCACCGGCCCAACGCCGCGCTTTCCGGTATCCTGGATCGTGAACCGGGCGCTGGGAGGCGATATACACACGGTGGAGCGGGTCTCCAATGATCCCCGCTTCCAGGAGGCGGTTATTCCCGCGGGCAACTTGTGTGGCACCGCCGAAGAAATGGGGCGTTTCTTTCAGATGATGCTCAACGGCGGGGTCTGGAATGGCAAGCGCATTTGCAGCGAGATGACCGTCAGGCGTTCCATTCAACAGTTTGGATCGCTACAGATTGACCGCACCATGATGATCCCCATGCGCTTCAGTGCAGGCATGATGCTGGGAGGTAACCCCATAGGGCTATGGGGCCAGCAAAGCAGACATGCCTTTGGTCACATTGGTTTGATCAACAAGTTGTGTTGGGCGGATGCAGCCCGGGATATTTCCGTCAGCCTGCTCAACACCGGCATTCCCATTGTTGGCCACCACCTGCCGGCGCTGGCACGGTTTGTCTACACGGTATGCGACCGCTTTCCGTTGATGCCTGAGAACCGCAGGCCGTTGGTGGAGGCCTGACTGACCCCTCAAAGGGTCGCGAGTTGTTCCTCCAGTATCCCCAGCACAGACGACAGGATATCCCGAAAGTCGGTTAGCGTCTGGGTTCGCTGGATTACTTCCTCACGGTTTTCATCCAGTCGCTCCAGCTTGGGGACCACCCGCCGGATACCTTCAGTGATAACTTCGTAAGGATAATGGTGGTCCATGACACTGAGCTTGTTGATCTCGGCCACTTCCTGACTGAAGATGCTGATGATGTCGTAAAGCATGTCCTTGTGCTGAATGGAGCTCGCTTCCCAGTAGGCATCGTCAAGCAGCTCCAGTAGGGAAAGGTATTCCCTTAGTGTATCGGCAACGGATGTCTGGTTCATAAGCGGTCTTCCTGGCCCGGATGGAGTGGGGTCGTTACGGCAAACGGATGCGCATTGTGTTGTGATCTGAAGGGAACTATAGCAGGGGTTTGTGCGTGTGGTTTGGGTAGCGGAGTCGTATTCACTGCAACAAATATGAAACTCTATTCATTTTTATTGAGTTTTGTCCGACAGTTGTGCAGAATTACGTCAAATCATAGAACGTGGACAACGCCTGCTACAGTATGTACCGAGGCTTTATAAAAGCCCGACGAAACAAAAGGATAAAAGGACTTCCAGCCCGGCCAAAAAAGAGCCATTGAAACGTGGGCGGAATCATCGGTTTCGGCGTATTGATCATTGGACACTCAGTGGAAGAGGACGATCATGGATAAGCACACGCAGCCACAGTCTGGGCAGGAGCAACCACGCCCGGTCAAGCTTGACCACCACGACAGTGTTCGGTCACACGTCTGCCAGCAGGTCAGTACTGAAGTGGCGCGACTTGAGCGCCGCATTGAAACCCTCCGACTGACCAAAGCCCCCCACGCCGCCATCATGATCTCGACCTACGAGCGCATGATCGACCGCAAGAAGGGGTTCCTCAAGAACTGGGACATGCAGGACCGGGCCATTTACTGACGCTCGCTGATGACCACGGACTCGTAGACAATCGCCTCGTCACCGCTCTGCTGATTGCCGCAGTGGGCAGGGTTGGGTGTCGTGCCCTCGGTATTGGTGGTGCTGGGCGGCTCATCAGAGGATGTGAACACACGCACCCTGGCGTTCTCATAGTTCACATCCACCCGTATACAATCGGGCTCTTCACCGTCAATGGTTATCCCCGAGGTCTGTGTCAGTGACAGCGTGTCGCGTTTGTTGCCAATAAACTCCTGCCGCATTTCCGCATTGCCAAATTCCCGTCCCGTCAGGCTGATGACGGCATACTCTGGCTGGTTGTAACCGCTGACGGAAAAATCCGGACCGTGAAAACGGCCGCTCCAGACTGCGCTGCTCACCTCCGGGGGAGATGTGTCGTCATCGGCGGGTTCCCTGGCGACAAACTGGGCCGCCCGAAAAACCTTGTCGAGCTGCGGGTTGCTGGTCCAGTCTAGCAGGACGTACACCCAGATCTGATCCGGCTCGGGCGGTTCGCCATTGTTGCCACCGGTTTCGGTAAAGCGGATCAGTGCATCGTTGGCTGGAGTATTGTAACGGGAACCCTCGCCCTGAGTGATGCTGTCGCGCATCAGCCGCCGGCCATCATTGAAGGTGTTCACCTGATTCGTGCTGATAACGTAGTGGAGGAAATCCATCGGATTTCGCGCGTGGGTGTAGGTTGTCCCATCATCACTTGGCGTCAATCCCATCAGCAGTTCGAAGCGATCGCGGAGCTGGGCGACCACGCCTTCGTCATCCTCGCCGTCGGCGGGTTCAATGCCCCGATACACATCGTAGAAAGTGGTCTGTGGCAGTACCGGTGGCAGGCCATCTTCGTCCCCGACGGCAAAACTCTCGAAAGACAACGACACACTGGCCGCCGGATTGATGTAGTTGCTGTCGGAGGAGTCGTCTGGCCCACAGCCGGCCAATGTCAGGGCAAACAGAGGAATGGCGGCGAAAATGCAGGAATGTCTCATTTCAAGTGACCCTGAGATGCGTCGTTGTTGGTAAAACGCTAAAGTGTTTAGCCAGGGTGCCGCTGAATTCGTTCGGCACCTGCGTGACTGCTGACAATAAACCATAAAAAAGGCATCTGCCCTCGCGGAGATCACATTTTGCAGCAATGGGAATGCCACGTCCGATGGCTCCGTTTCATCGCGCTTGCGGTTCTGGCTATTGTTATTCCGGCCTCCGCCGTGGCGCAGGAACGATGCCAGGACGGCGAGATTGTTCTGAACAGCGCCACCAGCAGTGTGCGTGATCTGGGTAGTTGTATCTGGTACCTGGAGGACCCGGAGCACACCCTCGATTTCAACGACATCCTGAGTGGAGATACCGCGCCTTTCACCCGTCATGAGGGCGGTGTGCTGAATTTTGGCTACACGGAATCTGCTTATTGGGCCAGATTTGATGTCGAGGTAGGAGCTGGCGCAGCGCTGACAGACTGGATACTGGAGCTGGCCCTGCCACTGGTGGATGAGGTGGTGCTCTACCTGGTTCGGGATGGCGAGCTGATAGAGCAGCGCCGTGCGGGCTATGAGGGCGACTGGTCCGGGCGTGACCTGGCGGTGCCCAACCCCACGTTCCGATTGTCACTGGAACCAGGAAGTTCAACTCGCATCTATTTGCGCATTACCAATACCAATACCTTCCGCCTGCCGATCACCCTGTGGCACCCCGATGCCTATATCGAGAGGGTGTCAGTCGATGAAGCCGTGCGGGGTATTCTGTTTGGCAGCATTCTGGCCATTCTCGCTTACAACCTGTTTGTAGCCGTGTCCGTTCGCGAACGCAGCAATATTTACTACGTGTTGTACCTGGTATCGGCCGCTGTATTCATAGCCACTGAGCAGGTGCACGGTATCCAGTTACTGGAGAATCGCCCCGCTCTACTGCACAAAGAATACCTCCATTACCAGATCATCAATACCTGGTTCTGGGGTCTGTTGATGGCCCGGTCCCTGCTGGAAACCCGGGAGCGGTCTGCGGACCTGGACAAGGTGATCCAGCTTTGCCTGTACGCCATTGTGGCGACCTTTGTGCTATCCCTGTTCCTGCCCTATCACACGGCGATGGAATGGATCGTGTTGGCGTCGATCCTGCTCAGCATTATCCTGATTGTGGTCAGTTACCTGTCCTGGCGCTATTACAACCCGGCTGCGCGCTCCTACTTTTTTGCCTGGACCCTGGCGCTGGTGGGTTTCGGTATCTATGGCCTGACCGTGATGGGCTACCTGCCGTTGAACATGTTCACCTCCTACGCCCCGCAGTTCGGCCTGACGGCCCAGATCATCCTGTTCTCCTTTGCCCTGGCTGACCGGATCAAGCAGGTACAGGGCGAAGCCCTGGGCTGGAGCCAGAGAGCGCTGGCCAACCTGCGTCGATACCAGTCGCTGTTCGACAACGCCATAGAGGGCGTGTTCCAGATGTCGCTGGACCGGCGTTTCGTCACCGCCAACCCCGCCATGGCAAGGTTGATGGGCTACACCAGCAGCCGGGAGCTGCTGGATCTTGACCCGGACGTCCTGGAAACCTGTTTTGCGGATGAGCGCGTGCGCCGCTGGGTGATTGGGCAGTTGGAATCCCGGGGCACAGTCAAGGGTATCGAAGCGCGGTATTACACCCGTTCCGGTGCAGAGCGCTGGGCCACCATTTCGTTACATACCGTGTATACCCCCGATGGCGATCCCGCCCATCTTGAGGGCACCTGTATTGATGCTACTGAGCGCCACCAACGCCAGCGTATCGAGCGGGAGCGGGAGCAGGAACGCCTGGAAAAAGAACTGGCGCGCAATTCGGCCGAAGCCAAGAGCCAGTTCCTGGCCAACATGAGCCACGAAATCCGAACACCGCTGGCGGCGATTATCGGTTATGGCGAAACCCTACTTGATCCGGACCTGACCGAGAGGGAGAAACACACCAGTGCGGAAACGGTGGTGCGCAGTGGCCGCCACCTGCTGGACCTTATCAACGATATCCTGGATCACTCAAAGATCGACGCCAACAAACTGGATGTGGATATAGTGTCGGTTAATTTGCCGGAACTGCTTGACGAAATCCGCGCTTTCTTCGCACCCAGGGCGCGGGAAAAGGGGCTGGCGTTTCATATCATCTGCGAGTATCCCCTGCCCGAGAAGGTTGCGACAGATCCGACCCGTTTCCGGCAAATTATCATCAATTTGTGTGGAAATGCGCTTAAGTTCACGGAAAAGGGGTCAATTTCTCTGAATGTCCGATGTGATCGGCAGCGTCAGGCTCTGGTGGCCCGGGTGGTGGCTGTCTCTTATACACATCTCCGAGCCCACGAGACGGACTCCTATCT
>CAJXOQ010000061.1 GCA_913057975.1 uncultured Marinobacter sp.
GTCGGCAGCGTCAGATGTGTATAAGAGACAGGCGTTTACGCCGGCCACGGCCGAGTTCACCTTTACCATAGCCGCCAACGACTATCAGCGCGACCTGCTGTTACCCGGACTATTGTCCGTGATCCGGCAGGAAGCGCCTGGCATCCGCTTGCAGGTTGTCCCCTCAGGTATTCCAACCGCCGACATGTTGCGTAAAGACCTGTGTGACTTGATTATTTCCCCTCACGCACCGGAAGCCACCGACATCATGCAGCGGGGCCTGATGGCGGATCAGATGGTGGTTTTCTACGATCCCGCCATCCGACAGGCCCCGGAGTCCCTGGCGGATTATCTGAAGGCGGATCACATCGACATCCTGTTCGGCACGGGTGAAAAAACGGCTTTCGAAGGTTCGTTAGCCGCCCAGGGATTGACCCGGAGAACCGCCGTAACCGTGTCCAATTTTTCTGGCCTGCCAGCCTTCCTGCATGGCACTGACATGCTCGCCACAGCGCCCAAGCGCATGAGTGAGGACTTACTGCAGCAGTTTGCATGGACGCCCCTACCGTTCGACTACAAGCCATTCACATTGCTGATGCTGTGGCACAAACGCAACCAGAACGACCCCGCTCACCGCTGGATTCGAAACCACGTCAACGGCGTAGCAGCGACCATCAATGGCCTCAATACCTAATTCATCTGATTTGCTCATATATCGTATGAAATAGCCGGCCGTTATCTTGTCCCTCTTGATCCGTAGACTGACCAGACTCCGAGTAGGTCGCTGGGAGTGGTGATGGCCTTCCGAAACACGCTGTAAATACGTCCCTGTACGCTCGGGCTCCGCCATCCATGGCTCCGCACGGTTTCGGAAGGCCATCACCACTCCCAGCTCGCTTGTCATCGAATAACTTCAGGTCATCTAATGCTTGCGCTAACGAGTGTATGGACAACGATACTATTGGCAGCCGCTGTCGCCCTCGGGCCGCTGGCGATCGATATGTATCTGCCTGCCTTGCCCGCCATGGGAGAGGCGCTTTCAGCCGATACCGGACAAGTCCAGCTTACCCTGAGTATCTACATGGTCGGCTTAGCCCTGGCACAGCTGATCTGCGGCCCACTGGCGGACCGTTTCGGGCGCAAACCCATCATGATTGGCGGCTTCCTGCTTTTTGCGATCGCCAGCGTTGTTTGTGCTCTTGCCACCAATATTGAAACACTGATCTTGTGCCGCTTCCTGCAAGCATTGGGGGGGTCGGCCGGTCCAGTGCTGGGCCGGGCAGCGGTACGGGATATCTATTCCCCACGGGACGCCGCAAGGATCATGGCCATCCTGGCCAGCATCATGGCCCTGGCACCCGCTGTTGCACCAACTCTCGGCGGTTTTATGGTGGTCAGCCTGGGGTGGTCGTCAATTTTTCTGGCGCTGGGTGGCTACGCTCTGTTGATGGCGATTGTCGTCGCCGTCGGTATTCCCGAACCCATGCACCCGGAAAACCGGCAATCCCTGCGAATCAGCAGCCTGTGGAAGAATTACCGGGCAATTGCCTCGGACATTAGCTTCCTGGGCTACACCCTGACCAATTCCCTGACCTTTGCCGGCCTGTTTGCATTCCTGTCGGGCTCGTCGTTCGTACTGATCGATTTCCTGGGCGTGGAACCGCAATACTTCGGCCTTTTCTTTGCCTGCATCGTCACCGGCTACATTGTAGGTAACCTCACGGCCATTCGACTGGGGCGATCGTTGACGCCGGATCAGATACTGATCCGTGGCTTGGTTGTGGCAGTGGCCGGCGGTTCTTTAATGGCCGCGCTGGCAACAGCCCATATTTATAACGTCTGGGCCGTCATTCTCCCCCAATCGCTACTGATGGTGGGTGTGGGCATGGTTCTACCCCAGACCATGGCCGGAGCCCTGGCCAACTTCCCCAGCATGGCCGGCTCCGCGTCGGCGTTGTTCGGCTTCACCCAGATGGCGGTTGCGGCGACCGTGGGTGCGCTGGTGGGGCACTTCCACGATGGTACCCCCGTGGTAATGGCGGGCATCATCGCTGCCTGCGCCATTGCAGCCCTGGTCAGCTACCTGCTGCTGGTCCAGCGGCACCCTGCTCCCGGATTTGAGCCCGCCTGAAACCGACGTAACTCGACTCGTGGATGAAAAAACATCCAAAATGGACTACACAGAGTAAGCTGTTAAACACAAATCCATTAAGCCAGTATCAGGGAGTTCCAAATGAGCAACGTCACACTCGGCGGTAATCCAATCACCGTGAGCGGCACCCTTCCGCAAACCGGCGACACCGCCCCCAACTTCACCCTCACGACTCAGGGCCTGGAAGACGTCACCCTGGACAACTGGGCTGGTAAGCGCAAAGTCCTGAACATCGTCCCCAGCGTAGACACCCCCACCTGCGCCACCTCCACCCGCAAGTTCAACGAAAAAGCCAGCAGCCTGGACAACACTGTGGTGCTGGTCGTTTCCGCCGACCTGCCCTTTGCTGCCGGTCGATTCTGTGGTGCCGAAGGCCTGGAAAATGTCACTACCCTTTCCAGCTTCCGAAACTACAGTTTCCAGGAGGATTACGGTGTTGCCATCCAGGACGGCCCACTTGCTGGCCTGACCTCGCGCGCGGTGGTAGTCCTGGACGAGAACAACAAGGTTCTGCACAGTGAGTTGGTTGGTGAAATCAAGGAAGAACCGAATTACGAAGCCGCTCTTTCGGCGCTTTGATTCCCAGCACTCCGACTTACTGAAAGCGACTCCGTAATCGATGTGCGAAGGCCGGGGCGCCTTCCCCAGACCGTGCATTGCCAGGGATGGCAATGCCGAGCCCCCATGGATGGGTTCACGGCGTGTCTGGGGAAGGCGCCCCGGCCTTTGCACCCACTCACAAACCGATAACTGCTAAAATCGCCCACCAAGCAAAACACCTGGAACAGAAGCCACCAACGTGACGAACGCCACCCCACAAGCCAGCCTGCCGCGCCAGTTGTTCACCATGACCTGGCCCATGCTCTTCGGCGTACTGTCACTGATGACCTTCCAACTCGTCGACAGCGCCTTCATTGGCCAGCTCGGCCGCGACCCACTGGCCGCACTGGGCTTCACACTGCCCATGCAACAGCTGATCATCGGCCTGCAGGTGGGCCTTGGCATCGCCACCACCGCCATCATCTCCAGAACCCTCGGCGCTGGCGACCAACTCCGCGCTGAACGCCTGGGCGGTCTCGTCGTCACCGTGGGCGCCACTCTGGTGATTATCCTGTGTATCGCCCTATGGCTGCTGCAAACCCAGATTATGGCTGGGCTGGGTGCCGAACAGAGCCTGCTGCCGATGATCCGCAGTTACTGGCTACCCTGGCTGCTCTCCGCCTGGACTGGCGCCATGCTCTACTTTGGTTACAGCGTGTGTCGTTCCCACGGAGACACCAAGCTCCCTGGCTACATGATGGTTGCCACCAGCGTGGCAAACATCGCCCTGGACCCGTTGTACATCTTCGTTTTCGGATGGGGCTTGCAGGGCGCTGCCCTGGCAACGGTGACCGCCTTCGGTCTCGGTTGCCTGTTTATCTACCCCAAACTGCTGCGCTCTGGTTGGATACGCTTCGACCTTTCGCAGCTCGCCCTCGGCCAGGCACTGAAACAACTGAATGGCATCATGGCCCCCGCCATGGTCAGCCAGCTGATGCCGCCAGCCTCGGCCATGTTCGCGACCGCCATGGTGGCGGGCTTTGGCTCCGCCGCCGTCGCGGCCTGGGGCCTGGGCACTCGCCTGGAGTTTTTCTCCATTGTAGTGGTGCTGGCACTGACCATGTCGATGCCGCCCATGATTGGCCGCATGCTTGGGGCCGGTGAGCTTACGCGGATTCGCGTTCTCGTGCGATTGGCAGTCCGTTTTGTGGTGGTGTGGCAACTGGCCATTGGGTTGATCTGGCTGTTGGCCTCAGGGGTGGTCTCAGAACTGTTCACCAGCGATCGCGCCGTCAGCGATGTGTTGGGCAGTTATCTGGTTCGGGTACCGCTGAGCTATACCGGCCTGGGTATCTGCATGCTGATGGTGTCGGTGTGCAATGCGCTGGGGCTTGCCATGCGGGCGCTGCTGGTGTCGGTCCTGCGGTTATTCCTCTGCTTTCTGCCGCTGCTTTGGCTCGGCTCACAGCTCGGCGGTATCAACGGCCTGATGAGCGGTGCGCTGGTTGGCAATCTGATGGCAGGTGTCATGGCCTACCTGTTCTACCGGCAAGGCATCCGAAAGCTGGCACTCCAAGACTAAATACTAATCGCCGAAGCGTGCGCGGAAACTCTCTGGCATCGGCACAACCGATTTGCGCTGGTAATTGAAGAACACGAAACCGTACTTGGCCAGGGCCACGGGTTGACCGCTCTCCGCCTTGGTTACCCGAAATACGAAATCCCCGCCGTATTTGTTGAAGTCCATCAATCCAACTTCGAACCGGAGCATCTCCGGAAAGAACGATTCCGATTGGTACATCGTTGCCAGGTCGGTCACGATGATACCCACGCCGTTTTTGTCGGCCTCCTGGACACCATAGTTCACCAGGAATTGGGCCCTGGCTTCAGAAAGCATGGAGATTAACGCATCGTTGCCCAGATGGTTGGCTCCATTGATATCGGTGATCCGAACCGGCATCTTGGTTTCAAAGTAAAAAGCGTTATCCGGGAAAGAGAGCTTGATGCGAGCCAAGTCGGCGTTCCTGTATGGGGGAATTTTCGGTAAACCCAATGATACTTGGTTGTAACCATGCCGACACCCCGAGACAGCAGACCGCACATTGGTTATCTTGGGAGTTATTTTCGGCGCGTCTGGCTTTCGAGTAGCAGGGATAGGGATGGCCTTTTCAAAACACGCTCAAGCACATCCATGTGACGCTTGGGCTCCGCCATCCATGGCTCCGCACAGTTTTGAAAAGGCCATCCCTATCCCCGCCCAAGAATCTGGCGCGCACCACTATGTGAAAACAACGGAAACTCCATGGATATTCGCCCTGCTGCCACGCTGGTTTTGACCAAAGACACCGACGAAGGCCCGAAAATACTGTTGCTGCAACGAACCTGGGACGCGGCGTTCATGCCGGGCTATTTTGTCTTTCCCGGTGGTTCTGTCGACGATCAGGAGAAAAATGGGCGAGCCCACGCAATCGGGCGGGCTGATACCGAAATCAGCCAGACAATGGCCATGGATGAAGGTGGCGCCGACTACATGCTTGCCGCTATCCGGGAGTGTTTTGAGGAAGCGGGCATTCTGTTGGCCGTGGACGAAAGCGGTGCTGAGCTCACTCAGGACAATCCCGTTCACAGCGACCGCGACGCTCTGTTTAAAGGTAAGTTAACGCTGGCGGAACTGTGCCATCGCCATAACCTCACCATTCCACTGGATCGCGTGGCGTACCTGGGGCACTGGGTGACACCGCCGGGGCCACCCCGGCGCTTCGATACCCGCTTTTTCATCGCGGTGGCACCGGAAGACCAGCGGGCTAGCCATGACGGTGTGGAAACCATCGACCACGTCTGGCTGAGTCCGGCGGAAGCCCTGGAAGATCACCGCAGTGGCCGCCGACTGTTAGGGTTACCAACCATTGGAACGCTGCGGATACTGGCGGAGTTTGGCACCACGGAAGCCCTGATGCGCTATGTCCACGCTAACCCACCGGAACCCCATCCCAACAAGCCGTGGCCGGCGGTCAAGAAAGACAGGACCACGATGCTGGAACCAGGGGCGCCGGCGTATGACGAAGCGGTCAAGCTGGACCCGGAAGGCGCAGGCTCTACACACGCGGACATTGTTCCCGGGGAACCGGTGGAAGTGGCTGCCGGTGTGGTTCGCCTCACAGCCCCTAACCCGGGAATGATGACCGGCCCCGGCACCAACACCTATGTCCTTGGCCACAAACGGTTTACGGTACTGGACCCCGGCCCGGACGACGCAATACATGTTGAGCGCATTCTGGCACTCACTGGTGGAGCGATTGATCAGGTTGTTGTCACTCACACCCACCAGGACCACTCGCCAGCAACAGTGGCACTGAAAGCCAGAACCGGCTGTCGTGTCTACGGCCAGCCGGCTCCGGCGGGCCCAGCCCAGGACCAGACGTTTTCCCCAGATGTAGAGCCGGTGAATGGCGACCCGATTGCCACCGAAGCCGGCACACTAAAAACCCTTCACACCCCAGGACACGCCTCCAACCATCTTTGCTTCCTGCTGCTGGAACAGGAGCTGCTGTTTTCCGGAGACCACATCATGCAGGGCTCCACCGTGGTCATTAATCCGCCAGACGGTGACATGAAGGCCTACCTGGAGTCACTGTACGACCTGCTGGCGGAATCCGTGCGTTATATCGCCCCTGCCCACGGTTTCCTGATGGCACGTCCCGAATCGGTGATCGACTACCTCATCACCCATCGCCTGGCCCGGGAGCACAAGGTTGTCAGGGTGCTGAAAAGTCTCGCCCCGGCTAGCCTGAAAGATCTGACCGCAAAGGCCTATGACGATGTTCCAGCTGCGATCCATGGCGTCGCCGCCCGCTCCGCGCTGGCGCACCTGCTAAAACTGGAGGCAGATGGCCGGGCTGCGCGAGAAGGCGAAATCTGGCGCACCACATCTAGCATTTGAAATCCGCCCTCACAGGCACTCGATTCCTGTTCAGGGGGTGGGCTATTTTTTCGCGATAATCCAGACGGCGTGCACAATACCGGGAATGTAACCGAGAATCGTCAACAGGATGTTGATCCAGAAGTGCTTGCCAATCCCCACCTGTAAAAAGACGCCCAACGGCGGTAACAAAATCGCAACCAGAACTCGCAAAAGATCCATACAGTTTATTCTCCATCAGAAGTATAACGAGTACAGAATCGCTATCCGCATCCTGTAACTTCACTGAATAGATCATTTTGCGGAAATACACAACGAGTTCATGAAAGTGGCATTAAACCTTTGTCACAGCCGTATTCATGAAGCAATGGGATCTCTATCCTTGTGCCGTTTTCATAGACCGGACAACGGGCCCCAAACTGGCTGAAGACCCGAGAGGAATTATGCTGTATCGCTGGCTGACACACCTGTTTCGCGCTGGCTTGATGTTTACCCTGGCTGGTAGCCTGGTCTCCATTCCTGCCGTCTACGCAAACAAGTCTGATAACTCCGACAACACAGAGGTGCTCGTCGCTGAACTTGCCGAGGACGAGAGTGTTGAGGATGTCGAGCATTCGGAACCCCTGCGCTCGTCTGAACCGAAAACCAGTAACGGTAAAGCGGACACTGCCCAGAACACCCAAGAGAAACCAACCTCTCAGCCCGAATCACCGGACTCCAACGCTGAGCCGGTCGTTGAGGAAGTAGCGCCCAACGTAGATCTGAAAGAGGTGACGCCGCCCCCAAAGCCGGCAGAATCAGTGGAAAAGCCTGCAGAAGCAACGGACCCCGAGCCCACATCGCCTGAAGAGTCGGCGGAGCAGGAGGTGCCCGTGTCGCAGAAAGAGGCAGAGAGCACAGATGGCAGCGTTTCGGAGGTGGCTGCAGAGCCCGAAAAGGCCTCCAGCCTGAAAATGCTGGGCTCTGAGGTTCTGCCAGGAACCTCAACTCGCCTGGCCTGGTCACCGGCCATCCAGATTGCCGGCTTGTCGCAACCAACGCCGGTTCTGGTGGTTAATGGGTCCAAACCCGGCCCCAACCTATGCCTGACCGGTGCCGTTCACGGCGATGAACTCAACGGCATCGAGATTATCCGCCGCACCATGTATGACTTGGAACCGGACAAACTCTCAGGCCGGGTGATCGGCATCCCCATCGTTAATCTGCCGGGTTTCCAGCAAGGTAGCCGCTACCTGCCAGACCGCCGCGACCTCAATCGCCACTTTCCCGGAAGCACCGATGGCAGCCTGGCGGACCGGATTGCTCACTCGCTGTTCGAGAATGTGATCCGTCATTGCGACATGTTGGTGGATATCCACACCGGGTCTCTCAAACGCACCAACCTGCCCCAATTGCGTGCGGACATGAACAACCCGGAAGTGGCAGAGCTGACCCGGGGTTTTGACCGCATGGCAGTGGTACACAGTACAGGCACTACCGGTATGCTTCGACACGCCGCCGTCGAAGCCGGCATTCGCTCCGTCACCATGGAGGCGGGCGAATCACTGCGAATCCAGGAGCACCAGATCAAGGCCGGGGTGAACAGCCTCACCAGCCTGATGGACAAGGAAGGCATGATTTCGAGGATGTTTGTCTGGGGCGACCCGGAGCCGGTCTACTACGATTCCGAGTGGATACGAGCCGAACACGGGGGCATCCTGTTCAGCGAGACCAAACTGGGGGCCAAGGTTACTGAAGGTGAAATCCTGGGTTATGTGTCAGACCCCATCACCAACGCACAACACCCCATTCGCGCCAGTAGCACCGGCCGGATTATCGGCATGGCGGTAGATCAGGTGGTCATGGCCGGCTTTGCCGCCTACCACGTTGGTACGGAGGCAGAAGTACCTGGAGAGTAGTATCCTGTCGGGTTCCTGGAATCTATCACGGAACCAGAAATTCAGACAGGAGCTGGCGTGTCTTCAGAAACATCTAAACCACTATGGCTGGCCTACACCGGCCTGGTTCTGACCCCGCTGTTCTGGGCCGGCAACGCCGTGGTGGCCAAAAGCGTGGTCGGCGAGATTCCTCCACTGTCCATGTCCTTCTGGCGCTGGGTGATTGCCCTGACAATACTCCTACCCTTCGGACTGCCGGGTGTATGGCGCCAGCGCCGGGTCATCCGCGAACATTCGCTGTCGATACTGGCGCTCTCCACGTTCAGTGTGGCGGCGTTCAACTCGCTGCTTTATTTTGCCGCGGTGACCACCACGGCCACCAATATCGCGCTGATCAACGCCACCATCCCTATCATGGTGGCGCTATTGGCCTGGGTGCTGCTTGGCGATCGCACACGCCCCATACAGGCTCTCGGAATCGCGCTGGCGGTACTGGGCATCCTGGCGGTTGTAGCACGGGGGGATCTCTCAGTACTGACCGGTTTGCGGGCCCAACCCGGTGATCTGATCATGGTGCTGGCGGTATCCAGTTGGGGCCTGTTCTCAGTACTGCTTCGCCGCCAGGCGGTGCCATTGCCGCCACTGACCTTTCTGACCGTCCAGATCGCCTGCGGTACCATGGTGATACTGCCGTTCTTCCTGGTGGACCTACTGTTCTTCTCGGGTGGATTCGAGCTGAACGCATCAACCGCCCTGCCCATGATGTATTTCGCGATTTTCCCCGGTATTCTGGCTTACGCGTTCTGGAATCATGGGGTGCTTCGGATCGGTCCTGCAAAAGCGGCCATCTTCATGTACCTAACTCCGGTATTTGCGTCGGTGATGGCGGGCATTTTCCTCGGGGAACGCCTGGGGCTGTTCCATGTCATTGGCGGTCTTCTGATTCTGGCCGGATTGTTCCTGGCCACTCGAACGACCGAGCTTCGCCGCAAATACCGTTGAGCACCCAACAACAAATATCGACAAGGCAGACACTCATGGTCAATGGCATGACAAGGCCGTTCAAATGGGCCGGCGTACTGATATTAGCGGCTTTCAGCACCGCAACGTTTGCCGCTCCCTGCGATCCAGAGGAAGATACCTGGATGCCAAGCCGTTATTACCCGCCGGGACAGACGGTGTTTCATCAGGGTGACTGGTACCAGTCCCGCGAACTCCACGAGGGTAAAACACCGGGAGCGGATTTCGAATGGGAAAGACTGGCGTCAGTGCCGGATTGCGGCACCAGTCGTGATGACAGCAACGTCGCTGAACGCAAATCGGAAGGTGGGGTGAACGGTCAGCCCCAGGCAGCGAGCGACGCCGGTCAATCTCCCGTAAAAGCGTCCAACGTGCACCGACGAACCTGCAAAGAACCCAAGCGATGGAGCTTTGGCGGCAGCTATACCGTGGGCCAAATAGCCGTGCACGAAGGGCAGACCTACCGCGCCATCCGCCCCAGCAACGGCCAGATGCCAGGCATGAGCCAGCCGCCTCACTGGCAGCCGGTGGACGATTCCTGCAACAAAGACGCTAAAGACGCCAACTGATCCGGTTATTCAGTCAGCGCCTGCCGGATCTGCTCCAGGGCCGTTTCCAGAACCCGACGCGGGCAACCAATATTCATGCGCATGAACCCGCTGCCGGGCTCACCAAAGGTGATGCCCGGGTTCATGCCAATACCCGCTTCCTGCACAAAGAACCGTTTCAGTTCCGCGTCGCTCATGCCCAGGGCCCGACAATCCAACCACAATAAATAGGTCCCCTCCGGCTCTGTTACGCGGATGTCAGGCAGGTGTTGGCGGATGTAGTCCATCACCCTGTCACGATTGCCTTGCAGGTAGATCATGAGTTCGTCCAGCCACGGGCCACCCTGGCGATACCCGGCCTCGAAGCCGGCGATACTGAAGGGATTGCACTGGTTCATGTGCATGGCGTCGAACACGTCTTTCAATAACTTCCGATGCTCTGGATTCCTCACCACCAGCGCCGACAAGCCCAGACCGGGCATATTGAAGGATTTACTGGGCGCTACGGTGGTAATCAGGGCCTGTTCCTCATCGGCCAGTTTCGCCAGTACATGATGGGCAGGCTTGTCCGGATAGGTGAGGTCGCAATGAATCTCATCCGACAGCACCACCAGGTTGTGGCGCCTGGCAATGGCCAGTACCGACCTGAGCTCGCTTTCGCTCCACACCCTTCCCACCGGGTTGTGGGGCGAGCACAGCAGCAATACCCTGGCGTCGCCCCGTGCTGCACAGGCTTCCAGGTGCTCGAGATTCATCTGATAGCGGCCATCCACCTGTTCCAGCGGGTTTTCAATCACCGCACGACCGGTTTTCCGAATGGCACTGAAGAAAGGCGGGTAAACCGGAGGCTGTATAATTACCCCTTCACCTTCGCCGGCAAACGCCAGTGCCGCCGCGTGCAGCGAAGGCACCACCCCCGGAGCCATCATTAGCCATTCCCGCTCAATGACCCAGCCATGCCGATGTTCAAACCAGTCAATCACCGACTGGTACAGGCTCTCCGGAAACAGTGTATAACCGTATACCGGGTGCCTTGCCCGTTCTTCCAGAGCCTTGGTCACCGCTTCCGGCGCTGGAAAGTCCATATCCGCCACCCACAGGGGGATAACGTCATCTCTGCCGAATACCGCTTTGCGGGCGTCAAACTTTACGGAACAGGTGTTCGCCCGCTCAACAGGCTGGTCAAAGGTCTCAGGCACAAGTGGCTCTCCGCTAGGATGGTGAGTTAGGCAAGGTCATTCTGTGGCAGTCTTTGCAATCCGTGCAAGTTGGGCGCCGTTCCTCCGGCTCATGAGAGGATTCATCATTGGTCGCAGGGGCACAGGTTTTACTTGCCTGGAACCCAGGTATAATTGCGAACCTAACGAGTTATTTGCTTATCCTGATCGACCCTCGGAGCCCCTGAATGCTTGCCCAGATCCTGTCCACGATGTTACCGGTCTTTCTGATCGCCGGTTGTGGTGCCCTTTACGGCCGATATCGCACACCCGACATCAAAGGCCTGAACACCCTCAATATGGAGCTGTTCGTGCCCATGCTGGTGTTCGCGGTTCTGGCCGATCAACAGGCTCCGCTTCAGGATTACACCAGCCTGGCTCTGGCGGCAACGGTGGTGGTGCTTGGTTCCGGTATCGTCCTCTATCCGCTCGCCAGGATTATGAACCTGAACCTTAAAACCTTCCTGCCACCGATGATGTTCAACAATTCCGGCAACATGGGCATTCCAGTGCTGGTATTTGCGTTCGGCGAGGCAGCTCTGCCCGCGGCCGTTGTCCTGTTTGTCGTGGAAATGCTGCTGCACTTTACGGTGGGCATCTACATGCTGGACCCGCACACGTCGATCATCAGACGGCTTCGCATACCCGTTATTGCGGCAAGCATCGCCGGCCTTACCGTCAACTTCGGTGGCGTACCCATGCCACAATGGCTGCTGGAAACCCTGAATATGCTAGGCGGAGTGTGTATCCCGCTCATGCTCTTTACTCTCGGTGTTCGCATGCTGGACGTGGATTTCAGCGACTGGAAACTCGGGGTTCTGGGCGCTATTTCCGCGCCCGCATCCGGGTTGATTCTTGCCTGGCCAATGATAGCGATTCTGGATCTACCGGGCCTGCAGGTAGCTGCTTTGTGGGTCTTCGCCGCCATGCCCTCTGCTGTGTTGAACTACATGCTGGCGGAGCAGTATCAACAGGAGCCTCACAAAGTGGCGTCACTGGTGCTTATGAGTAACCTCGGAAGCCTTGTGGTGATGCCGATTGTGCTGGGCCTGGTCTTTACAGCAGGCTACGTATGAACCGCTTCAGATAACGATCAATGTTGGAATCCTTGCCAACGCACCAAGATCACCAACGCAAGCGCTTGCAACCTCTCTGGCTTTGGCCGAAGGTAAGAACGATTCAGGTTGAATTTCTTCTCGATATGGAGATCCGCCCATGAGTGTTCTGCTTCTGCTGATCAGTGCGCTGGTACTGATCTACCTTGGCATCGGCGGCACCACTGCCGCCGCCGTGCTTGTGATTGCAACGGTCGTCGGGCTGTTTCAGGATGGCTGGCACATCCTCAGTATACTGTTTGGTGGCGGGCTGCTTGCCCTCAGCCTGGTGCTGGTGCTGCCAGGTGACCTGCGGCGCGAGAAGTTCAGTGCGCCACTACTGAGTTGGGTGCGCGGCCGGCTCCCGAAGCTCTCGGATACCGAGGCCGAGGCCCTGCGCTCGGGCACCGTAGACTGGGATGGCGAGCTTTTCTCCGGGCAACCCAAGTGGTCGAAACTGCTCGATGCCAAACCGGCCCACCTCTCCAGCGAAGAACAGGCATTCCTCGACGGTCCGGTCGACAAGCTTTGCGGCATGCTGGATGACTGGAAAATCACCCACGAAGACTACGACCTGCCCAACAAGGTCTGGAAGTTCATTCGCGAGAATGGCTTCTTCGGGTTGATGATCCCCAAAGAGCAGGGCGGCAAGGGCTTTTCCCACACCGCTCACTCCGAAATTGTGATGAAGATTTCCACCCGCAGCGTATCCGCCGCTGTGACCGTGATGGTGCCCAACTCGCTCGGCCCGGGCGAACTGCTGATGGAATACGGCACCGATACCCAGAAAGAACATTACCTGCCGCGACTGGCCGGCGGCGAGGAAATCCCCTGCTTTGCGCTGACGTCTCCGGTCGCCGGTTCTGACGCCGGAGCCATCCCGGACAAGGGCATCGTCTGCAAAGGCCAGTGGAATGGCGAGGAAGTGCTGGGCCTGAAAGTCACCTGGAACAAACGCTACATAACCCTGGCACCGGTGGCGACGCTGATTGGCCTGGCCATCAAGGTGTACGATCCGGACAAGCTACTGGGCGACTCCGACGACATCGGCGTTACCTGCGTGATGGTTCCACAGGACCTTGAAGGGGTTCACTCCGGCGCCCGTCACCTGCCAATGAACACCGTATTCATGAACGGTCCGACCTGGGGTAATGACGTTTTTATCCCCATGGATCAGGTGATTGGCGGCCAGGACATGTTGGGCAAAGGCTGGAAAATGCTGCTGGAATGCCTGTCCATTGGCCGCTCCATCTCGCTGCCCGCATTGGGCACTGGCGCTGGTAAAGTGGCCAGTATGGCGACCGGTTCCTATACCCTGACCCGGGAACAGTTCGGCCGCTCCATCAGCCAGTTTGAAGGGGTTCAGGAGGCGTTGGAGCCCATCGCCGGCTACACCTACATGATGGATGCCGCACGGTTGCTGACCTCCGGCATGCTGGACCGGGGTGTACGCCCCTCCGTGCCGTCAGCGGTTCTCAAGTATCGCAATACCGACTTGATGCGCACGGTGATCAATCATGCCATGGACGTGGTCGCCGGCCGCGGTGTTATTACCGGCCCCCGCAACTTCCTGGCCAGGGCGTATCAGGCAGTGCCCATCGGCATCACGGTGGAAGGCGCAAACATCCTGACCCGCAGCCTGATGGTGTTCGGCCAGGGTGCCATCCGTTGCCACCCGTTTATCGTTGAAGAAATAGAAGCAGCGGGCATGGACGATAAAAAGGCGGCGGTCGAGAAGTTCGACGGCATCTTTTACCGCCATATCGCTCACACCACCCGCAACGCGTTACGCTCGTTAGTGCTGGCGCTGAGCGGCGGCTTGCTGGAAACCGTGCCCCGCCAAGGCAAGATCCAGTCCAGCTATCGCCAGCTTGCCCGATTCTCGGCCGCGTTTGCCCTGATGACCGACGTTACCCTGCTCACGGTTGGTGGCGGCCTCAAGGCACGTCAGCGCCTGTCCGGCCGGATGGCGGACTGCCTCGTACATCTGTATTACGCCTCGGCGGTGATCAAGCAATGGCACGAGGAGGGCTATCCGGAAGACCAGCGCCCGCTGGTGGAATGGTGCCTTCAGACCAGCCTGCGCGACCTCAAGACATCCATGCGCAACCTGATCATCAACTTCCCGGTTCCGCTGTTGCGCTGGCCGCTGCGGGTGCTGGTGTTCCCTCTGGGCGCCACCGGACTCAACGGTCCGGACGACGCCCTGGGCACGGAGGTGGCCGCCAGCATTGTGAACGATACGCCGCTACGCCAGCGCATCAGCCGCGGCAGCTATATCAATACCGATCCGGACGATCCTTTGGGTCGTGTACTGAACGCGTACCGGCTGGCCAATGAAACCAAAGACATGCGCGATCGCCTCCATGAGGCCCTGCGCAACCGGGATGAAGACGAGCTGGGCGGGATCGACCTGCTGATGGGCCACCAGCGTAAAGAACTGGTGGACTGGGCCTGCGAGCAGGGCGTTGTTCAGAAAGACGAATGCGACAAACTTCTGGAGGCACTGGAAGCACTCTACGACGTCATCCGCGTGGATGCCTTCGAAGCCGACGGGCTGAAAGCCCTGTCCCGGTGTGCCAAAGGTAAGCGCAAAGTGGTCGAGCGCCCGCCACGGGACGAAGAATAACCGCTAAAGACACGCCCTGAACGGGGCGTGTCGCCCCCACTGTTCTCCCCTCCCATTCTTGACAGAATCCACATTCGCCAACTATTACTGAATGTCGGTTCAAATAGCTGTATTTGCGACCTTTCAAAAACCGGCTGTCACAACAACGAATAAAAACACGCGGCATCAGCGCCGCTCACCTGAATTGAAAGGGGTGTCTTTCCGTGGAAGAGCAGGCTGTAGGCGAGCAGACACAACCATCCTCAACCATCCTGGAAACCAGAAACCTGACCAAGGATTTTAAAGGCTTTACTGCCATCAGTGACGTCAGCATCAACGTCAGGACAGGCTCCATACATGCCTTGATAGGCCCGAACGGGGCCGGAAAAACGACGTTCTTTAACTTGTTGACCAAGTTCCTCAAACCCAGCGCCGGGCAGATTATCTACGCTGGCAAAGACATTACCAACGCTCGCCCCGCCGGCATCGCCCAGCAGGGGCTGATTCGCTCTTTTCAGATATCGGCGGTATTTCCCCATCTTTCTGCCCGGGAGAACGTTCGGGTCGCCCTGCAACGCAAGCTGGGCATTTCCTATCACTTCTGGCGACCAGTAAAGATTCTTGATCAACTGAATGAAGAAGCGCAGGCCACCCTGGAACAGGTCGGCCTGGGGCCCTTTGCCGATACCAAAGCGGTGGAACTCGCCTACGGACAGAAACGGGCGCTGGAGATTGCCACCACCATTGCACTCAAACCCAGGCTCATGCTGCTTGATGAACCCACCCAGGGCATGAGTTCAGAGGACGTAGGCACGGTCACCGAGCTGATTCGCAAGGTGGTGGATGGCAGGACCATCGTGATGGTTGAGCACAACCTCAATGTGGTGTCCACGCTGGCCGACACCATCACCGTCCTGAACCGCGGAGAGGTGTTGGCTGAAGGCAACTACGACACGGTATCGACCAACCCCGCCGTCATGGAAGCCTACATGGGAACCACCGATGCAGCCTGATCAACGCCCGGAAATGCTCAAAATCGAAAATCTTCACGCCTGGTACGGCGAATCCCACATTCTTCATGGCCTCGATCTGACTCTGCGGGAAGGCGAGGTGATTACCCTGCTTGGCCGCAATGGGTCCGGACGCACGACCACACTCAAGTCTATTCTGGGGCTGGTCAGCAAACGCACCGGCTCCATCAAGATCCACGGCACCGAAGTTATCGACATGCCCACCCACCGCATTGCTCACGTTGGCAAGCTGGGTTACTGCCCCGAAGAACGCGGGATCTATGCGTCTCTCAATGTGGACGAGAACCTGGAGTTGCCCCCAGTGGTGGCCGATGGCGGGATGTCCGCGGACGAGATATACAAAATGTTCCCGAATCTCGAAGAGCGCCGCAAAAGCCAGGGCTCCAAGCTCTCCGGGGGCGAGCAACAGATGCTGGCCATTGCCCGCATCCTTCGCACCGGCGCCAATCTTCTGTTACTGGACGAAATAACCGAGGGGCTTGCGCCGGTTATCCTCAAATCCCTGGATGACGTCATCCGCAAGCTGCGTGACCGGGGATTCACCATCATTCTGGTTGAGCAGAATTTCCGCTTTGCCGCTCCGCTGGCCGACCGACATTATGTGATTGAGCACGGACGAGTGGTTGAGCAGATAGAAGCGGCCGATCTCGAGGCCAAGAAAGAGCAGTTGAACAGGCACCTGAGTGTCTGAACCCGAATCTAATAACAAAAGGAATCCCACCATGTTCAAGCACTGGAAATCAGGACTCGCAGGCGCCGTGGCGGCGGCCACTCTGGCAATGCCGCTCACGGCAGCGGCCGAGCTGACGGACGGCAAGGTAAAAATCGGTGTCCTCAGTGACATGTCCGGCGTTTACAAGGCCCTTGAAGGCCCAGGCGCGGTCACCGCCGCCAAGATGGCGGTCGAGGATTTTGGCGGCTCGGTGATGGGCAAACCCATTGAGATTATTTCAGCGGATCACCAGAACAAACCGGATATCGGCGCCAGTACCGCCCGGGAATGGATCGATGCGGACGAAGTCGACATGATCACCGCACTCGACAACTCATCCGTTGCCTTATCCGTTCAGGGACTGGCTAACGACAAGAAAATCATCACCATGAATACTGGTGCCGGAACCACAGCACTCACCGAAGACCAGTGCACGCCTTACGGCATTCACTACGTCTACGACACCCACGCGTTACCTGTTGGTACCGCAACGGCAATGGTAAAGAACGGCGGTGAAAGCTGGTTCTTCATTACCGCCGACTACGCCTTCGGCCACTCTCTGCGGGATAACACCGGCGCCGTGGTGGAAAGCCTCGGCGGAGAGGTGGTCGGTAACGTCAATGCGCCACTGTCCACCAACGATTTCTCCTCTTATCTGCTACAGGCCCAGTCTTCCGGAGCTGACGTCATTGGTCTGGCCAATGCCGGCCAGGACACAGTGAACGCCATCAAACAGGCCAACCAGTTCCGCATCGTTCAGGGCGGACAGAAACTGGCCGGTATGCTGGTGTTTATCACCGACGTCCACAGCATGGGGCTGGACATTGCCCAGGGCCTGCAGTTCACCACGGCCTTCGTGTGGAATCAGAACGACGAGACCGAAGCCTGGTCCCGCCGCTTCTATGAACGCCACAACGCCATGCCCACCATGGTTCATGCCGGCGTTTACTCGGCGGTCACCAATTACCTGAAAGCAGTCAAAGCCACCGGTTCTGACGACAGCGATACCGTGCGTGCCGAACTGGGCGACATGACCCTTAACGACATGTTCGTGAAAGGGGGCAAGATTCTGCCCAACGGCTCCATGCTCCACGACATGTATCTGGTGGAAGTGAAGAAGCCGGACGAATCGAAGAGTGAGTGGGACTTGCTGGACGTGGTTTCGAAGATTCCGGCAGACCAGGCCTACATCTCGCTGGAAGACACCAAGTGTTCGCTGGTTAACTAACCACGCCGATTAACCACTGCTTCAGGGGAGATAGCCAACGTGTCGATGCAGGTCATACTGGCCCAGGCGCTGCTTGGGCTGAATGTGGGTGTGTTCTACGCCATGTTGAGTCTCGGGCTCGCGGTGATATTCGGGCTGCTGAATATCATCAACTTTGCCCACGGTGCCATGTACATGCTGGGTGCTTTCATCGCACTCATTGGCTACTCTCTGCTGGAGCAGTGGTTTGGTATCAGCCTCCAGATCGGATTCTGGGCGTCACTGCTGGTGGCGCCCGTGATCGTTGGTATTCTGGGGGTGACCATTGAGCGCTTCATGCTCAAACGTCTTTATGACCTTGACCATATCTATGGCCTGCTGCTGACGTTCGGTATCACGCTGATCCTGCAGGGCCTGTTTGCCAACTACTTCAACGTCTCCGGTACACCCTATCCCGGGCAACCGGAAAGTCTCAGTGGCGTGGTCAACCTCGGGTTCATGTACTTCCCGACCTACCGGCTGTTCGCCATCATTTTCTCCCTGGTGGTCTGTTTTGCCACCTGGTACGTCATCGAACACACCAAACTGGGTTCACGGCTACGCGCTGGTGTCGAGAACCCGGACCTGACCCAGGCGTTTGGCCTGAATGTGCCACTGATGATCACCCTCACCTTCGCCTTCGGTGCCGGACTCGCCGGCCTGGCAGGTGTACTGGCCGCGCCGATCTATTCGGTCAGCCCGTTAATGGGAGCGGACCTGATCATCGTCGTGTTTGCCGTAGTGGTGATCGGCGGCATGGGCTCGATTATGGGCGCCATTCTATCCGGACTTGCGCTGGGCTTGATTGAGGGCCTTACCAAAGTGTTTTACCCGCCAGCGGCCAGCACCGTGATCTTCTTCCTGATGGTGCTGGTGCTGTTGTTCCGCCCTGCGGGCTTATTCGGTAAGGAGAAGTAAGGCCATGATCAACCGCGTTCTGTTTATCATCATGCTGGTCGCCGGCCTTGGCGCGCCCTTCTATGCCTACCCGGTCTTTGTGATGGACCTGCTGTGCTTTGCGCTCTTCGCCTGCGCCTTCAACCTGCTGCTCGGCTACGCCGGCCTGTTGTCGTTCGGGCACGCCGCCTTCTTCGGCGGTGCGGCGTACATTACCGGTTATGTGACCAAAGAGTGGGGATTCGGCCCGATATTCGGCATTCTTGCCGGCACCGGGTTTGCGTTGATCCTCGGCACGATATTCGGTTTCCTCGCCATCCGCCGACAGGGCATCTACTTTGCCATGGTGACCCTGGCGCTGGCGCAGATCATCTACTTCCTGGCGCTTCAGATGCCGTTCACCGGCGGCGAAAACGGCCTGCAGGGCATTCCCCGTGGTGAGCTCTTCGGCTTCATCAGCCTCAACAACGAAATCGCCATGTACTACTTTGTGTTTGCGGTGTTCCTGATTGGTTTCGCCATCATCCACCGAACCATCAACTCGCCCTTTGGCGAAGTCCTCCAGGCCATCCGGGAAAACGAATCCAGAGCACTCTCACTCGGGTACGACGTCGACCATTTCAAGCTACTGGCGTTTATCATTTCCGCCACACTCGCCGGAACCGCCGGTGCTACAAAAGCCGTGATATTCCAGTTTGCGGCATTAACCAACGCGCACTGGCAAACCTCGGGCGAAGTCATCCTGATGACACTGGTGGGAGGCCTTGGCACCATCTTCGGGCCAGTACTGGGCGCGATTACCGTCGGAGCACTCAGCCACGAACTGTCGGCATTCGGCTCCTGGGTGCAAGTGATCCTGGGGACTGTGTTCGTCGTCTGCGTGATGGTATTCCGCCGCGGTATTGTCGGTGAAATACAGCACCGGTTACTGAAAAAGAAAACGGATAAATAGAAGGGCGGGCCGACGTCTCGGCCCGGTCACTGCAGCTATTACTGGTTGAGTATGTCTATAATTTCACGGGTATCCTTGATAATCGTGTAAACCCGATCCTCAATCCTCACTCGCTGACGGTGGCCGTCGAGGTCGTGAACATCGCCGTAGCGCAGTAAATCCCTGTCAAAATAATCGCCCCTGCGGTAATCGAGCTGTCTCTTATACACATCTCCGAGCCCACGAGACGGACTCCTA
>CAJXOQ010000062.1 GCA_913057975.1 uncultured Marinobacter sp.
CCTCTCTATTCGTCGGCAGCGTCAGATGTGTATAAGAGACAGCCGGGTAGGCAGAGCATTCGCGGCCTTCGAGCACACCGGCCGCGGCTAGCAGCTGTGCGCCGTGACAAATGGCAGCCACCGGTTTTTCGGTTTCAAAGAAGTGGCGGACCAGTTTCTTGACGTCGTCATTCAGGCGGAGGTATTCCGGGGCGCGACCACCGGGTACGACAAGCGCGTCATAATCCGCGGGGTTGAGTCCGGCGAAATTGGCATTCAGGGCGAAACGATGGCCCGGCTTTTCGGTGTAGGTCTGGTCGCCTTCGAAGTCGTGGATGGCCGTGGCTACGGTGTCTCCTGACCTTTTGTCAGGGCAGACCGCGTGCACTGTGTGGCCAACGGCCTGAAGTGCCTGAAAGGGCACCATGGTTTCGTAGTCCTCGGTGAAATCACCGGTGATCATCAGTATTTTTTTACCGCTCATACCCGTCTCCTTGTGCTTGTTGGTGGTAGCCTGACTACAGTATCAGCGGGCGAATCGCAGCGGGTATTAGGGGAATACTACAGTGTTATGTTATAACACTATGTTCTGCCGACCTTTTCAATGAACGACACGGGCGATCTATGACTTCACCAATACCCACCAATCTGGTGCTCGGCTTTCTGGGCGTGGGAAAGACCACCGCCATACTGGACCTGCTGAAAAAAAAGCCGGAAGGAGAAGTGTGGGCGGTTCTGGTGAATGAGTTTGGCGAAGTGGGTATCGATGGCGCCTTGCTCGAAACCGAAGGTGCTTTCGTGCGGGAAGTGCCAGGAGGCTGCATGTGTTGCGTGGCCGGGTTACCGATGCAAATCGGACTCAACCAGTTAATTCATAAAGCCCGACCAGACCGATTGCTGATTGAACCCACGGGCCTTGGGCATCCCTCCCAGATTATTGAAACCCTGACGGGAGAGCATTATCAGGATGTGCTTCAACTGGGCCCTGTGCTTTGCCTGGTCGACCCGAGAAGGCTTGAAGAGCAAAAGGTTCTGGAAAACGTACAGTTTCAGGATCAGGTCGCGGCAGCTGATATTGTTATCGCCAATAAAACTGACCTTTGCACACCGGAGCAGGTTGACCGGTTTGATCATTGGGTGGCCGAGCTGCAGCCGGAAAAGACGGCTGTTTTCCACACCCGGCAAGGCCGTTTGGAATCTGCCTGGCTCGATGGGGAGACTGCGCTCTCCGAGGTCAGTACGCCCCACGCGCATCATCACCATGACTCTTCGGAAGCCTCGCCGGTTCCCAATATTCAGGACGAACCGTGGCAGCGAGTCAGCAACCGTGGGCAGGGGCACTTCAGCGTGGGCTGGCGTGTCCATCCAGACACGGTCTTTTCAGAAACCGCTCTGCTGGCATTATCGCTCGATAGCCGTTTTGTACGGTTCAAGGCTGTGGCTCAAACCAGTGATGGCTGGCGGACGATCAACATGGCGGACGGCGCGCTGTCGGTATCTGAGTGCGAACCACGAGAACTGTCCCGTCTCGAAGTCATCAGCGAGCAAAGCCTGGACGTTGACGAACTGGATGCCAGCCTGCGTGAATCCATCGAAAAAACGGACCCGTCATGCTGAAAATTTCCAATGCGGTGGAACTGGGGGACTGGGAGATCGAGCTTACCCAGATCCGGGCCCAGGGCGCCGGTGGCCAGAACGTCAACAAGGTAGCTTCCGCCGTTCACCTGCGCTTCGACGTCCTCAACTCCAGTTTGCCACCGTTCTATAAAGAACGGCTGATGCAACTGTCCGATCAGCGCATTAGCAAGGAAGGTGTGATTGTCATCAAGGCTCAGAAATTTCGCACCCTGGAGCTAAACAAGGAAGACGCCCTTGAACGCCTGAAAGCCCTGATTCAGGACGCGGTAAAGCAGCAAAAAGCCCGCCGACCCACGCGCCCCACCAAGGGATCACAGCGACGGCGCGTGGACAAAAAGACCCGCAAGGGGAAAACCAAGGCCTTGCGGGGGAAGGTCCCGTTGTAAGTATCGGGCGTGTTCAGTACAGCAAAAAGGTTGCATAGCCGGCACTGATTGCCATGCCTATTACCACCGCCAGGAAGACAGCCACGAGCGGCCAGCGGAACAGAGACTTCAACAGGATCAGTTCTGTCAGGCTGGCGCCTGCACTGCCAATGATCAGAGCCATCACCGCGCCAGCGCTGACACCTTTGCCCAATAGGGCCGCTGCCAATGGGATGACCGCCTCGGCACGGATGTAGAGGGGCGCGCCAATAACCGCTGCAATTGGTATGGCAAAGGGGTTGTCGTCGCCTGCATACGCAGCGAGCAGGTCTGCCGGAACAAAACCGTAGATAACACTTCCGACCGCGATACCCACTATCAGGTATGGCAGCACCTTTCTGAAATCCGACCAGGTTTCGTTCCATAAACCGTTGAATTTCCCGGCACGGATATCCCCGATAAGTGATTCGTAGTAGGACACGACGGGAATAGCGTACCCCTGGCTGCTGTATGTAATGGAACTGCTTGCCCCGGAGCTGCCGCCGGAGCAGGAGGGTTCCGTATTCGTGGACCCAGCATTCCCGGATACCGCTGAGCAACCACCCTTAACGGTATCGACGTTGAGCAGATACCGCTCGAATCCCAGGCGTTGCAGTACCCATCCGGCAATAACGGAGACCAGCAGGCCGAAGGTAACGAAAATACCGGTTAGCTTCAGGCCAAACGTGACGGCCAGCAGCACCACGATGACCGGATTCAATAAGGGGGACGCGAATAGGAAAACCATCATCGGCCCAAACCCGGCACGGGCACGGATAAGCCCTTTCAGTAAGGGAATTGTGGAACAGCTGCAGAAGGGGGTGATCGCTCCCAGCAGAGCGGCATACAAATAGCTTTTGCCGCGCTGGGCGCTGAGCGCGGCTGCGATCTTCTCTTGCGGCACATAACGTTGCAGCACTCCAACGAGATAGCTGATCAATAGGAACAGGGCTGATAATTCCAGGGCGAGAAAAGCGAACATCCCCAGGGTGTCTTGCATTTCCTGTGACATGGCAACCTCTACATTTCTAGATATATGGAAATATAAATCTAAATTGCGCTTGGCTTTACTGTCAAGTAAGTTTCTAGAATTATCGAATTAAGAGTGATGGCTATGACAAATGAAGAAGCGGCTATGTGTCTCGCAGAGCTTGGAAATACTCACAGGCTGTCGATTTTCAGGTATCTGGTAAAGGCGGGCCACGACGGCGCCTCCGTCGGTGATGTGCAGCGCCAGATTGGAATTCCGGGGTCAACGCTTTCTCACCATCTGTCGCGCATGGCCAACGCAGGGCTTATCAAGCAGGTGAAGCACAGCCGTGTTATTACCTGCTTGCCAAATTTCGAACTACTGGAAGCACTGACCGGGTTTCTCAAGGAGGAGTGTTGCGTGGGACATGAATCAAAAAAAACTCTGACAGAGAGCGGAACGTAGCCTTGTTAACGTCTATTTCTGGGGAGTGTCGCTATCGAGCAATCTCGCGCCGGGGCCTTCATCGCCAAGCTCGTCCCAGGGATTGCGTAGCCGGCAGGCGTCGATGGACAGGCAGCCGCAGCCGATGCAGCTTGTGAGTTGATCCCGAAGTCCGACCAGTAACTCTATGCGG
The DNA here is from genome assembly GCA_913057975.1 of uncultured Marinobacter sp. Lineage (GTDB taxonomy): Bacteria > Pseudomonadota > Gammaproteobacteria > Pseudomonadales > Oleiphilaceae > Marinobacter. The sequence goes on from CAJXOQ010000062.1 coordinate 3,629, forward strand.
TGATTCAGATCGGACTTCCATTGCTCGGAGAGTCGCTGCCAGTCGTGGGATGTCACGGTGCGGTCGGTCGGCAGTGTTGCCAGGGTTTCGCCGATCTCCGACAATGGAATGCCAAGCCGTTGCGCCACCTTGATAACGGCAATTCGGCGTAGCACGCCCCGATGGAAACGTCGCTGGTTTCCGGCATTGCGCCAGCTGTCGATCAGTCCTTTTTTCTCATAGAAGTGTATGGCTGAGACTGCGACTCCACTGCGCTCAGCAACCTCGCCAACGCTCAGGGCTGTTTTAATTTCTCCGTTTTCTATGCTCACCATAGCCAACTCCAATCGCTGGATTTGTTGACCTCAAGTTTACTTCAGGTTTTAAGCTGCTGTCGAACCTGACGCAACAACAGGAGGAAGCGATGAGACAGATCCAGACTGATGTGTGGGAAACGGATGTTGAAAGCCCGTTTCCGGGGCTGACAACCCACGCCTATCTACTGACCCGGGACGACGGCAACGTATTGTTCTACAACACAGGCCATCATCACGAGATTGATAGAATGGCAGAGCTTGGTGGTGTCGCCCATCGAAAACGCGTTGAAACGGCTGGGGTAGACTACTCGTCCACAACCGTTTCAAATCCGCCATAAATGAGGCGTTTCCCATCGAAGGGCATGGGATTTACATCCGCCTGGATACGGGGGTCTTCCATCACTTTTGGCATGCCCCTGTTCCGGGCCTCGCGTGAGGGCCAGAGTATCCAGGAAAACACTACCGTCTCATCGGGCTTGCACTTCACCGCCATGGGGAACGATGTGACCTCGCCGTCGGGCACATCGTCACCCCAGCATTCCACCAGTTTGAGGGCGCCGTGATCCTTGAACACCACGGCCGCATCGCTGGCGTGTTTGATGTATTGCTCTTTGTTGGCGGTGGGGACCGCTGCTACAAATCCGTCGACATACGTCATGTTGAATCTCCTGGCATCAGTCCTTGGGAGGAAGTTCGCGCGCAGGCCTGACTTCAATGCTGCCAAAGCGCGCAGGGGGGATACGGCTTGCGAGTTGCAGAGCCTCGTTCAGGTCGTTGGCATCCAGCAGGTAGAAGCCCGCCAGTTGTTCCTTGGTTTCGGCAAACGGGCCGTCTGAGATCAGCACCTCGTCGTCTCTGACCCTCACCGTTGTAGCCGTGTCGATGGGCTGCAGAGGTTGGCCTGTTACAAACTTGCCCTGACTGGTGAGCTTCTCCACGCCGGCAATACACTCCTGGTTGAGGTCGTGCCACTCCTGTTCCGTCATGTTGTTGATGATGCATTCCTGGTAGTACACCAGAGCCACGTACTTCATGTGAATCTCCCTTTTTGCGTGTGGTTATCTGTATGTCGTACGGAAGGTGGCTGAATCGACAGCCCGGGAAATTTTTTATCACGCGCTGTCGAGAGCCGTCAGCCGCCGGCTCAGGTAGCGTTGTTCCGGCCCCTGTTGCGTGAGGGTCAATGCTCTCTGATAAGCAGTGCGGGCACCTGCGAGATCGCCCGAACGGCGAAAGAGATCGGCGCGTGCGGCGTGATAGAGGTAGTAACTCTGAATGGCTTTGTGGCCGGCCAACTGGTCGAGCAGCTTCAGGCCTGCCTCCGGTGTGTCTCGCATGGCCACTGCCACGGCGTGGTTCAGGGCAATGACCGGGGAGGGCTGACGTTGATAGAGAACCTGATATAGCCTGGCGATACGAGTCCAGTCGGTATCCGAAGCGGTGGCGGCCTTGGCGTGGGCGGCGGCTATGGAAGCCTGGAGGGTATAGGGTGCCGCTGGTGTCATCTCCAGGGCTCGGGCGAGCCAGGTCAGTCCGGAGCGAATCTGCTCCTGGTCCCAGAGGGTACGGTTCTGGTCCTCCAGGGTTATCAGTTCGCCATTCGCGTCCTGGCGCGCATGCCGCCGTGAATCGTGCAGGAGCATCAGTGCCAGCAGACCGAAGACTTCCCCATCCGGCAACAGTTCGGCCAGTAGTTTGGCCAGGCGAATGGCCTCGCCAGCGAGGCTGATGTTGACGACGGTGTTGCCTTCGCTGGAGGAATAACCCTCGTTGAAGATCAGGTAGACGACCTTCAGGACGCTCTGCAGGCGCTGAGGGAGCTCCTTTCGTTCCGGAACTTCGTAGGGAATATTCGCTTCACGTATCTTGCGCTTGGCGCGGACAATTCGTTGCGCTGTGGTGGTGGGTTTCTGCAGCAGGGCGCTGGCGACCTGTTCGGTGGTAAGGCTGCATATCTCGCGCAACGTCAGTGCCAGTTGGGCCTCGATGGCAAGGCTTGGGTGGCAACAGGTGAAAATCAGCCGCAGCAGGTCGTCGTCAATGTGGTCGGTGTCCGGCTCTGGGGTGTAGGGCTCGTCCTCGGCGACGCGGGAAAGGTTGTCCCTGGCGGTCTGTCGCCGGCGAATGTGGTCAATGCCGCGTCGATGGCCGGTTTTGATCAGCCAGGCCGCAGGGTTGTCAGGAACGCCCTGTTCAGGCCACTGTTTCACCGCAGCGGCGAAGGCCTCCTGCATGGACTCCTCGGCCAGGTCAAAGTCGCCAAGCAGGCGAATGAGCGTGGCCTGCACCCGGCGTGACTCGGTTTGGTAAAGCGCGTTGATACGGCTGGCTATGGTCATAGTCGCTACACCTGGTCCCTTGCGGCGATTTTCTGATTATTTTGATAACAGTAATCATTGTTTTATCGTGTAATCAAGTGAATGCGATGCAACAAATGGAGAGGGCTATGACCGCATCAGAAGATCGGCTTCGCGTGTTTTATGATGGCGCCTGTCCAAGCTGTGTGAGGGATCGCAAATTCTACGAACGGTTGTCGGGCCGAACCGGCGACGCTGTCGAGTGGGTCGATATCACCGGCCGTGACGAAGAGTTGAAACAGCTGGGCATTGACCCGGTTGCAGCACTTCAGGAACTGCATGTTGAAGATGGCCGGGGCAACATTCATCGGGAACTGGATGCCTACATTTTGCTGATGTCGCGGGTGTGGTTGCTGAAGCCACTGGCATGGCTGATTGGCTTGCCGGTGATTCGCCCGGCACTCGCAAAGCTTTATCACCGCTGGGTGGGTGAACGGCTGGAGAGAACCGGCCGACTGCCAAAATAACCCGCGAGAATCGACGAATGTCGTGAAGCAGGCTAGGGTTCAATTAAGACATTCCTGGAAATGACCGGAGCCTGCCAATGCAAATAGCGTATCGCGCCCGAGATCTGGCCGAAGCCCATATCGTTGCCGGCCTCCTGCAGTCCAGAGGCATCGAGTGTCATGTTGGCGGTCATTACCTGCAAGGGGCCATGGGCGAGATAGGTGCCGCCGGATTTACCAATGTTCATGTAGAGGATGAAGACTACGTTCTGGCTCGTACTCTGGTCGCTGAATACGAATCGGCAAATGCCCCGGAGAGTGCTTCTGCCCATGGAGAGGATCGGGCCAACCGTTACGCCACCTGGTTTCTGCTGTTCCTGGCGGTCGTGATGGTGGTGCTCTTTGGCGCGTTGTGACGACAGGTCGAAGATTAGGGGCTCCCCGGGCTTGCGCCCGGAGAGCGATGCCGGGTGTCAGTGCCCGTACACCCGCATGGAGGTGTTGCGGATAGCAAGATCATCCAATCCCACCGAACCAATGGAGGTGCCTCCCACAAGCACCTGGCCGATGGACATATCGGCTTCAAAGGTGTTGATGTCGATAGCCAGGCTGTCGGTACCCGCCGCATTGGCATCCTTGTAGATGTCCATATCCACCAGTGTGAACAGTGGCAGAAGTGAGGGGTTGTCCGGATCGTAACCTGCGCCGGTAATCCGCATGTCACGAATCCCCACGGCCATGAAGGGCACATCCAGTTCCAGCTCATCGATGGCGAACCGGGTGGTCAGGTTGAGGGTGTCCGTGTCGGTATCCACGGTTGCCTGAGCCTGGAGTATAAGGCCCTCCGCAGAGAAGTTGTCCGCCAACAACGTGCTCTCGCCGCCGTTGCCCCGCAGCTCCCAGGCGCCGGTGCGTACGGCGAAGTCCACGGGCCGTGCGGTGATGGGGAATACGTTGATAATGGCATCGCCATCGTCAGCGACATCCAGTTCAATCTTGATGTTGTCGATCAGATCCGTGCTGCTGGTGCCGAAAATGGCGTCGCGCCCGGAGGTGAATTCCTCGAACATGTCGATGCGATTCGCACCGCCAATGAAGATGTCGCTGATGCCCAGCGTGCCTTCATCGGTGTAGGTGAACTCGTCCATGGTGACCTGGGTTTCGAGTTCAATGGTAACGCCGGCCTGGCCGGTAATCTGGCCCATGTCGGCGTCGTGCAGTGGTTTGAGTTCGGCATACCCGCTCAGGGGCAGGCCCGCGATGGCTAACACTAACGCTGATTGCTTCAGGCTTTTCATTGTTATCATCCTTCCTGGTGTTATTATGGTGGTTTGCCGGCACCCGAAAGTGCGGCTACCGGCAAACCGGGAGGTCTCTGGGGACCTCCCTTATTTCCCTCAGAGGTTCGGGGTCAATGTCAGATCAATGCCATTGTCCGGACCAGCGAGGAACTGGTTGAGAACGTCGGTCAGCGGACCGCAGTTCTGCAGGGGAGGCAGTGTGTAGTTGCCAGTCACATCGCCGCCCTCGGACAGCGAGAAGTTGGTGCCTTCCACCGAAGCCAGCTCGATGTTGACCGGATCCGCCGTGCGGCAATCCTTGCCGCCACCTACCGGAATCTTCAGTCCGAACAGGCGTACGGTTACCTTCGGTACTTCCACATACAGCGAGGAGTTGGCCGTCAGGTTGCCGTCTATCAGCGTGCCCGTTGTCATGTCAGCCTGTTCGAACATCACTTTCGCGTTGGCAGTCAAGCTCTTGAACAGCAGCGGGATCTTGAATTGTCCCTGGGTGGGGTCAAGCGCAAGATCTGCTTCGAACATACCGGTTGCCAGCTCCAGTTGTGTTGCAATGCTGCCTGAGAGAGGCAGAGAGCTTCCGGAAGCGTTGATGTTGGTCTGTCCTTCCAGATCCAGAAGCACCTCGAGCACGTCGTCGCTGCCATCGTTACCCTGACCACTCAGAGCCACGGAGACGTCCGGGGTTTCAGGGTCGTCAGAGGCAATGTTGAGCGTCGCGCTGCGTCCACCGGCGGCAGACGGCATGAAGCTGATATCAACGGTACAGCTTCCATCCTGTGCCACGGTTGTGCAGTCGTTGGTCTGGGTGAAATCGCTGCTGTTGGTGCCGGCAATCTCAATGGCGTTGATCATCAGCGATGCGTTGCCTTCGTTGGCAATGGTGACCTGCGCGGTGGCAGTTTCACCGAGCATCACCGAGCCAAAGCTGACGTCAGCAGGCGTAACGCTGATTTCCGGAACGGGCGCGAGCACGCTGGTGCCTGTCAGCGGTACGTCCACCACAGGGTTCTCGGCGTCGCCGGATTCAATGCTCAGAGTAGCGCTCTGGTCACCTTCGCCATCGGGGATATAGGTGACGTTGACGTCGCAGCTTTCGCCGGCAGCAACGGTGGTACAGCTGTTGGTCTGGGTGAACGCTGCTGCGTCCGCACCGCCAAGGCTGATGTTGTTGATGCCAAGTTCTGCCTGGCCGGTGTTGGAAACGGTAACCACCTCTTCCGCGGTGGTGCCGGCCTGCACGTTGCCGAAGTCGATGTTTTCCGGGCTGACCGCGATACGGGGTTCAAACTGCTCGTCGGGAACCACCTGCACGGTCTGCAGAATGTTGTCCTGGCCGGCGTTCTGAACGCACTCGGAGGTAAATTCGCCGATGGGCGCAGGCGCAATATCGCCGTTCTCAACACGGGCGATCATGTCGAGTGTAAGGCCACCGATGCTAATGACCGCCTCGCCAACATCATCCTCGGTGAAGGTGATGGCCGGGGAAGTGCCCTGAGCCGGAACGGTAAATTCGCCGGTTTCATCGGGAATGGGCGACTGGGGAATGGTCAGCGGTACCGTCAGGTCAATCTCACGGCTCGGCGTGACAACAATGGTTTCGTTGGTGGCGGTGCCTTCAATGGTGGCGGAACCCACCAGCTTGAGGCCCAGCCTGGAATCTTCATTCACCGTTGTCAGGGCGTCCACCGTGAACTCTGGTGTGGGTTGCCCCACTGTTGCCTGGGTGGGTACATCGGCACTGATTTGCGCTCGAATGGGCTGTTCGCCAATCAACGGGAACGGGCAGGTGAATTCCAATTCCAGTGACACCGGTTCGGCAACGGCATTGCCACCACCGGTCATAAGCGCCGCGGCTGCTATCGCAGTACCGAGCGTGCGGACGCTTTTGTTGGGATTCCTGAGTTTCATGAGTTCGTCCTCTAGGGTTTCAATCTTTGTTGTGTGGGTATGCAGAAATCACCGATGAGGACTGCTGTATCGGTCTTGCAATGTGTCCCTTTATGACTGCGCGGGGGTTACTATCTCCACGCAGTGCCATTAGGCCGTCGCCGAGCGGTTCGGGTCATTGCTAAGGCCGGCAAGGTTTTTGTTCAAAGCGGAGAGAGAACCGGGGAAATTCCAATTTCGTGACGCCCTTCAAATCCCGAAAATCATTCAGTGTGTGCTATCAGGAGCGAGAGCTCTTTGAGGATGAGAGCTATTTACGGTCGCGGGCCTGCCGGCGGACATCTCCGGGCGTCTGGCCTGTCCAGGAGCGGTAGGCTTTGGTAAAACCGGCCTGGTCGCTGAATCCCAGCTTTTCAGCAATGGAATCGAGTGGGACGACTGTATCGGTGAGGTATAGCGTGGCAAAGTTCTGGCGTATCTCGTTTCTGAGCACTCTGAATGAGGTGCCTGCGGTCGACAGGTGCTGTCGCAGGGTGCGGGGGCTCATGTCGAGCCGACGTGCAAGATTGTCCATAGTGCAGGGGCGGCCCGGTTGGCTCATGATCATCTCCCGCACCTGCATGACGGTTTCATCGGCCTGTTCTGACGGTTCCCGCTCTCGTGAGCGGGCGTTGGCCAGGATGAATTCCAGGCCAGTATCGTCGTTGCGAACAGGTCGGCCGGACAAAGGCATGGTGACCTGGCTCGCCGGAGCGTTGAAGCGAAATTCGCAGTCGGCAGCAATGCTGCGCCACTGCTCGGGTTCCAGGGACGAGTTGAAATCGAACTCAAAACAGAAGTGATTGCACACCTGGGATGAAATTCGATGGATGCTGCCCATATAGATTTTGGTGAGGCAGGGGCGTAAGTCGCCAAGGCCCCAATTGTCGATCAGTTGTATCCTGAAAGTGGATCCGGTTGAACTGAGGTCCATGTCCATCAGCGGCAGGCCCACGCGCAAGTACTGTACAATCATGCTGATCAGTCGCCGGGGGTTTTCCTGGCCGAGCACGGCGAAGCCAAGTAATCCGTGGGCCGGGAGGTCCAGTTGCTGGCCGAACTGGAAGGCCGCCCTCTCGTCGCCCATCAGCCACTCCGCCTTGCCCAGCAGTTGCCGGACCTGCCCCATGGAAAGACTCGCATCGGGATCGTCCAGCATGTCGCTGGAAATGTCGGTATCTCCCAGGATGGCTTGGCGCCGAACGCCCTTGCGCTCCATAAACCGAATAAACTGTCGGGCGTAGCGTGCCGAGATCAGCGGCACTTCGAGCGCCATCGGGCTGGACGTTTCCACCGTTCGTTCCATGAGAGGTAGCCTTATTGAACTGGAACTGTCGCGTTCAGCGCACAGTTGTTTACTCTGTCTTGGCCCAGTATAGGCAGGGTTGCTCGGGTCGATTTTGCTCACCGGTCACGGTTCTGGTGTGATGGCCGGAAATGACAATGAAACATTCGTTAGATTTTGCAGGAGATCTCCCATTGAAAGCGCCCTGTCCGGTGTGTGAAACACGCTCACTGGTGCCGTTCCAGACCATCAAAGACATACCGTATTATCGTTGTGAAACCTGTGAGGCCACAGTCATGGACTCGTCTTGCTGGCTGGACGAGCGCCGGGAAAGGGATATCTACAACCTTCACGACAATCATCCGGAAGATGAGGGCTATCGCCGCTTTCTTTCGAAGATGACCAGTCCGTTACTCGATCGGCTGGAAGCGGGTGCACGCGGCCTGGATTTTGGTTGTGGCCCCGGCCCGGCGCTGGCCGGGATGCTGCGGGAAGCGGGCATGGACATGGCGCTCTATGATCCCTTCTTTCATCCGCAAACGTCTGTTCTGGACCACCAGTATGATTTCGTAACCTGCACGGAGGTGGTGGAACACCTTCATCGCCCGGCGGATACGTTTCGTCGGCTGGACAGGCTGCTGAAACCGGGTGGCTGGTTGGGTGTGATGACCTGCTTCCAGACAGACGACCAGCTATTTGCCAACTGGCATTACCGGCGGGACCCAACCCACGTTGTGTTTTATCGGGAGTTCACCATGGCCTGGTTGGCCCGGAGGTATGGGTGGCGCCTGGAGGTTCCGGCCAAGGACGTCGCGCTGTTCCAGAAGATTCAGTGAATCGGGGTAGGGCAGTCCAGTACAGGACACTCGACGGGACGGGGTCCATCGCTGTCGTTCTGGACATTGCCGTCGAAACGCTCTGGATCGATGGCGCTGGCACAGCTCGCTGCAGTCCTTGATGCCGTGGCACAGCCATGGGTGGCCAGTGCGTGGGCCAGGTTGTTCCAGCCTGCGGCCAGGTTCGGGAATTTGGCGGTCAGTCTCAGGAAATGTTGCGCGGCCAGGTCCACCTGGCCCTGTTGCCAGGCAATGTTTCCCTGCCCCATGATGGCAGCCGGTTGGTTTGGCCAGGCCTGTTCGGCCGTTCGATAGGCTTCAGTGGCAGCGATGGTCCTGCCGGTGGTTTCCAGGTCGTTGGCGGATGTCAGATAGCGCAGGGGCTGCGCCGTTGCAGGTAGTCGGTCGGGCGGCAGGATGACCGTGGCCCAGTTGTCTGCGCGGTCCCATGTGGCCATGAACACTTCCAGTGCCTGCTCGTGCCGCTCCTGGGTACCGGTGTGAAGGATGATGGAGCGGTCGCTCGCGTCGTAACCAATCGCCACGGCAAAATGCCATTGTGGCCACCAGTCGAATCGCAAATTCTGCATCACCAGCACCGGGTGGCCAGAGGCTATTTCCTCCAACAGGCTCTTGAGTGAACCGTCCAGCGGGTAGACCAGTAAGCCATGGGATCGGGCGGCGGATACCATTTCAACTTTCAGGCTGCCCTGGCGGGCAGGCAGGTACACCAATTCCTTCAGTACGGTGGGGTTGGTGTTCAGGCCCTGGCTATTGAGCATCATGGCCAGGGACGCCGGGCCGCACTGGTACAGTTCCTGAGCGTGAAAGGGAACATGATCCAGCACTTTCCGCTGGTCAACACCGGCCGTGTTCAGGGCGGGGGTATCTGGCCATTGGGGGCGGCTTGCGCAGCCCGCCAGAATCGTTGCCAGTAAGAGACTGACAACGACTCGCAGCAGGTGCAACTGGGTAGGGCTGGTCACGGAGCTATTGCGCTACCGGATACAGTTGATGAACGGGAAGATATTGGTAGCGCACAGCATATCGGTGATGATAAACACCAGCAGGAACAGAACGATGATCCCGACAACGCCCTCGCCAACGGGAGCCTCCGCCAGTTGTTGCTCAAAGGCCGACAATTCCTCCGGCGTCAGGTTCTGGATGCGCTGTTCAACCTGCTCCTGACTAACACCCATTTCCGCCAGTTTCTCTTTAACCTCATCCTGCTCAAGCATGTTGAGCAGTGACTGGCGGTCCAGATCCGTGCGTTGCTCGGTCAGCAGCTCACCGGTTCCAACCATACCCGCCGAGGCAGACGATGCCCAAACGGAGCCGAAAGCCATCATGATGGCCATGACAAACGATACGTACCGCAGATGGTTTCTCAGGGTTTGCATTACACTCTCCTGTTATTTTTCATTCAAGAAGCGGTCTTTCCGGTTGTTGCCTGCGATGTAGCCGACTCCTACATCCGACATTCAAGCTGACCTAATAGTAGCACGCGTTATCGGAGGGCCAGGTTCCGAATGATGACAGAAACTTAAAACGTGGACAGTCCCGTTGCCTCCATCAGCCTGTATTGCCAATACCGTATCCGGGATTCATCGGCCCAGGCATTGTAGGGCAGGCTCATGACTGGTGTGTCACCCGGGCCGTGGTTCCATTGCTCGTCGAAGAAGCCGGCCGCTTTGCGAACGGTCTCTGAGTGCACGGTGGAGCGCACGCGTACACTGGTTTCAAGGTTCAGGTCGTCGAGGTTGCGGCGGGTGAAATTGGCCGAGCCGAGTAGCAGTTGAGCGTTGCCTGGGGTGTCCCGTCTGACCAGTAGTTTACTGTGGCACTGTTCACCTTCGGTATTGCACCAACGTACGGTAATGCCGGCGCCATTGAGTTCCATGGCTGCCTGGCGGTTGGGTATTCCGCTTTTTTCCATGCCAAAGGCATCGTTGTTGGCGTCCAGCAGTACCCGCACTTCGACACCGCGTTCGTGGGCTTCTTTCAATTCTTCCAGTAACGTTCGGTGTGACAGGTAGAACATGGCCAGATCCAGCCTGTCGCCTGCTTTTGCGGTGCCAATGATGTCCCTGGCGGTTGTCCGTATGGCCGATTCTGTGACGACCTGGATGGTATCGACTGAATCGATGCCGGCCGCGGCTTGAGGTAGGCTGCTGATCATTTCATCCACCACCTCGGTGTCTGCACCGGACATGGCCAGAACGGCACGCTCACTGAGCAGCAAATCGGCCACGGCTGGCCCTCCGAATCTCAGGCCGATGTTGCTGTGCCGGCTACTGCCATCGTGTGGGTTGGCGGAGGTCACCAGGGCGTTAAAGCCCTCTGCGTTGTCGGTGATCAGGACTTTGCGGTGGTTGGCCTTGAAGTTGGGGAGTGCCAGGTAACTGCGCAGGGTGACCGGCTGCTCACCGAGTGCGTTCGGTAGCCAGCCGCCGGTTGCCGAGTTGCCCATCCACTGACAACAGAAGCGCCACAGGCCGGACCAGGTCGGGTTGCTGTCACGAAGGCGCTCCAACCTGGTTTCTATCACTGGAATGCCGGCCTGTCTTAGTTGCTTGAAATAGGGCGAGACTGTGCCGCCGTATACGGTGTTGATGGGGTCGGAAATAACGACAATACGCACATCCGGATTCGCCTCCTGCTGCTCGAGCAGAGCTTCAGTCAGCTCCTGTGCCAATGGCCGCTGACGGCTGCCTTCTTCACGGGTGTCGTTGAAGAGGAACATGTCCACCAGTACGAAGCGGCGGGCGTTCGAAACCATATCGAGGGCCTCGTCGAAAATCTCGTGGTCCAGCCGAGGCTCTTCGTTGCCGAAGTGCAGGGTTCTGTCGGTGAGCAGCTTGGCATTCGTCAGAGGATGGGGATTGCCCTCGTAACCGAACCCGGGGGGTAGGGGCTTCAATGTGTGGTAAAAACCGGTTGTTGTAATGGTCAGAATAACCAGGCCGATCAGTAACTTCACTGTCATCGTCGTACTTCCTGACGGAAAGGGTCCAAAGACGAAACTATACTGCACCGGAACCTGTGTCGTCCTTACACCCTTGTCATCCTGGATTAATAATGATCGCGACGTGATCCTGGTCCCAGCTAAACAAACACTTACAAAAAAGGTCCGTCTTGAGCTATCGCTGCCGGCATTCACTTTCTAAACTTGTCGTATCAATCATTTACGACAACGATTCCTGTGAATTCACTGGCTCTAATTGGTTCCCGTCTGTTCAGTTTGCGCCTGCTTATTGTTGTGCTGGCGCTGGCCTCTGTGTTTGTGGGGGACGCATTGCCGCTGCTGGGTTGGTTAGATCGGCTACTGTTCAGCACTCTTGGCAACCCTGCGGGCATTGAGGATGCCGTTAAGGTTGTGGATATGTCACCGGCCGCATTCGCAACGGCGCTTCAGGCCCGGGGGCTTGTCGAACCCGAGTGGTCGGCGCTGGCGATTCGCGCCGGTTTGATGGCGTCGGCACTGATCCTGGTGCTTGCGGTTCCCCAAATGGGAGGCGCGGTTGCTCTACCGGTGCTATTACTCGTTGCCGGGGCTCTGGTGGTTCTACAAGCGGCGCTCATGTTCTATCAGAGCGCCTGGCTGCCATTGGGTGAAGTGGTCACCCTGCTGATGGTCGGCTATGTCATCATGCTGTTCTGGCTGCAACCAAGGCGGGATATCGTCGCGTTGTCGGAGAATGTCCGCGTAGCCCGCACACGGCTTGGCCGTTTGCTGCTGCAACAGGGACAGCCCGAAGAGGCGCTGGAGGTGCTGGCTGAATGCCCGCCCACCGAAGATACCTTGGCATTGCAATACGACATCGCCATTCAGCAGGAGCGCAAACGGCAGTATGACCGCGCGTCCGCCACCTACCAGCAGATTCTTCAGCAGAAGCGAAAGTATCGGGACGTGGAAGAACGCCTGGCGGCACTCGGGAGCCTGACCACCGAGGCAACCGTCGTTTCTCCCGGTGGTTTTGACAATACCCGAACCCTGGTCATGCCCGAGCAGAGCGTCAGCCGTCCCACCCTGGGCCGCTACGAGATCGAGCGTGAGATAGGGCGGGGCGCCATGGGTGTGGTCTATCTCGGCAAGGATCCCAAAATAGCCCGTACCGTGGCCATCAAGACACTCAGTTACCAGGCGTTTGAGGACAACGAGCTGCGGGACCTGAAATCACGGTTCTTTCGGGAAGCTGAGGCGGCGGGCCGCCTCAGCCATCCGGCAATTGTCACTGTGTATGATGTCGGGGAAGAGGCTGACCTTGCGTTTATCGCCATGGATTATGCCAAGGGCAGGCCGCTTAGTGAATTTGGCAAGCCGGGGCGTTTACTGCCGCTGGCGAAGGTGCTGGATATCGTCGCCCGGGTGGCGGATGCCCTCGATTACGCGCATCGCCAGAAGATCATCCATCGCGATATCAAACCGGGTAACATCATCTTCAACCCGGACAACGGTGAGATCAAGATTACCGATTTCGGCATAGCCAAGATCTCGGATGACTCCCGGACTCGCACCGGCAGTGTCATGGGCAGCCCACTGTATATGTCCCCTGAGCAGCTCAAGGGCCAGAAAGTGACTGGCGCCACCGATACCTACAGTCTGGGAATCACGTTGTACAAACTGGTGTGCGGGGAAACACCCTATCAGGGCGACACGTTGGCCAACCTGACCTACCAGATTCTGAACAAGCGCCCACGGAGTGTCCGCGAGTTCAACCCGGAACTCCCCAACGGTGTTGTCCGTCTGATTAATAAAGCCATACAACGGGAGCCTGACAAGCGCTTCCTGAGTGCCGCCACCATGGCGGAAGCGTTGCGAAGACAGGCGAGCCGTGAGGCAAGGGAGGAAGCATCGTGATGAATCCCCAGGTGGCTGGCATAACGGATGTAGGGGCGTTGCGTACAGCCAACCAGGACGCTATTGACTGGCGGGTCAGCGAGGATAACCGGCAGGTGCTGCTTGTGGTTGCCGATGGCATGGGCGGTTACCACGGCGGGGAAGTGGCCAGCCGTATAGCCGTAGACACGGTGATGGAAGTGCTGGTGCCCTGGTTGTCGCCGGATGAAGGTGTGCCGGATGAGCCGGACGACGCCATACAGTTTGCGATCAACCTGGCCAGTGAGCGAATTGCCGATCAAAGGGCTGCCGATGCAGACCTGGCAAAAATGGGGACCACGCTGGTGATGGCGTGGGTGATTGACGGTGAGGCTCACATTGCCCACCTGGGGGACTCCCGCTGCTATCTCGTTCAGGAGCGTGAGCTGGCATGCCAGACCCGGGATGACACCGTGGTACAGAACATGCTGGATGATGGCAGCATCCGCCCTGATGACGTGCCCCATGTGCCTTTTCGTAATGTGCTGACGCGCGCGCTTGGCGCCTCCTCGGCCATTGCCAGCTTTCGCCGCGTGGGAATGGCGGCAGGAGATTCCCTGCTGCTCTGTTCCGATGGCCTTACGGGTGCTTTGCCGGAGGACCAATGGCTGTCGCTGATGTCTGTGTGCGAAACACCCGGCGATAAGGTCCGGGCGCTGGTGGATGCGAGCCTGGATAACGAGGCGGCCGACAACGTGTCCGTTGTACTGTTGATTCTTAATTAATGGAGGAGGCCTGTATGGCGTCACTTTCCCAACTGGTGGACAACGTTGTGGTGACCACTTTTGAGCTGGAGCAGCCGGAGATTCATGTCGGCAGGCGTGGCGACAACGATATCCGCATCGACGAAATTTCGGTCAGTGGCCATCATGCGTTGATCGAGGCGGTGCCCAATGCCTATCTGGAAGGTACGGTGGACTATTACATCACCGACCAGAACAGCACCAACGGAACGTTTGTGAACGAACTGCGGATTGACCGACGCCAGCGCCTGAACAGTAACGACCTGGTTCGCATTGGCTGGAACGAATTCCGCTTCATTGACGAAGAGGAAAATGCGCTGGAGAAAACCGCCTACATACTGGATTAGTGGTCCACTGGCAGGCCGTTGAGCACGAGTCGGGAGAACCGACCGAGCAGGGACGTGGCGTTGGGCGCGTCGATCACATTCTCAATCAGAGCCTTGGCATCGAGCCCTTCCTTTTCCAGATCGGGTGCCTGCACCTTGAGGTAGGCCCGCATCACCTCTGCTGAGAATTCCGGGTGGAACTGGATACCCCAGGCGCAGCGGCCCACACGAAAGGCCTGGTGCGGTTCGAACTCGTTTCGGCCCAGGAGAACGGCATTCTCCGGCAACCTGAGTACGGATTGCCGATGCGTCAATTGCGCCGGAAATGTTTGGGGCAACCCCTTAAACAGAGGGTCATCCATCGCAGCGTCCAGCAACTCTACCTGATGGGTGCCGGTTTCCCGGCCTTGTGGATGATAACCTGCTTCACCACCCAGAGCGTGGGCCAGCAGCTGATGGCCATAGCAGACACCCAGAACTGGCACCTCTTCCGTCACTGCCTCAGCCAGCCAGGCGCCGGTATGCTCACTCCAGGGCGCCCGGTCGCTGACCATGGCCGGAGATCCCGTCACCACGATCCCGTCCCAATCCCGGGGTTTGCCCGGCAGATCGTCAACCGTGACATCGACCACCTTAAGGTCGAGCTCCGGAGCCAGCCCTGCCAGGAACCAGCTATCGAAATCCCCGAACGACTCCAGAAGGGACGGGTAGGTGTTACCTGTTTTGAGTATGACGACCCTGGCCAAGGTGTTGCTCCCGTCAGTCTGCGATGACTGCGTTGTGGTAAACATTCTGGACGTCATCGAGGTCGTTCAGCATGTCCATAAACTTCTCGAACAGCTCAATGTCGTCGCCTTCGACAGTGGTGGTGGTCTGGGGCAGGAACTGGATCTCATCCACTTCAAACTCCAGGCCTTCAAACGCTTCCTGCAGTGCCTGTCGCGCCTTGGCGTATTCGGTGTGAGGCGCGAACACAGTAATCATACCCTCTTCGTGCTCAATGTCAGTGACATCCACATCCGCCATCATCAGTGCTTCCAGGGCCGCTTCCTCGTCGTCGCCCTTGAACCCGAGAATGGCGCAATGATCGAACATATGGCTGACGCTGCCCTGGGTGCCGATTTTGCACTTGGTCTTGGTAAACGCCAGGCGTACGTCGCCGAAGGTACGGTTGGGGTTGTCGGTCAGGCAATCCACGATGGCCATGCAGTTGCCGGGGCCGAATCCTTCGTAGCGAGCAGGGGAAAAATCCTCACCAGCGCCACCCCGGGCTTTCTCGATGGCCTTCTCAATGACGTGCGCGGGCACCTGATCTTTCTTGGCACGGTCGATCAGGCCACGCAGGCTGAGGTTGGCATCCGGGTCCGGGCCGCCGGACTTGGCGCACACATAGATTTCGCGGCCGTACTTACTGTAGACCTTGGTTTTGGCGGCGGCCGTTTTGGCCATGGAGTCTTTGCGGTTTTGATAGGCTCTGCCCATTACGCTGCCTCAATTTCATTTTCAAAAGTGCGGATTTTACTCGACTACACAGGCCGGTGACAGCCTTATTTATCGAGGTTGTCGACGGCTCTTCCATGGTACCAAAGTGCCAGGGTTTCAGAACTTTCCGGTCAGGTACCGCAGAATGTGTTCGTGTTACGGTCGGAACATCGCCATTATCACCGAACGCGGAGATTGCCATGAGGTCCGTTCGAACATCGCTCATTGCAGCCGTGAGTTTGCTGCTGTTCACCGGAGCTCCGACAGTGGCAAACAGTGCCGAGCCGGATCAGCAGATGGGCGTGGCTCGGGAGATGATCCAGGTCCTGGAGGCCTATGCCTGTCTCTTATACACATCTGACGCTGCCGACGAATAGAGAGG
>CAJXOQ010000063.1 GCA_913057975.1 uncultured Marinobacter sp.
TGTATAAGAGACAGCTTCACGAGCGACCGCTGCGTTTGCCGGCGGCGACTCCCCCTGCCGGTTGCGCCAATGCGTCGAGGGCGGCGATCAGCTCCTCGGGAGCTGGCGTCGGTTCTTCGTGATGACGAACCTGTTCAAACATGGCATTGACGTGATCCAGGACTTCCAGCACCACGTCCATCAATTCGGAATCTACCTTGCGCTTGTGGTTACGCAGGATATCGAAAACATTTTCCGCGGAATGGCAACAGTTCACCAAGGCATCGAGTTGCAGAAACCCAGCACCGCCCTTTACGGTGTGGAAACCCCGGAAGATGGCGTTGAGCAGATCGCTGTCGTCCGGATTTTGCTCCAGGTCGACCAGTTGCTCCGACAGCTTTTCGAGTATTTCGCCTGCCTCAACAAGGAAGTCCTGCAGGATCTCTTCATCGGCATCAAACGCCATGCGTTACCCTCTTTTATTCAGAAACCGAGACTGGACAGAAGATCATCAACATCGTCCTGTCCCGATACTACATCTTCGCGTTCTTCGGCCTTGATCTGTGGACCGACACCCTGTTCTGCCGATATCTTTTCCCGTTCTTCCAGTTCATGGACGGTGCCGGTCATCTGGTCCACATGGCTCGCCATCACTACCAGGCTCAACAGATGCTCTTCCACCTCTTTAACCAGAGTGGTGACCTTTTGGATCACCTGCCCTGTGAGGTCCTGAAAATCCTGAGCCAGGAGAATCTCCGACAGATTGTCATACATCGCTCCTGCATCGGTGTTCAAGGTAACGAAAAACGTATCGATACGGGCATAGAGCTCACGGAATTCCGCCGGGGCCATCTCACGGCGGCGCAATTTCTGCCACTGGTCTCTCAGCTCCGCGGCCTCGTCGCGGAGGGCGCTGGCCTTGGGCATGGCCTCCTCAACCAGGTCCATGGTCCGGTTGGCCGCTTTACCGGTCATCTGAACCACGTACTCCAGACGATCCGACGCATCGGTCATCTTCGAAAGGGCTTCGGACTGTTCAGCGTTACGGGGGTCAATCTGGAAGTTGCGGATCGCCTCATGGAGGCTGCGAGTCAGTCGCCCTACTTCCCGATACAGGCTCTGGTCCCTCACCTCGCTCAGCTCATTGATCAGGGTCATCGCGCGGCCGTATTCCCCAGCGTTGACCTGCTCGACCAACTCGGCCGCCTGGCTGCGGAGCTTATCCGTAACCTCCGGGTCGAGCCCCTGTGGGTCTTTATTGCTATTGCTCATGGGAGCCGTCCGACCTCTGATTACTGGATGCGTTCGAAGATCTTCTCAATCTTCTCCTTGAGTACGGCTGCCGTGAAGGGCTTAACCACATAGCCGTTCACGCCGGCCTGCGCAGCGGCGACGATCTGGTCCCGCTTCGCCTCGGCGGTCACCATAAGCACAGGCAGGGTCTTCAGGTTATCGTCGGCACGGACTTCCTTAAGCAGATCGAGCCCGGACATCCCTGGCATATTCCAATCGGTTACCAGAAAATCGTACTTTCCGCTCTTGAGCATCGGCAGTGCGGTATTGCCATCGTCCGCTTCGTCAGTATTGGTAAAACCAAGATCACGAAGCAGGTTCTTAATGATCCGTCGCATTGTGGAGAAGTCATCCACAATCAGGATTTTCATATTCTTGTCCAATGGGACCTCCAGTTAAAAACGCCCGGAATTCGTTTTTGGCTCCCGGCTCACAGTCTAGCAGGCCGGGTAGTTTAACCGCTTATTGTGTGGCCTTTGGGCCGGTTGTAAAGCGCCGGTTACCAAAAGGCTACAGTAAAGAATGCCTGGTAACGCCGTTCAACAGGGCGATGGCCTGTTCAGTGCTGCCAACCAGTGAGACGTCCCCGCAGACGGAGCGCGGCCTGACTGTGAATCTGGCTGACCCGACTTTCGCTAACACCCAGCACGGCACCGATTTCCTTCAGGTTCAGCTCTTCCTGGTAATAAAGGCTGAGCACCAGCTTTTCTCGCTCGGGCAGATCACCAATCGCGGTGGCCAGGTTCTTGCGGAAGTTGTCAGACGCCAGGCCATCCAGTGGGTTATCGCTGCCCTCTGTTTCTTCTATCGGCAGCTCGCCGGATTCATTGAGCTCATCCAGACTAAAAAGTCGACCACTGTTGGCATCGCTCAGGGAGGAATAGTATTCGTCGAGGTCCAGCCCGAGCTCTTCGGCTACTTCCGAGTCTTGGGCCTCCCGGCCCAGGCGATCCTCGACAACCTTGATGGCTTTGGCAATGCGGCGGGAATTCCTGTGGACGGATCGGGGGACCCAGTCACCCTTGCGAATTTCATCCACCATGGCTCCGCGGATCCGGATGCCGGCGTATGTCTCAAAGGTAGCCCCCTTGTCGGAACTGTATCGTTGTGCAGCTTCCAACAAACCAATCATGCCTGCCTGCATAAGATCATCCAGTTGGACAGATGCCGGCAGCCGCGCCATGAGGTGAAGCGCTATTTTTTTGACCAGCGGGGCCTGTTCCTCAACGAGCTGGGAAGGTCCGCGTGTACCCGTCCGGTTGTAGATTCCAAGTTCTTTCGCCAATGTCATGTATCCGGCTATTCAGTGACAGGATCAAAATCAGACTTCGACGAGCCGCTCCACAAAGAATTCCAGGTGCCCCCGGGGCGACGATGGCAGCGGCCAGCTATCCACTTTCTCCGCAAGGCTCTTGATCGCCAACGATGCTTTTGCCCGTGGGTAGGCATCCAGCACGGCACGCTGCCGCTGTACCGCCTTTTTTACGGCCTCGTCATACGGCACGATACCCACATATTGTAGTGCCACATCAAGAAAGCGCTCGGTAACCCGGGTCAGTTTTTCAAACAGGTGGCGACCTTCCTGCTCATTCCTGACCTGGTTGGCCAGTATACGGAAGCGGTTGGTGCCGTAATCCCGGTTCATGAGCTTTATAAGGGCGTAGGCGTCGGTAATAGACGTAGGTTCATCACAGACAACCAGCAATAGTTCCTGTGAGGCTCGGAGGAAACTCACCACCGATTCGGAAATACCCGCAGCGGTATCAACAATCAGCACATCGATCTGGTCACCCAGTTCACTGAAAGCGTTGATCAGGCCAGCATGCTCCAGCGTGGAAAGCTGAGTCATGCGCTGAGTCCCCGAGGAGGCGGGCACGATTTTAATGCCACCGGGTCCATTGACCAGCACATCCCGCAAGTCACAATCCCCGGCAATGACATCCTGTATGTTGCGGTTGGCGGTAATACCCAGAAGCACGTCAATGTTGGCAAGACCAAGATCGGCGTCTAGCAGTACCACCCGACGCCCCATTTGCGCGAGGGCGATGCCAAGGTTTACTGATACGTTGCTCTTGCCAACGCCCCCTTTCCCGCCGGAAACGGCAATAACCTGTACCGGATGTGGTCTGCTCATACTGACTCTGATCTCTTGCCGCGTTTAACCGCAGGCTGTGTTGTTTTTAAACAGCGACTGCCTGTTGCTGCTGGAGTTTCTTCAGCCTCTCCACGGCTAAACGCACCAGCGGGATGGACTCAGCGTGGTGCAAGTCTTCCGGGATTTTCTGCCCGTCGGTGTAATAGGCCACCGGCAATCCCGTTTCCATGACGAATCCCAGCGATTCACCCAGGGTCAATGCTTCATCGATTTTGGTCATCACACAACCCGTAAGATTTGCCATCTTATAGCAATGCCAGACGGATTTCATGATGCGCGGCTGACTGGTTGCCGAAACCACCAGATGGGTTCGAATCCGGTGATGACTGCGAGCCAGCTCCATGAGTTGCTCCTCGTAGCCCTTGTCGGTGCTGGTAAGCCCAGCTGTGTCAATCAGCACCAAATGCCGGTCCGACAGCTCGTCCAGTATGTCATCCAGGGAATGGGTTTCGTCCACAACCCGAACCGGAACGTTCAGTATGCGCCCGAACACGAATAATTGCTCGTGTGCCGCAACCCGATAGCGATCGGTTGTGACCAGTGCCAGAGAGTCAGGGCCGTGGCGCAGAACGTAGTGTGCGGCCAGCTTGCCGATGGTCGTCGTCTTGCCGGACCCGGTTGGTCCCACCAGGGCATAGACACCACCCTCTTCCGCCCACTCGGTGCGCGTGGTCTTTACACCGGCGGCCAGCATTTTCAGAGACTGTTTCCAACCGTCTTCAAGCCGGCCGGCCCGGTGACGTCGGGACAGAGAATTGGCGAGTTCCAGCCCGAGACCAAATTCCTGCAACTTTTCAGACAGCCTCTGCTGTACTGCGTTCACCGCTGTTTGTTCGGGTTCACCGCCGTTGCGGGCACTGACCAGGTCACGAAGAGAACTGATTTCCGCGCGCATTTGCGCAAGCTCGCCGGAATAGGCAGCACGTGCGGTCGACGGCTCTTCAACAACCACAGTATCGTCGTTGACGAGTGCTTCCTCAGAAAGACCAGCGTCACCAAACTCACCACCCACCCTCGCCCTACCAAACGCTGCACGCTTTTCACGCACCTCACGAATGCGATCACGGGAGCGGCCGAGTTCGTCCTCCAGGCGGCGATGCTGTTCCGCCTGCAACTCGGCTAGCCGTGAGCCATTGGTGGCTTCCCGTGCGGCGTCTCCGAGACGCTGACGCGCCATGTTTTCGTCGTAATCGAGCGCTGTCACAATTTCGACGCCGCCATCAACACGACGATTGGAAAGGATCACGGCATCGGGCCCCATCTGATCCCGCACCTGACGCAGTGCCTCAGCCATGCTTTTGGCGAAAAACCGCTTTACTTTCATAATGATGCCTCCTTTCGGTCAACGCTTCTCAGCGCCTTCCGCCTTTCCAGCCGCGGCCTTTACTGGCCGACGGATGCGACAATAGTGATCTGTTTGTTATCCGGAATTTCCTGATACGACAGTACATGCAGGCGCTCGACTCCGTAGCTGGCAAACTTTGCCAGTACCGGGCGCAAGGGCCCGGAAACCAGGAGAATCGCCGGCTTGCCCAGCATTTCCTGGCGCTGGACGCTGTCCTGGAGCGACCGCTGAAGCTTCTCAACCATATTTGGCTCCAGCACCAGCCCGATGTCTTCCTGACCGCCGGATTGTTGACTCTGCTGCATGGACTTCAGCAATAACTGTTCCAAGTCCGGATCCAGAGTAATCACCGGGATCTCTGCGTCGTTGCCACAGATACTCTGGACAATCATCCGGCGCAGTGACTGGCGGGCAACCGTGGTCAGCAGTTTCGGGTCCTGGCTCTTCGGATGGACGTTCACAATGGCCTCCGCGATAGAGCGCATGTCACGGATCGGCACTTCCTCTTTCAGCAGGTTCTGTAGCACCTTCAGCAGCAGGCTGATAGAAATGGTGGTGGGTACCAGTTCTTCCGCCAGCTTTGGCGACACTTTTTCGAGCTGGTCCAGCCATTTCTGGGCCTCCTCATGGCCAAGCAGTTCGTGGGCGTGTTTCTGAAGGATCTGGTTGAGGTGTGTCGCCACCACGGTACTGGCGTCCACAACGGTATAACCGAGGGTCTGTGCCTGGTCTTTTTTATCCGGCTCGATCCAACTGGCGTCCAGACCAAAGGCGGGGTCTTTGCCCTCTATCCCCTCGATCTTGCCGAACACCTGACCTGGGTCAATCGCCAGTTCACGGTCTGGATGGATTTCTGCCTCGGCAATGGTGACGCCCATCAGGGTGATTCGGTAGACATTGGGCATCAGGTCGAGGTTGTCGCGGATATGGACCGAAGGCATCAGGAAGCCCAGATCCTGTGAGAGCTTTTTGCGAACGCCCTTGATACGGCTGAGAAGCTGACCGCCCTGGGATTTATCCACCAGGGGAATCAGGCGATAGCCCACCTCCAGGCCGACGATATCCACGGTGGCCACGTCGTCCCAGCCCAGTTCCCGGGTTTCTCCCGGCGGCGGCAGCTGGGCACTCTGTTCACCGCCCTCACCGCCAGGTGGCAAGTCGCGCCCCGGGCCTGCCGGACGAGCACCACCGCCCCGGATCGGGAACACACCATCCTCCTCAACGGTCTGGCGTTCCTGTTGCCATATGTACCAGGCAATACCACCCGCAATCGCGCCCAGACCGAGGAACGCTACGTGCGGCATGCCAGGAATCAGGCCCAGAATGATGAGAATAACGGCCGCGATACCCAGCGCCTTGGGGGCGTTGAACATTTGTTGCAGTATCTGCCCGCCCATGTCCTGGCTGGACGTTACCCGGGTAACCATAATCGCTGCAGACGTCGACAGCAGCAGTGACGGAATCTGAGCCACCAGACCGTCACCAATGGTCAGCAGTGCATAGTTCTGCGTAGCCGTACCAAAATCGAGGCCGTGCTGGAGCATACCGATGGCAATGCCACCGATCAGGTTGATGGCCAGGATCAACAGGCCGGCGATGGCGTCGCCCTTGACGAATTTACTGGCGCCGTCCATCGAGCCGTAGAAGTCTGCTTCCTGGGCAATTTCAGAGCGACGGTGCTTGGCTTCTTCCTGGTTGATAAGACCGGCATTGAGATCGGCATCGATGGCCATCTGCTTACCCGGCATGGCATCCAGGGTGAAACGTGCGCTTACTTCCGACACCCGGCCAGCACCTTTGGTGACCACCAGGAAGTTG
Source organism: uncultured Marinobacter sp. (assembly GCA_913057975.1). Classification (GTDB taxonomy): domain Bacteria; phylum Pseudomonadota; class Gammaproteobacteria; order Pseudomonadales; family Oleiphilaceae; genus Marinobacter. The sequence continues at coordinate 6,591 of CAJXOQ010000063.1, forward strand.
ATTATCATGAGGATGGCGAAGACCACCAGACCAACCGCGTAGTTACCGCCGATGAGAACCGCGCCGAACGACTCGATCACCTTACCGGCCGCATCACCGCCTTCATGGCCGTTGAGCAGAACAATCCGTGTGGATGCAACGTTGAGCGCCAACCTCAACAGTGTTGCCACCAATAGAACAGTTGGAAAGGATGCAAATTCCATCGGCCGCAAGGCGTAGACACACACCAGCAGGATCACGATCGACAAGGTAATGTTGAAGGTGAAGAACACGTCCAGCATGAACGCCGGCATGGGCAGAATCATCATGCCCAGCAATCCCATCAACATCACGGGAATGCCGATATTACCCCGCGTCAGGGATTTGACATTATTGAGGACTAGCGCTCGATCCATGCCGGGAAACTCTCCGATTGGCGGTAAACCGCAGGGGTGTGCGGGTCGTTTTTTTGACGCAGACGCATCGTTTGACGAGGTATTCGCAAGATCCGTACCAGCCCTCACGGCTTTTCTTTTTACCACGCCTGACGGGCTCGGCAAGATACGGTATCCTTGCGCCATTTGCTGGCGTCTTTACTGCGCCCAATCACATCATCGACCCAGACGCAAAGGTGAGCCCATGCCAATTCACGAGGTCAAGCACCCTCTTATCCGCCATAAACTCGGCCTGATGCGCCGCTCAGACATCAGCACCAAAAATTTCCGGGAGCTCGCTCAGGAAGTCGGTGCTTTGTTGACGTACGAGGCCACCAAGGATTTTTCACTGCAGAAGAAAACCATTGAAGGCTGGGCCGGGCCGGTGGAGATTGAACAGATCCAGGGCAAGAAAACCACCATCGTGCCAATTCTTCGGGCCGGCCTGGGTATGCTGGACGGCGTACTCACCCTGATTCCCGGTGCCCGGGTCAGCGTTGTCGGCCAAGTGCGCAACGAAGAAACCCTGGAAGCCAGCACCTATCTTGAAAAGCTGGTAGGCGAACTGGATGAGCGCATGGCCATGATCGTCGACCCCATGCTGGCCACCGGTGGCTCCATGATCTCCACCATCGACGTGCTAAAGAAAGCCGGTAGTACCGAAATTCGTGCACTCGTCCTGGTTGCGGCACCAGAAGGCGTGAAAAAAGTGTTGGAGAAACATCCAGATGTGTCGATCTACACCGCATCGATCGATGACAGGCTAAATGAGAAAGGTTACATCCTTCCGGGGCTTGGCGACGCCGGCGACAAAATCTTCGGCACCAAGCAGAAGGACGTCTAACCATGCAGGACCATAGCACCGACCCGGTCTGGAAACAGGCCATCGCCGGCTCACAAATGCTCCTGGTGGCTTTTGGCGCATTGGTATTGATGCCCCTGATTACCGGCCTCGATCCCAACGTTGCGCTGTTCACCGCCGGCATTGGCACGCTGATTTTCCACATCGTCACCGGCGGCCAGATTCCCATTTTCCTGGCCTCATCCTTCGCCTTTATCGCCCCGATCATTGCCGCCAAGGGTCGCTTCGGCCTTGAGGAAACACTCGGTGGCCTGATGGCCGCGGGCATCCTTTATATCATCCTGAGTGGCGCTGTACGCCTGCGCGGTACCGGTTTCATCACCCGCTTGTTGCCTCCCGTGGTTATCGGCCCGGTTATTATGGTGATTGGCCTTGGCCTGGCGCCGGTGGCTGTCCACATGGCTTCCGGCCGCACCGGTGATGGCGCGCAACAACTGGTGCCCTACGACACCGCCATCTGGATTGCGATGATCTCCCTGTCCGTGACCGTGATTATGGCGGTCTGGTCCAGCGGAATCTTCCGCCTGATCCCGATCATGTTCGGCATTATCGTCGGGTACATACTCTCCGCCTTCGCTGGCATCGTGGACCTGTCACCCATTACCAACGCGCCCTGGTTCGCCATCCCCAACTTTGTGGCGCCGGAGTTCAGCTGGGCAGCCATCCTGTTCATGATTCCTGTGGCTATCGCACCAGCCATTGAGCACATTGGCGACATCCTCGCCATCGGTACCGTCACCCGCAAAAACTATCTGGAGAAGCCCGGCCTGCACCGCACCCTGCTGGGCGACGGCCTCGCTACCAGTGCTGCATCGGCCCTCGGCGGCCCACCCAACACCACCTACTCCGAAGTCACTGGCGCGGTGGTGCTGACCAAAAACTTTAATCCAAAAGTCATGATCTGGGCGGCGTGCATTGCCATCGTGCTGGCATTCATCGGCAAATTCGGCGCAGCACTGCAAACCATCCCGGCGCCGGTCATGGGCGGCATCCTGTGCCTGTTGTTCGGCTCTATTGCCGTTGTCGGCCTGAATACCCTGATCCGGCACCAGGTCGACCTGTCGCAGGCACGCAACCTGGTCATCGTTGCTATCACTCTGGTCTTCGGGATTGGCGGCATGGCGATTGGTAACCTGGAAGGCATCGCCCTTTGCGCGGTGGTTGCCATAGCCCTCAACCTGATCCTGCCAGGCAAGGGCGAGGCATGGGGCGCACGGATTCATGAGCAAGACACCCACTGACAACCGACCAATGAAAGCAGCTGACAGCTCCGGCATCAGCTTTACCGCTCTCTATACCGGTGCCGTATGGCACCGGTACGGTCTCTCCGACGAAGTGCTTGCGACGGATCAGGGGCGCTGGCTGTATCACCTGATGACGCCCTTCGAGGTCGGCAGCAAAACACTCATCGGCGGCAACATCCGCACCTTCCTGCTGCAGCGCCACCTGATCATCGATCACCTGATCGAACAGGCCCTCGACCGTGGTGTCACCCAGGTTCTGGAAATTGCCTGCGGAATGTCTCCAAGGGGCATACGCTTGCGGGAAAAGCACTCACACCTCCACATGGTGGAAGCCGACCTCCCCGACATGGCCACCAAAAAAGCTGCAAGACTCCTGGCATCCGGCCGCCTGGGCGACCACCATCAGGTAATGCCCATCGACATCCTGGCGGAATCCGGTGAACAGACGCTGGAGGCGGTTGTCGCGAGAGCGTTCGACAGCACAGAACCGGTGGTTGTTGTCACCGAGGGACTGACCAGCTATTTCTCCTTGCCGGTTATTTCAGAATTCTGGAAACGCCTGGCTGCACTGCTGCAACAGCGCCCGGGATCGGTCTACCTGTCCGAAAGCTACCTGATGCCGAACCAGCCCCTGTTACGCGGTGCCCTGAAATCCCTCGGCGGACTACTAAGCACCGTTACCCGCAGTGATGTCAGCTTCCATTTCCTGGACGACCAACAAGCGGCTGAGCACTTCCGAGGCTGCGGCTTTCCCTCGGTTGCCGTCCATAACCCTGTTGAGTTCTACGGCCGACTTCCGATTCCTGAGAGCCGTCACGATCCAATGGTTCGGATTGTTGAGGCCTCGGCGTAACCCGCTTTTAGCCTTCCGGTTTGGAGTTAGCGGGTGTGGGAAAGCGACTCCCAAAAAACGCCCGTGAATACGTCCCTGTAGGGCTCGGTCGCGCCATCCATGGCGCTCCACGTTTTTGGGAGTCCCTTTCCCACACCCTCTCGGGCAACATCGATATCGCAAGCAAAGTAAGTAATCAGATTGGTCCTATTGCGATATCTGTGATGACAGAAGTGGCTCTGCGGGCGGGCTGCCCAAAACTGTACGGAGCCATGGATGGCGGAGTCCAAGCGTCACATGGATGTGCCGAAGGAGCGTGTTTTGGGCAGCCCGCCCGCAGAACCACCTCCCCCAAACCATCAGGCTAGGCAGCAGGCAACAGACAGCAGGCCAGCACCAAGCTAAACATCGCGCCGCAAATCCGAAGGAATCGGAAACTTCGGCATCTGGGGCTTCTCGCCCCGTCCCTTACGGAACTGGCGAAGCTGGAACACATAGGCAAGCACCTGGGCGATAGCCATGTACAGACCATCCGGGATTTCACCTCCGATGTCAGTGTTGTGGTACGCCGCCCGCGCCAAAGGTGGCGTGCGGAGAATCTCTACCTTGTTCTCGCGGGCAATCTCCATGATCTTGAAAGCCGTTTCGTCCGACCCTTTCGCCACCACAATCGGCGCCGCCATCTTCTTCTGATCGTACTTCAACGCCACCGCATAATGCGTCGGGTTAGTGATCACCACATCCGCGCCCGGCACATCCTGCATCATCCGACGCTGAGCCATCTCACGCTGCAACTGACGGATCTTGCCCTTCACTTCCGGCTTGCCTTCCGTGTCCTTGTATTCGTCTTTCACCTCCTGCTTGGTCATACGCAGTTTTTTCTGGTGATCAAAGATCTGGAACGGCACGTCGATCGCGGCAATGACGATGGTGGCACAGGCAAGGATGAAAAAGCTCCAGGCCATGGTCCACAGGACATGCTCCATGGCCGATCTCGCAGGCTCTTCTGCGATGCTAAGCAGGTCATCAGTGCGAAGGTTCAGTATCAGAATCGCAACGGCCATCACCAAGCCTACTTTCAGGATGGCTTTGACCAGTTCGATCAGCGAACGCATGGAGAACATGCGCTTCAGGCCTTTGAGGGGGTCCATCCGATTGAGCTTGGGCGCGATTGCTTTGCCGCTGACCAACAGACCTCCTATACCAATGGAGCCAGCGACCGCAGCGACGAGCAAGAGAATCAGTAACGGCGCCAGGGACAGGGCAGCCTCCTTGGCGGAGGCAATCAGCTGGACGCTCATATGCCGAGTATCGAAAATGGCGGAACGCTCCAACACAAAGCTGTCCCGCATGATACTTTCCAGAGAGGCCCCCATCGACGCGCCAAACATCAGCAGGCCGCCAGCACCAGCCAACAGAACAGCCATGGTAGCCAGTTCCTTGGAGCGCGCGGTCTGGCCATCTTCCCTGGCTTTCTCAAGCCTTCGGGGGGTGGCCTCTTCGGTTTTTTCCTGGCTGTTGTCGTTTTCTTCGGCCATGGTTTTCCGTCGCTACTAAGGCTGCCGTTGCAGGTTTCGCATGAACTCAAACGTCTCCCGGGTGTACTGTTCGAAATGTGGCAGAAAATTGGCGTGCAGTACCCATATGGCAAACAATCCAAAAATCAGGCCAATCGGAAAGCCCAGGGCAAAAATGTTCATCTGGGGAGCAGCACGAGTCATAACGCCGAAGGAAATATTGACGATAAACACGGCGGTGACAGCAGGTAGGGCCAGCAAGACAGCGGACACGAATATCCAACTGATGCGATGGGCGAGCTGCCACACACCAGCCTGCCCCAGACCTTCCAGGCCAATGGGGATGGTGCGGAAGCTCTCAATAAAGACTTCGAATGCGACCAAGTGCCCGTTCATCGCCAGATACAGCAGAGTAATGGTGATGGTGTAGATCTGCGCCAATACCGGCACACTCACGCCGTTGGCCGGATCAACCATGGAAGCAAAACCAAGCCCCATTTGCATGGCAATCATCTGTCCGGCAACAACAAACAGCTGGAATAGGGCCGTCAGGGCAAATCCCATCCCCACACCAATGAGGATTTGCTGCAAGGTGATCACAACCCCGTCAGCACTGAAGGCGTCCACCTGAGGCACTGGCGGGATCATGGGCACCACCAGGATGGTGATAATAAGAGCGAGCCCCAGGCGAACCCGTGCCGGGACAAGCTGGGTGCCAATAAAGGGAATGACCATCATGAAACTGGCCAGCCGGAACAGCGGCCACAGGTGCTGACCTACCCACTGGTTGATCAGGTCGGCTGATATTTCCGTGGGCATGCGCGGTCAGCCAATCAAATAAGGAATATTGGTGATCAGTCGATTCGCATGATCAAGAAGCTGGGTCAACATCCATGGGCCCGCCACGATGATGGTGATCAGGGTAACCAGCAAGCGAGGCAGAAAACTCAATGTCTGTTCGTTGATTTGCGTGGCCGCCTGGAAGGTACTGACCACAAGACCGATCACCAGGCCGGGCCCAATAATCAGACTCGCTAACAGCACGATCATCCACAAAGCTTCACGCAGAATATCGATAACGGTTTCGGGTGTCATGGCGTTGCTTCCCCTATATCCCGTAACTTGCAGCCAGGGTACCCATGATCAGGGCCCAGCCGTCCACCAGCACAAAGAGCATGATTTTAAACGGTAGCGAAATAATGATTGGCGACAGCATCATCATACCCATGGCCATGAGAACGCTGGCGACCACCATGTCGATGATGAGAAACGGAATAAACAGAATGAAACCGATCTGGAACGCGGTTTTGAGCTCACTGGTCACAAACGCTGGTAAGAGTACCCAGAAGGAGACATCCTCAGCAGTCTCGTATTGTTCGTCCGCGATGCGCATAAACAATCCCAGGTCACTCTCCCGTGTCTGTGCCAGCATAAAATTCCGGAAGGGCTGACTGGCCTGCTCCACCGCCTCCAAAGAGCTAAGCTCTTCCTGCATGTAGGGCTGCAGCGACACTTCATTCACCTCTTCCAGTACCGGCTTCATGATGAAGATGGTCAGGAACAGGGTCAGACCAAGCAGAATCTGGTTGGAAGGTGTGGACTGCAAACCAAGAGCCTGACGCAGGATCGCAAACACCACGATGATGCGGGTGAACGATGTCATCATCATCAGCATGGCAGGCAGGAAGGTCAGCGCCGTCATCAGCGCCAGGATCTGCAGGGAAACCGAGTATTCCTGAACGCCCTCTTCCTCGCCCGGGGCTACGGTGAAGGCAGGGATACCGGGGATATCCGCCAGTGCAGCGGGAGCCCAGGCCATAAGCGTGAAAAGGGTCAGCAAAGCCAGAATGCGCCCGGACACATGCACTCCCATGTCAGGAACCTTCCTTCGATGAAGAACCGGAGCCCCAGGATTTTCCGATCATGCCCTGGAGTTTACGGGCGAAATCGCTGGGCACAGGGTCACCGGCACTGACCACCGGTTCATCAAACACATGCAACGTTCGAATGGCCGATGGCGTAACGCCAATCAGAATCTGTTTGCCGCCGACCTCGATCAGGGAAATCCGCTCACGCGTTCCCATGGGCATCACCGAGACCACCTTGATGGCCCGGGTATTGCCACCCGTCATGCCGCTCATGCGCCTTACAATCCAGGCGCAACCAAAGATAATGGCGATCACCGCCAGCAGGCCCACCCCCAACGTCAGCATGGTGACCAGAGTATCCGGTGCGGTGGCGGCTTCCCCAGACGGCCCCTCTTGTTCCTGGGCGAACGCCAGGGCGGGCATAACCGGCGTCAATAAAACGCCGGTAAGGCCATAACGGACAGCTGACCGATGCATCCGTGCCATACTATTTCTGCAACCGCTTGATGCGTTCGCCTGGGCTGATGACGTCCGTCAGGCGGATACCGAACTTTTCGTTCACCATGACCACTTCGCCGTGGGCAATCAGGGTGCCATTGACCAGCACGTCCAGCGGTTCACCCGCCAGCCGGTCCAGTTCAATGACCGAGCCCTGATTCAACTGCAACAAGTTGCGAATCGGAATCTGGGTGTTACCCACTTCCATGGAAATGGTCACGGGAATATCGAGGATGACATCCAGGTCCGGTGCGGGGCCTGTGCCCTGGCTAAAGTTCGATCCCTCCGAAAACTCTTCCATGGGTGCCGCACGGACATTATCTTTGGCGTCGTCGCTGCCGTCATCGTCGTCGGTTTCTCCTGCCTCTGCCATGGCCGCAGCCCACTCGTCCTCGCGGCCATCTTCGTCGGTATCCCCCGACTCTTCCATGGCAGATTCCCACTCTGCGGCAAGCTTCTCGTCTTCGCTGAGTTCCTGCTCGTCTTTCTTATCGTCGTCAGCCATTGCGTCCCACCTTCAGTTGTTTTTTCACTTTGGGCGCCGTCGCCCGATCATGAATCCTTAGCGCCAGCTTGCCATCACGGGTTCCCATTGTGGCTTTGTAGACCGGAATGCCATTGGCAGTCAGGGTCAGTAACTCGGGAATTTCCACGGGGATGATGTCGCCTTCCTTCAGTTTGGCAATATCGCGAAGAGAAATGCGTCGGCGGCAAACCGTGGTATTAATGGGAACATTCACGTCCTTGATGTCTTCCTGAAGCGCACTGACCCAGCGTTCATCCACGTCGTCAATGTCGCTCTGGACGCCAGCGTCCAGCACATCCCTTATAGGTTCAATCATGGAGTACGGCAGCGCCATATGCAGCTCGCCACCACCACCATCAAGCTCAATGTGGAAGGTGCTCACAACCACCACCTCACTGGGGCTGACGATGTTGGCCATGGCCGGGTTGACTTCGGAACTGAGGTACTCGAAATCCACCTTCAACACCGCATGCCAGGCTTCCCGCATGTCATGAAACACCTGATCAAGCACCATCTGTACGATACGGGTTTCCGTCGGGGTAAATTCGCGGCCCTCGATTTTGGCGTGTCGGCCTTCCCCACCGAAGAAGTTGTCCACCAGCTTAAAGACCAGTTTGGCGTCCAACACAAACAGCGAGGTCCCCCGAAGCGGGCGGACCTTGCAGAGGTTGAGGCTGGTGGGCACGTAAAGGGTATGGATGTACTCGCCGAACTTCATGATCTGAACACCACCGGTGGACACATCGGCGTTGCGGCGCAACAGATTGAACAGGCTGATCCGGGTGTAGCGGGCGAAACGCTCATTGATCATTTCAAGCGTGGGCATCCTGCCACGGACAATGCGGTCCTGGCTGGCAAGGTCGTAGGACTTGATACCGGCTTCGTCGGTTTCATCATAGGTATCAATGTCGCCGTCGTCCACGCCATGGAGGAGCGCGTCAATTTCGTCCTGTGACAGTAAGTCCTGCATACGTTTCTCTGCCTGTGATGTCCGCCCTAGCCGGGCACTGTTGCACTCTCTATTAAGTCTCTATACATCTCTGATGCATTTCTAACGCATTCTCTACTGAACGACAAAGTTCCTGAACAGCACGGCCAGCAAGGGCGGCTCCCCTTCCTGTTCAAGCGCGCTGTTGACGGTTGTCAGCATATCATTGGCCAGCGACTTCCGGCCCTCCGGTGTCTGTAGCTCATTAAAGTCCCGGCCGCCGAGCACACCGATCAGTTGGCTGCGAAGCAGTGGCATGTGCCGGTCGGCCGCAGCCAGCGCTGCTGGGTCCTGAGACTCGAAAGCCAGGTACACCTGAGCGTAGCGCTGCCGACCTTCCGCCTGCACCGTCGTGACCAGGGCCTTTTCCAGCACCGTGTAGGTGCTGGGCACAAACACTTCATCCTGCTCCGCACTGTCTTCCTGTTCTGCGTCGCCCATGCCTGGGATGCCGCCGCCCAAGAACCACATCGTACCTAATACCGACAATCCGACCGCCAGAACAAGCACCACTGTCAGCATCAGTATCAGCTTGAGCTTGCCTTTTTTTGCCGGCGCCTCAGGGGGCGCATTGTTTTCAGCCATAACGTAGATCTGCCAGAAATCCGTCAACCGGAACGGTTATAAAGAGGTTTAAGCAAAGGACGGGCCAGATAGCCCAATCCTCCCTATCGGAACAGCAGTTTAGCGTTGCTGGGGAGGATGGGCAAAGGGAGAGTCATGGACAATCATCAGGTGACGGGCTTCCAAGGTCAGGCAAAGATATCAACTTCGCCTTTCCAGGTCAGATCAAGGGATTCAGGCGTCAGATCCTGATCGTCCAAACCAACATCGGCGAGTGCCGGTCCGTCACCCCTGTTGCCCTCCCCGGCATTATCCTCACCGGCTTGCTGCTGCGACGAGTCACTGACGTCAAACTGGTCCAGTGATAGCCCCTGCTCACTCAGCATGTCCCTGAGGCGGTGGCTATGCTGTTCAAGCTGGTCTCGCACGGCCGGGTTGGCGGAATGGACGGTAATATGAGCCTGTTCCTGCTGAACCTGAACCCTGACTTCCATCGGCCCCATATCAGGCGGAGTGAGATGTATTTCGGCGACCGACATATTCCTGGCCGTCAGCCAGGTCAGTTTGCCAACGAGCTTGTCGCCCCATTCCGCATGATTGACCGGCACATCAATGGAGGTGGCGTATCCCCGTAAGGCAGTGGCCTCGGCGGGCAGCTTTGCGGCGTTGGGGGTGGCCATCTGTTGATTAGCCAGTTCCACTGCAGACTGGAAGCGTATAGCCCCTTGCAGCGACGGTGTTTCCTGAGGACGGGATCCCTCGGCCCCCACGCCCGCCAGCAAAGCCTCAGTCAATGCCAGCCCCTGAGAGGCACTTGCCCCCGCTCCCTGGCCCGTCGACAGGCTGTGTTTGCCTGCGGTATTCCCGGGCAAACCGGCAATCATTCCGGCAAAGGCCTGCACACCCGGCATCGCGCCGTTGCCCGTGCCTGGGTTAGCGATTGCCGCGGACGTCGTATTCCCCCCCGCCGGCATCAACAGGGCCTGCAAATCAGAGAACGTCAAGGGAACGACCTCCTCCGGAACCTCCTGATCCGTTAACAGCGGAGAGAGCGTTTCCGGGGCCTGGTCAGATTCCTCTCCGTCGGCGGATGGGTTTGATGACGTACCTTTACCCTGGGTATCCGCGTTACCTTGGGCATCCACGTTGCGAGCCTGTGTATCGGCTGACGATTCCTCAAGGTCATCAGAACCCGCGCTTTCAGGGTTATTCAGACCGGCTTTCTCGCTGCGGGCATCGTCAGCGGCGTGCGCCTGGTCACGCTTTTCAGCCTGTTTCCGGTCGATCCGCTGTTGCTCCGCCCGCGAAACCGAGTCAAACGGACTCTCGCCGTTTTTTTCCCGGTTGCCTGAGATGCTTTTCGAACCGTTATCGGCCTGTGGGCCCTGTGGGGAAGCCTGGGGAAGAACCATTTGGGACATGGCAACCTCTTGCCGCTTTTACTGAATGACGGTGGTATCTGAACGCTGCAGACCCCTTTTCAGTACGCTTACTCTGCTTTTCAGCGTACCTGTACGGTGTCAAAGCAAAAGCGATGCCATTCATTCCCGTCACGCAATAAAACGCTTGAGCGTGCCCTCAACCTGTCGGAATTCATTCTCGATATCGTCGAGCATTGCTCCGGCCTGTGACAATTGGTTGTCACGGCCCGCCTTTTCCGCCTCGAAACAAAGTTCGCCCAATCGAGGAGCCCCAATATTGATGCAACTGCCTTTAAAGCTGTGAGCGGATTTTGCGAACGCGTCGGCGTCCGATTTTTCGAGTGCTGCCCGCAAATGTGCAATACGGTCAGAGGAATCATGGAGGTAGGTGTTAATCAGAATGTCGAACTCATTCTCCATAACTTCCTGCAACTCGGCCAACGCTTCTTCATCAAGGTGTGGTTTGTCCGTCATGACCAACCCCCTGGTTGTTGGGTGGTACTGCCCTCACGGCCAGCAACCTCAGAAAAATACCAATCATATACAATTTCAGCCTTGGTGCCATGTTCCCGGTAATTCAGGGAACGCCCAATTTTCTGCATCAACAGCAACCCCCTGCCTGAATAGCGGCATTCATCGTCGGCCTCCAGACGTGCCCTGCTGAAATCAAAGCCACTGCCGCTGTCTTCGCAGACAATGGCCAACTGCCCGCCCTTACCTGTCATGGTATGGGTCAACGTAAAGCGTATAAAGTGGCCCGCCACATCAGCCAGCCTCCGCTCACGTTCAGCGTAGTAATGCCCGAATCCGTCGGGTGTTGCCTTCCAGTCCGAGCACAAGCCAAGCACACCGTGCTCCAGTGCGTTGCTGTACAGCTCAGCCAAGAGCGTATATATCTCACCACTTTTCCGGCGTAACCCCGGCACCTCCATGCAGATGTGCAGCAGCAAAGGCAGGGGGCTGAACTGCCCCAGGGTTCGATCCTGAACCTCGTAGACACAGCGCCACTCCGCCGGGCCCTCCAGCGCCGACTGAGGCAGTCGATCGGAGATACCGGCCAGTTCTGCGTCTTCCGCCATTCGCAGGGTGATCAACGTCAGGTCGTCCTGTTCGGGCTGATTTCCAGTGAAGGTACGAATACCGGACATAATGGTTTCAAATGGCGACTCCTGTCGGCTCATCTCATCGAGTGAGCGGATAAGGCGTTGCTCTCCATACATCTCTCCCTGCCGATTCTCAGCCTCCATCACCCCGTCTGTCATCATCAGCAAGGTATCACCCGGCTCGGTATGGAACACTTCCATACCCGCGTCAAACCGTGCATTGCCGAGTACGCCCAAGGGCAGGTGCCGTGAAACAACGGTTTCACGCATGCCGTCCTTTCTCAGTAGCACTCCGTCAGGGAGCCCTCCATTCCATATCTGCAGCTGGTTCAGGTGGAAATCCGCCTGGATCATGGCCGCACAACAGAACATGCCCGTGGGTAGTATTCGACCCAGCTTCTGGTTGATCTCCCGGAGTACATCGCTACCACTAAACCCCTTGCTGGTCATGCCATAGAATATTTCCGCCACAGGCATGGCCCCGATGGCGGCAGGCAGACCATGACCGGTGAAATCCCCAATCAGTATCTGCATGCCGCCAGCCGGGCGCGGACAGGCAAACAGCACGTCGCCGTTGAAAATTGACATCGGCGACGCGTGGAAGTGGATATTGGGCGCATCCAGGCAGCCGGTATGGGCAACGTTGTCAAACACCCGCTTGGCAATCTCCTGCTCTTCCAGTAGCTTGCTATTGCGTTCTCGGATCAGATCCCGGTGATGGCTGAGGGTACGATGCATCAACCGCATGCGATTGAAAGCGTTGATCTTGGCTTCAATGATGATGCGATTGTAGGGTTTGGTCAGAAAATCGTCACCGCCAGCCTCCAGACAACGAGCCAACGCGCCGGCGTCCGACAGTGATGTAAGGAAAATCAGGGGGACCAACTGCTCTCCCGCCAGCAACTTGATCTGGCGGGCTGCCTCCATCCCGTCCATGACCGGCATCAGTGCATCCAGAAGAACGATGTCTGGCGCGGACTTACGGAAAATATTGACCGCTTCCAGTCCGTTTTCGGCGTCTTCAACCTTGTGGCCAAGGCGACGTAACAGGGTTTTGAGAATCAGGCGATCACTGTCGCTGTCATCGGCAATGAGAATCCGGAGTGGCCGGTTTTCTGGGAGTGGATCGTCCACGTCGGGCCTCCGTGACGTCTTCCTCAGATGATTCAGCGAATCGCGAACAATTGTTCAAAATTGGAAATTGACAAAATACGACGCACATCGCTGTTGCAGTTTTCGATGCGTATCCGTGCACGATCCCCTCCCGCGTAGTCACGCAGCAACAGCAGCATGCCAAGGGCAGAACCTGTCTCTTATACACATCTCCGAGCCCACGAGACGGACTCCTATCTC
>CAJXOQ010000064.1 GCA_913057975.1 uncultured Marinobacter sp.
CTACACCTCTCTATTCGTCGGCAGCGTCAGATGTGTATAAGAGACAGCCTATGAACTGGAAGGCTATGTGAATTCCCCGGGCGCTATCGCAGGGCTGGAGTATTACAAGGAACTGTACGAAACCGGCACGCCTCCAGGGTCCTCCAACTGGTACATGAGCGAGAACATTGATGCTTACAAATCCGGTCAGGTGGCGATGCAGATGAACTTTGCCTTCATCTGGCCGGGCGTGCACGCCGACCCCAATGTCGGTGGTGAGCGTTCAGGTTACTTCCCCAATCCTGCCGGCCCCGCGGGCCAGTATGCACAGCTTGGGGGCCAGGGTATTTCGGTGGTGGCCTATTCCGAAAAGCAGGAAGCCGCACTCGAATACATTCGCTGGTTTGCTCAACCTGAAGTCCAGGCCCGCTGGTGGGAGCTGGGTGGCTATTCGGCACTCAGGGCCGTGGTGGAAGACCCTGATTTCGCCAGTAGCCAGCCATACGCCCAGACCTTCCTGGACTCCATGGCCATCGTAAAGGACTTCTGGGCAGAACCAGCCTATGCCGAGCTTCTGCTGGCCATGCAGGCTCGTTTGCATAGCTACGTTGTCGCCGGGTCTGGTACTGCCAAAGAGGCACTGGACGGCGTCGTCCGGGACTGGACCGAAACCTTCGAATACGAGGGCAAGCTGTAACACCTGCCATCATCGAACGCTCTGACCCACCTGAGAACCCAGTTCACCGTGGAGAGGTCCCTGCCTCTTTGCGGTGAGAGGACCCGAGCTCATGATTCAGTCTCCAATCAGCAAAGCAGCCGAGGTAACTCCGGAACCTGTGGCAAGACGCATTCGCGGATTATCCGACCGTTCCATCGCTTGGATATTCGTTGCGCCTACGATTTTTCTGCTACTGGCCGTCAATATCTACCCACTGCTGCGAACCATCTGGCTGAGCTTCACCAACTACCGCGTAAACCGCCCCAATAACGACGTTGACTGGGTTGGTTTACGCAACTACGAACGCATCCTCTCGGATCCGGATATTTGGAACACTATGCAGGCCACCGCGCATTTTCTGTTCTGGACCATCCTGATCCAGGTGCTGATCGGCTTCACGCTGGCTTATCTGATCAACAAGAAATTCAAGGGCAATAACCTATGGACCACCATCATTGTGCTGCCGATGATGCTGTCACCTGCGGTGGTGGGCAATTTCTGGACATTCCTGTATCAGCCCCAGATCGGCCTGTTCAATTACGCGGTGGGGTTCCTGACCGGTACTGATCCTGCAAGTTTTTCCATGATCGGCGATGTGAACCTGGCGCCCTGGGCCATCGTCATTGCCGACACCTGGATGTGGACGCCGTTCGTCATGCTGATCTGCCTCGCAGGCCTGCGATCGATTCCGGAGAGTCTTTATGAGGCCGCCGAGTGCGACCGCGCCAGCCATTGGCGACAATTCTGGACCATTACTGTTCCCATGGTGCTGCCATTTCTGATGTTGGCGGTTCTGTTCCGGGGCATCGAGAACTTCAAGATGTTTGATCTGGTGGTGCAGTTGACCGGCGGTGGCCCGGGGTCGGTGACCGAACTGACCTCCATCAATCTCAAACGCGAAGCCTTCGAGAAATGGCGCACCGGCTATTCCTCCGCCTATGCGGTGATCCTGTTCGTTACGGTTTTCGGGCTGGCGTCAATCTACGTAAAAGCCCTCAATAAGGTGAAAGAAAGATGACTGCCTCAGTTATGGAGCCATCCGGGCGCGCGAAGTGGGTCGCGGGCATTCTGGTGGTCGGCTATGCGCTGATCACCATTATCCCCCTGCTGTGGATTATCGCGACCGGCTTCAAGTCCCCGTCCGACGCTATTGCCTACCCACCCAAAGTGGTCTTTGAACCAACGCTGGAAGGCTATGTAAATCTGTTTACCGAGCGCACCCGTGCCACCGAAGAAACGCTTGCCCAGGTGAGTGATGAGGGCACATGGTATGAAACAATTGTTCACGACCAGGGCATGGTGATTACCGGCCCGTCCCGGTATGGCGAGCGGTTCATGAACTCGGTAATTATCGGGTTTGGCTCGACGGCCCTGTGCATGATCCTGGGAACCGCCGCAGCCTATGCCTTTAGCCGTTTCCGGGTGCCGCTCAAGGATGACCTGTTGTTTTTCATCCTGTCCACCCGGATGATGCCACCCATTGCGGTGGCAATCCCGATCTTCCTTATGTTCCGCAGCCTGGGCCTGAACGACACCCATCTGGGCATGATTCTGCTTTACACCGCCGTCAACCTGTCACTGTCGGTCTGGCTACTGAAAGGCTTCATTGACGAGATCCCGATCGAATACGAGGAAGCGGCCCTGATTGACGGCTACACCCGATTCCAGGCCTTCTACAAGGTGGTACTGCCACAGGCTGCCACCGGCATTGCCTCCACCGCCATTTTCTGCCTGATTTTTGCGTGGAATGAGTATGCTTTTGCGGTGCTACTGACCTCGGGCACCGCACAGACCGCGCCACCATTCATTCCCACCATTATTGGTGTTAGCGGTAAAGACTGGCCTGCGGTGGCCGCGGGCGCCACTGTCTTCCTGGTACCGGTCATGGTGTTCACCATTCTCCTGCGCAAACACCTATTGCGCGGTATTACCTTTGGAGCGGTTCGCAAATGAATGCTTTTATTCGCGGCCTTCTGGACATCCGGCGCGGCCCCTGGGAAATGGTGGCATCCGTGCTGATTGGAGTGGGGGTGCTGATGCTAATGCAGCCGTTCTGGATGACGGTCTACACCTATTCGTTCATTGTCATTCTGGTTGGCACGGTGATGTTTCTCACCGTCAGCCACTTCCCGGAGTAACCCATGGCACAGATCAGAATCGAAAACGTGCGCAAGGAGTTCGGGGCTTTTACGGCGGTCGAGTCCTCCAGTTTTACCATCGAGGACGGCGAGTTCTTCATGCTCCTGGGGCCATCGGGTTGCGGTAAAACCACCACCCTTCGAATGATGGCAGGGCTGGAGCTACCCACCAGCGGTGAGATTTACATCGACGGTGAAGAAGTTGGCCAGAAGCCCGCCAGCCAGCGGGATATTGCTTTCGTGTTCCAGATGTTCGCACTTTACCCCCATATGAATGTGGGTAAGAACATCAGCTACCCGCTGATCAGCCAGGGCATGTCCCGGGCCGAGGCCCGAAAAAAGGTGGTTGAGGTGGCCCGCATTCTGGGCATTGAAAACATTCTTAACCGCCCGGTCGGGGGACTTTCTGGCGGCGACCGCCAGCGGGTTGCGCTGGGGCGGGCCATTGTGCGGGAACCCAAAGCTTTCTTCATGGATGAACCACTGGGAGCACTGGATGCGGAATTCCGCGAACACATGTCGGAAGAATTGCGGGCCCTTCATGACCGGATGGGATCCACCACGGTTTACGTTACCCACGATCAACTGGAAGCCATGCAGATGGGTGACAAGATCGTGGTGATGGATCAGGGCGTTGTTGAGCAATTCGGCGTACCCCAGCAAATCTACGACTGGCCGGCCACCAAATTTGTGGCCCAGTTTATCGGGTCGCCGCCGATGAACTTTCTCGATTTCCATGGCACGGTCGGCAACGGTATGGGCACAGTGACTCTTGACGGCACCGAGCTTGAGGTTCCAAAGCTTCTGGAAGGCACCCAAGGCGAACTGACCTTCGGCATTCGCCCGGAACATATCCGCCTGGACGGCGCCGCCCCTTACAAGGGCCGGATTGTGGCCACCGAGTACCTTGGCACCACCCAGATCGTTAGCCTGGATACACCCAATGGACCGGTCAAGGCCAGGATTGAAAGCCACGAGAAAGCAAAGGTCGGGGAGTTGACCGGACTGAACTTTGATGCCCGTACCGTGACGCTGTTCGACGCGGCGTCTGGCCGGGCGCTGGTGTCTGAAGCCAATAAGGAGGTGCTCAAACATGGCTGAAGTAACGTTGACCGGGGTGTCGAAATCCTTTGGTTCAGACACAGCGCTGGACGATCTGACCATGACCGTGCCCGACGGCTCGTTTGTGGTCTTGCTGGGCCCCACGGGTGCCGGTAAAACCACCACTTTGCGCATGGTGTCCGGGCTGGACCGGCCGGATGCGGGCCGGATCACCATTGGTGGCCAGGATGTCAACAACCTTGCACCGGCCCAGCGCAATGTGGCAATGGTGTTCCAACAGTACTCCCTGTACCCCCATCTGACCGTTCGGGAGAACCTGGAATTCCCACTCAAGTCCCCCCAGCTCAAGACGCCACGGGAACAGATTGACCGTAAGGTCAATGAAGTGGCTGGTATCCTCCAGATTGCCCATAAACTCAATAACAAGGCCACGGAGTTGTCGGGCGGGGAAATGCAGCGTGTGTCGATTGGCCGCGCCTTGGTACGCAACCCGGCGGTGTTTTTGATGGACGAGCCCCTGAGTTCACTCGACGCCAAATTGCGGGCGGACCTGCGGATTGAGATAAAGAACATACAGGCCAGGGCCGGCGCCACTTTCTTGTATGTAACCCATGACCAGATTGAAGCCATGACCATGGCCACCCATGTTGGCGTTCTGGATCATGGTCGGCTGGTCCAGTTCGGCACGCCTCGTGAAATCTACGAAAACCCGGTCAGCATTTATGCGGCCAGCCGCCTGGGCCAGCCCCGCATAAACCTGCTGCCCGCGAATCTCTTTCCCGGCGCCCCTGAAAACGCCGTCGAGATCGGCCTGCGTCCGGAACAGATCAAACAGGGCGAAGGTGAAAACAGCCTCGTCCAGCGGGTGGAGCGCCTGGGGGACCAGACCCGGCTGCACCTGGCTTTCAAAGACCATAAATTGATTACCGTCACCGATGCCCACACCGGGCTGAAGCCCGGTGATGTTGTTCCGATCCGCCCGCAGAATCCTTTTTATTTCGACGCCAATGGCGCCCGCCTGCATCTGAGGACCACGACATGACCCAATTCATCAACCGCAAAGAAGATACCGTCACAGAAGCCATCGATGGCCTTGTAAGGGCGTCCGGCGGTGAGCTGGCTCGTCTTGACGGCTACCCGCACATTCGTGTGGTAGTGCGGGCCGACTGGGACAAAGCCAGAGTCGCGCTGATCTCTGGCGGCGGCTCCGGACACGAACCCGCCCATGCCGGATTTGTCGGCCAGGGCATGCTGACGGCTGCGGTTTGCGGCGATGTGTTCGCCTCGCCTTCGGTGGATGCCGTTCTGGCCGGAATTCTGGCGGTGACAGGGCCGGCAGGCTGCCTTCTGATCGTCAAGAACTACACCGGTGACCGTCTGAATTTCGGGCTGGCCGCGGAACGCGCCCGCGCCTTTGGACACAAAGTCACCATGGTGGTGGTGGATGACGACATCGCGCTGCCCGACTTACCCCAGGCACGGGGGATTGCAGGCACTCTCTTTGTTCACAAGATCGTCGGCGCGCTGGCCGAGCAGGGTGCAGACCTGCAGACACTTACCAGAACTGCCGAAAGGGTGATCGGGAACATCCACAGCATCGGTATGTCGCTTGATACCTGCACGGTCCCCGGGTCCCCCAAGGAACACCGCATCCCCGCTGGAATGGCGGAACTTGGGCTGGGAATTCACGGTGAAGCCGGAGTGGAGCAGGTTCCCTACGATGGTGCCAAAAACGCCATTGCCTCCGTCGTGGGGAAACTTGCCACGACCATGGACAAACATTCCCACGTGGTCTTGCTGAACAATCTGGGCGGCGCATCAACCCTCGAAATGTCTGTTCTTGCCAACGAACTGTTGTCCTCTTCCATTGCAAAGCAATTGAAGCTCATCGTGGGGCCTGCGCCGTTGATGACGTCGCTGGATATGCGGGGGTTCTCGGTTTCTGTTTATCCCGTGAACGAGGAAGATGAAGCCCTGCTCGCAGCCCCCTGCAGGCCCAGCGCCTGGCCTGGATGCAAAGCTGTCAGGCCGGTTGCTGTTAAAGAGCTGCCTGACGGCTTGATGCCCATTCAGCCAATCCCGTCCTGGCACGACCAGACAGCGAATTTTCTCACCCGATGGTGCCAGGTACTGATGGAATCTGAGGCGGACCTGAATGCTCTAGATGCCAAGTCCGGCGACGGCGATACCGGGTCAACCCTGGCAGGCGCCGCCAGGGCACTGCTGACTGCCCTGGAGCGAATGCCCCTGGCGGATCACACCCAGCTATATCGGGCCATAGGGCAGGAACTGAGCCAGACCATGGGTGGTTCTTCCGGTGTCCTGCTTGCCATTTTTTTCACCGCTGCCGGGGACGCAGCTTCCGGAGGACAGCCCAGAGTTGCAGCATTGAAGGAAGGGCTCAACCGGATGCAAACCATTGGAGGTGCCCAGTTGGGAGACAGAACCATGGTGGATGCGCTCAAACCAGCACTGGATGCGCTTGATGACGGTTATGCGGCCGCCGCCGAGGCTGCACGCGAAGGCGCCGTCCATACGTCAACTATTGTTAAGGCCAAAGTGGGACGGGCGTCCTACATCAATGCCGAGCAGCTTCAGGGGCATATTGATCCGGGAGCCGAAGCCGTGGCGCGTTTGTTCGAAAGCCTCGCCGCCGACGGGCCTTAGATCGCCTAAAGCAGACGAACCTCATCACCGGCATTGATGATTCCGGCGTTCAGAATATTGCCGTAAATACCAAGGTTCTGATCCGCTTGGCGGACGATGCTGCGCAGCAGGCTGGTGTCTACCTTCAGTCTGTTCTGCTTTCTGGTGACAGCACCGCAGCGTGGGGCCGGGTCACTGCAGTTGAAGACCAGCTCACCGATTTGAAGGGTTTCTCCGACCCAGGCCTGTTCCGCCAATCCTTCTATTCCGGGCAGGGTATCGATCATAAGGTTGGGCCGAAAGCGTTCAATGTGCCAGTCTGACTGGGGGTGCAACTGCTTCATGTGGTCAAGGCTGGCGGTGGTCAGAACATGAAAGGTCGAGGCTAGGAAAAACGTACCCTGCAGGGACACAAACTCCTGCACGGATTCTGGCAGGTTATCCAGGTCCGGCAGCGGCTCGCTTTCTTCACGCTCGAACGTGGCTTTCAGTTCATCCAGCCAAGTGTGGTTGTCCCGCTTGTAGCGGCGATAGAAGTCTGCGTCCGCCTTTGGCCTCAAGGTCCGCAACTGGCTGTCATGGCCAACCAGGACGGACACTTTCGTGCTGGCCTCAGGGTCATCACACCGAAGCACCTGGCCGTCGGGAAACTGGATCTCAATATACCGGCTTTCGCCATTTCCACGAGTATGGGCACGACACTGCAGTAGCTGCGGGCGGAATTTACAGCTTTGGATTTCCTGGCGTTTCACGTCCTGTACCGCCCAGATACGGTCGCCTTGCAGGCCATTACAATCAAAGCCACAGCGCTCTAGGCGCTCGCCGGCCATACCTTTTACGGGGTAACGCCAGACTGATTCAACCGTGCCAATTTTCATGCCTTTGTCCTTTAAAGACGTTAATAGCCGTTACAAACCCGCCTTGGCAGCCCGCGCCGCATGTAACTTCTTATAGCTATCTACCAACCGCTGATGCTTCTCCAGGCCTTCCAGTTTCATACTGGTAGGCGTCAGGCCATGGAAGCGTACTTCGCCGCTGACTGAGCCAACCACGGCGGCCATGGTGTCTTCGCCGAACATGCGCTGCAGGTTGGGCAGGTAGTCGGGCAGTTCCAGTTCGTCACTCAGGGTGATCTCCAGAACGGTGTTAACGGCACGGTAGAACAGGTTGCGTTCCACGGTGTTGTCGTTGAACTGCAGGAACATGTCGACAAATTCCTGGGCTTCTTCGTGCCATTGCAGGGCCAGGCAGATCAGCAGTTTCAGTTCCAGAATCGTGAGTTGGCCCCAAATTGTGTTCTCGTCGAACTCGATGCCAATCAGGCTGATGATGGTCATGTAGTTGTCGAGCTGGCTGGCTTCCAGGCGCTCGGCCAGGTCGGCCAGCTGATCATCGCTGAGGGCGTGGAGATTGAGGATATCTTCGCGGTAGTCCAGCGCCATGTTGGTGTTATCCCACACCAGATCTTCTACCGGGTAGACCTCGGAATAGCCGGGCACCAGGATGCGGCATACTGGCGCGCCCAGGTCTTCATGGGTCGCCACGTACACTTCTTTACCAAGGTCTTCCAGAATGCCGAACAGGGTGCTGGCTTCTTCTTCGTTGGTACCGGAGAAGTTCCACTCGCAGAACTCCACATCGGATTTGGCGCTGAAGAACCGCCAGGACACCACGCCCGTCGAATCGATAAAGTGCTCGACAAAGTTGTTGGGCTCCGTCACCGCCTGGGTGCTAAAGGTGGGCGCCGGTACGTCGTTGAGGTTTTCAAAGCTGCGGCCCTGCAGCAGCTCGGTCAGACTGCGTTCCAGCGCCACCTCGAAACTCGGATGCGCGCCGAAAGAGGCGAACACGCCGCCGTTTCGCGGGTTCATCAGTGTCACGCACATAACCGGGAATTGGCCGCCCAGGGAGGCATCTTTCACCAGGATCGGGAATCCCTGTGCTTCCAGTGCATTGATGCCCTCAACAATGTGCGGGTATTTATCCAGCACACTCTGGGGCACGTCCGGCAGCGCCATTTCCTCTTCAATGATCTGCTTCTTGACGGCGCGTTCGAAGATTTCAGACAGGCACTGTACCTGGGCTTCTGGCAGGGTGTTGCCCGCGCTCATGCCGTTGCTGAGGAACAGATTCTCGATCAGGTTGGAGGGGAAATACACCGTTTCGCCGTCGGACTGGCGTACGAACGGTAACGACACGATGCCCCGGTCGGTCTTGCCGGAATTGGTGTCGATCAGGTTGGACCCGCAGAGTTCGCCTTCCGGGTTGTAGATGGCCAGACATTGGTCATCTAGGATGCCGTCGGGCAGCTCGTCGTCCGGCCCTGGTTTGAACCATTTTTCGTTGGGGTAGTGGACGAAATCGCTGTTGGCGATGTCTTCGCCGAAGAACTGGTCGTTGTAGAAGAAATTGCAGCTCAGGCGTTCGATGAATTCACCCAATGCCGAGCATAGCGCGCTTTCCTTGGTAGCACCCTTGCCGTTGGTGAAGCACATCGGGGAGGCGGCATCGCGAATGTGCAGGGACCACACGTGGGGCACGATGTTGCGCCAGGAGGCGATTTCGATCTTCATGCCCAAGTCCGCCAGTATACCGCTCATGTTGGCGATGGTCTGTTCCAGCGGTAGGTCCTTGCCCTCAATGTAGGTGCTGGTGTCACCTT
Source organism: uncultured Marinobacter sp. (assembly GCA_913057975.1). Taxonomy (GTDB): domain Bacteria; phylum Pseudomonadota; class Gammaproteobacteria; order Pseudomonadales; family Oleiphilaceae; genus Marinobacter. The sequence continues at coordinate 9,206 of CAJXOQ010000064.1, forward strand.
CCGGCGCCATCAGCAGGGCCTGGGCGTCTTCGTCGAGGTTTTCGACGGTTTCAATCTGGAACTCGGGGCCGGTCTGTACCACTTTTTTCACGGTGCAGCGGTCAATCGAGCGCAGGATGCCCTGGCGGTCCTTGTCGGAAATGTTTTCCGGCAGTTCCACCTCAATTCTGAAAATCTGGTTGTAGCGGTTTTCCGGGTCGACAATGTTGTTCTGCGACAGGAGGATGTTTTCCGTGGGAATGTCCCGCGCCTTGCAGTAAACCCGCACAAAGTACGCCGCACAGAGCGCCGATGACGCCAGGAAATAATCGAACGGGCTGGGGGCCGAGCCGTCGCCTTTGTAGCGAATGGGCTGGTCCGTGACCACGGTGAAATCGTCAAACTTGGCTTCAAGTCTGAGGTTTTCGAGAAAATTAACTTTGATTTCCATGAACAGCGTACCGGGTTTGCAGAATTGAGCGGGCTTTCAAAAGCCGGAGGGCCATTATCCAGTTTTTGCCGCCCTGCGTCTTGGGTGGCTTACAAATCGGATGGGAATGTCCGTACATCAACGGATGTGTCAAGCCAAACGGGTTTGCCGATACCGTTTCACCTCTATCCAGCCATGGACCATCAGTGCGGAGAAGACAATGGCGCCGCCGATCAGGCTCAGGGTGGTGGGAACCTCGCCGAGGAACAGCCACACCAGAAAAGAGCCCAGTATGGTTTCCAGTAACAGCATCAGGCTGACTTCTGCGGCCGGTATGTAGCGTGGGCCAATCTGGATGAGCACGCACGCCACCGGCAGGAAGAACAGGCAGAGCAGGGCGATGAATAAGGCATCCCGGGGTGAGAGCATCACTGCGCCGCCCGCCAGCGCTGCGGTGCCGGCAACGAGTAGCGCGCCGAACATCAGTACAAGGCTCATATCGCTGTCAGGTTTTGAGCGTGCCACGTTGAGATTCAACGCCAGAGCGGTTGCCGCAACGCCTGCCATGATCAACCCTAAAGGATCACCGCGCCCCCATTCGCCCAATGCCATCAGGGTGGCACCTGCCACGCAGACGAGGATGACCACCCAGGTTCGCCACGGCAGGGCTTCTTTCCAGACCAGCCAGGCGATGAGTGCGGCAATGACCGGTGAGGTGTTGAGGATGACCAGCACGTTGCCAGCGGCGGTGTTTTTCATGCCCATCACAAAACCCAGCTGGCTTAACCCGAAGGCGACGGCGCAGAACACCCCTTTCCAGCCGCATCGACGGATTTCAGCCCCCAGGCGGGCGCGGTAGCGGACCGAACTGATCACCAGAAAGCTGAACGCCAGCAACAGGCCCCGCCAGAACAGAAACACCACCGGCTCCACGGAGGTGATCTTCACCAGCAGGGCGTCCGGCACGATGAACAACACACCCAGTGCGGCGATGGTCAGGCCTTTGAGTCGGGTCGTCTGCAAGCCGTTACTCCGCTGCGTTGTCGTTAGCGGCGCAGGCTTTCTCAAGCCGGGTGATGCAGTCGCTGAACGTTCGGCTGATGCGTGTCTGGTCTCGAATCATGGCCATTCTCGGCCAGGTAGCCTGTTCTCCAAGCCGGATGAACATTTCCAGGTCTTCCTTGTTGGGGTTGGACAATATCTTGCGATACAGCAGCGGCTTGAATGGGAACTGAACGTTGATATCACCCAGGTATGTCTGCGTGGCCATGGCATGGGCCTGCTCCAGCAAAGGCCGCAGTACCGTTGACGACCAGCTGTTGCGGGTAAGCTGAAGCGTTGTCGCCACTTGGGCATGCATCAGCGATGCGGCAGCCTCTTTGGCAGAGGCGCCGGGCCCGCGCTGGTGGTGATGGCTGATAAAGGGCAACACGTGGGGATTCGCCTGGCTGACAATGGTGCGATTAACGTTGTGCAGCCGCGCCATGCGCATCAGCGGCAGGTCGCCATGAACACTGCCGTCGATCCATCGCTCCGTGGGCATATAGGGCTTGCCCCCGTTGTCACCCCTATCCTTGTCCCTGGCCTGGAGCGTTACCGGCGGATAGATGCCGGGCACGGCACAGGACGCCAGGATGGCGGAATCCACCAGTACCTCCGGTGAGGCCAGGTTGTTCAACAGGCGGGGTTTCTGGCGAGTACGGGTCGGCGACACCGAGATGTTCAGGGTGCGGCCGCTTCGTTCAGCCGCTTCCTGAAAGCTGGTACGGCCGATGTTGGTGCGAATGTGGTGGAGCAGCTGGAACTGGTCCATGGCATGACGCTTTCGCCAGATACGTTTGGGTTCAAGCCAGCGAAAGGCGTCCAGGTGGATCTCCCCGGGTTCGTTGAAAAAGCGTTCGAGCTCGCGATTGTTACGGGTACAGATGGCGCCGGCGACAATCGCCCCCATGCTGGAGCCGGCAATCACGTCGGGAAGCAGTCCTTCCTGCCAGAGTGCGCGGGTGACACCAATATGATAGATGCCGAAGGCGGCGCCACCACTCAACATAAGGGCCGGGCGGCCATACACTCGCTCCGCATCCCGGAACAGGCGCAGCTTTTGCTGGTCAGATACGCCCGGCATGGGGTTGTCGCAGATGAAGTTCATGGAACGTTCCACTTCATCAAGGAACTCGCTGACCAGGACTTTGGTGCCGCTCCAGGCGATGGCGTAGAGGTCAGGGTTGCCAATCTCACCCAGGTGGCGATAAAGGCTTTCCTGCAGAACCCGTGTCAGCGCCCGGGTATCGCCCTGGTCGCGACAGCGTTTCATGGCCGTGATGTGGTCCCGAATCAGGGCTTCGTGGAGCAGTTCGCAGCCATCCTCTTCCCGCCACGCCAGCGTTCCCTCCAGTTCATCCAGGTTTGTGGCGGTGGCGAGCCAGTGCTTGTAGGAGGAGGCTTCGGTGAGTTGCTTTTCCAGTTCCCGGCGTTGTTTCTTTGTATCTCTCATGGGATAAAGGATACATCAGGAAAACGAAGTAGGGGGGATGATGACTGAGCAAACCGAACTGTTGGTAAAGAAATACTCCGAAAACGGAATCACCACGCTCACGCTGAACCAGCCGGAGCGCCGCAACAGCCTGTCCATGGCCATGCTGGAAGCACTTTCCGCCGAACTGGAATCTGTTGCGGATGACGTGGACACGCGGGTGGTGGTGATTGCGGCCGCAGGGCAGGTGTTCTGCGCCGGGCATGACCTGCGGGAAATCCGCGACCAACTCGACAGCCATGAGTTCCAGCTGAGACTGTTCAATCAGTGCAGCAAAGTAATGCAGCAGATTGTGAACCTGCCGAAACCGGTGATTGCCCGTGTGGCTGGCGTGGCGACCGCGGCCGGTTGCCAGCTGGTGGCCAGTTGCGACCTTGCGGTAGCGGCTGATACGGCGCGTTTTGCCACGCCCGGTGTGAACATCGGCCTGTTTTGCTCCACGCCCATGGTGGCGTTGTCCCGAAACGTATCCCGCAAGCAGGCCATGGAAATGCTGTTAACCGGCGAGATGGTCGGAGCATTGAAGGCTGAGCAGATCGGTCTGGTGAACCGGGTGGTGGATGAGCAGGTTCTTGACGAAACTGTCTACCGCCTGGCCACCACCATCGCCGGCAAATCCGGCCATACCCTGAAGATTGGCAAGGAGGCGTTCTATCAACAACTGGAGATGGGGCTGGCCGAGGCCTACGACTTTACGTCGGAAGTGATGGCAAAGAACCTGCAGGCGGCCGACGCCCACGAAGGCATCTGCGCGTTTCTGGACAAGCGCAAACCGGAATGGAAAGACGAGTAGGGCGGCTAACGGCAGTCTGATGGTTTCAGGGAGAGTCGATCTCCCACGCCAATTCCCCGGCTTTCGAAATAACCCAGGTTCATTTCCAGGGCTCGATAAAACGGAACGCCGGCTTCATAGGTTGGGCAGTCCCGGCCCTGGTCCGACGGGCAGGGCGCCATAGGGTGAATGGCACCTATGGTGCCGTCACGGTCCAGATAGGCAATATCCAGTGGTATCAGCGTGCGGTACATCCAGAAGCCGTGGTCGGCACGGCGCTGGTTGTTATAGACGAACAGCATACCGGCGTTTGGAGCCAGCCTCTCCCTGTCCATCAGCCCGCGGCTGCGTTCGGCTGGCGTGCGCGCCACTTCAACGGTAATGGGCACCGCCTGGCCGGCAGAGATCAGGCATGCCTTCTCCACCGGCAGGTCGTCATTGTCCGGAAGTGCTGCCAGGCAACCGGAGAACAGCAGCGCCAGGCAAACCAGCAGGGCTCTCACGAACGCAGCCGGTAGCCGGTCTTGAAGATCCACCACACCGCGACCATGCACGCCGTCAGGAACAGCAGTGTCATGCCCCCGCTGATACCGACATGCACGTCAGACACGCCGTAGAATGCCCAGCGGAAGCCGCTGATCAAGTACACCACAGGGTTGAACAGGCTGATGGTTTGCCAGATCTCCGGCAGCATTTCGATGGAATAGAACGTTCCCCCGAGGAACACCAGCGGTGTGACGATCATCAGCGGGACAATCTGCAGCTTTTCAAACCCGTCCGCCCAGATGCCGATGATGAAACCGAACAAGCTGAAGGTGATGGAGGTAAGCACCAGGAAGGCGAACATCCAGAAGGGGTGCAGCACGTCGTAGTCCACAAACAGTTTGGCGGTAATCAATATGATGACGCCAAGTATGACGGACTTGGTGGCGGCGGCACCGACGTAGCCGAGAACGACCTCCAGATAGGAGACCGGTGCCGACAGGAGCTCGTAAATCGTGCCGGAGAACTTCGGCATGTAGATACCAAACGAGGCATTGGAAATGCTCTGCATCAGCAGCGACAGCATCACCAGGCCAGGAATGATGTAGGCACCGTAGCTGATGTTGTCGATGTCGCCCATGCGGCTGCCAATGGCGGAGCCAAACACCACGAAGTACAGAGAGGTGGAGATTACCGGCGAGGCGACACTCTGCATCAGGGTGCGGCGCATGCGGGCCATTTCAAAGTTGTAGATTGCTCGGACACCGTAAAGGTTCATTGTGTTACTCCCGCATACCGGTTGGTTTTATTCATGCACCAGGCCAACAAAAATCTCTTCCAGGGAGCTTTCCCTGGTCTGGAGATCCCGGTATTCGATGCCCAGTTCGCCCAGCGTTCGCAGCAGCCGTGCTACGCCTGCCTGTTCCTGCTGGGAGTCGAAGGTGTAGATCAACTCGTAGCCGTCGTCTGACAGGTCCACCGGCTCCAGCGTGAGTGTACCGGGGATTTTCTCGAGCGGGTTCTGCAGGTGCAGGCGAAGCTCTTTCTTGCCCAGCTTGCTCATTAGCCGGGACTTGTCCTCAACCAGGATGATCTCGCCTTGGCGGATAACGCCGATGCGGTCGGCCATCTCCTCCGCTTCTTCGATGTAGTGGGTGGTGAGGATGATGGTGACGCCGTTTTCCCGCAGCTTGCGCACCATTTCCCACATGTCCCGGCGCAGCTCCACGTCTACACCGGCGGTGGGCTCGTCGAGGAAAAGGATGCGGGGCTCATGGGATAGCGCCTTGGCAATCATCACGCGACGCTTCATGCCGCCTGACAGGGACATGATGCGGTTGTTGCGCTTGTCCCATAACGACAGGTCTTTCAGGACTTTCTCGATGTGATCCGGGGCGGGCGCTTTGCCGAACAGGCCCCGGCTGAAGGAGACAGCGTCCCAGACGGTCTCGAAGGCGTCGGTATTAAGCTCCTGGGGCACCAGGCCAATGCTCTCACGGGCTTTGCGATAATCCTTCACGATGTCATAGCCGGCGGCTTTCACTTCGCCATCGGAGAGGTTCACAATGCCACAGATAATGCTGATCAGTGTGGTCTTGCCGGCGCCGTTAGGGCCGAGCAGGGCGAAGATTTCTCCCCGCTCGATGTCGAGGTTGATGTCGTTGAGGGCCCTGAAACCATCCGCATAGACTTTGTTGAGGTGCTTGACGGAGATGTCCGGTTGCACTGGCTTGTCCTGTTGGTGGTGGATCAAAGCGCGGTATTTTCTCATGACCGGTGATGATTTAGAAAGCTTTGCCTTGTTAGCGATTATCCCCATAATGCCCGCTTAATTGTGGAGGAGTGGATGTGTTGAGAGCGCTTGTTGCTGTGCTTGCTATTGCCGGCGTCGTCGCGCTGGGCATTTTGGGCCCGCGTTGGCTGATGTCTGAAGATACCGCCGAGGCCGATCAGGGCACGGTTAAGTGCGATCTCCTCAATGCTACGTGCCACTGGGCACAAAAGGGCAAAAGCTGGCATGCGCGGTTGCAAAAAAGCGGTGTTCAGGCCCAGGGCACGGAATACCATCTAACGGTAAAGACCGACGGGAATCAGCCCCGGATGCTCGCCGTGCTGCGGGGCGAGTCCATGTACCTGGGGGAGTATCCCGTTCCCATGACCAAGGCGGGGATGTCGCCCGATGGTGAGGGCCAGCTTTGGGAAGCACGGTTTACCGCACCTTTCTGCACCACGGACCCAAGCATGACCTGGCGGATCGACCTTCAGGCCGGGATAGATCACGCCTTCGTGATGCCCGTAAAACTGACGTTTGTAGCCAAGGGCCGCGTCTGACGATGGGATGACAGTGTGTCAGGATTGTGTAAAATCAGCAGACCACCATACATCGTCCAGGGAAGCGCATATGGATTATGGCGATAGCGTACACAAAGTCCTGTTAAGGAAAATCCAGAAGGCGGAACAGGATCTGCTTCAACTCAAACTGGATTATTGCCGGTTCATCTTTGGGCTTAGCCACCGGGCCAGAGTGACAAGCAATGGCAACAGCTACGTGGTGCGTTCCGTGGATGTGGAGACTATGGAACGTCTGGACGACGGGTGCTTTTCCCGGCCAGAGGTGGCAGGGAGCCCTGTCGATAAGCCCGATACCGCAGACGCCGTAAACCTTGGCGTCGACTGGACGCTGGAAGAGCCCGCTACCCGCCCAAAAGCCCGCAGTTGAGCGGGCACTCCTTTAAGCGTTAGATAAAGGCGTTCGACGTAACCGTTGAGTAGAGGCTGTGTTCCTGCGGAACATAGCGATGCCCGCTCCAGTGCTCTGCACCGTTTACACCACTTCTAAAAAAGGCCAACAAGGTCGAACTACCTGTCATCGTCGATAGCGCCTGGACCGCTTCGGGTTGCCGTATGCCGATTTTTCGGCTGGCCAGCTTGCTGACCAGGTCAAGCAGCGCATCTGAATGCCGCTGCGGCTTGTCACACAGGGCGCAGGCAGCACCGTACAACCAGACGACGGCATATTCCCGAACCGCAAGGGGCGCTGTTTCCAGAACTAGCCCATGTTCCCGGCAATCCCTGTCCTGAAGGCTGAGCAGGATATGCAGTTGGGTGATCAGTCCACACGTGTCTGAGGGGGCTGTGTGGGATGGTTGCGGAGCAGCAACGGAGCGTTTCTTTTGAGCCTCTGGTAGTGGAGGCTGGGCCGACTGTGGGTGTCCAGCCACCATTGTCACCACGGACGCCGGCACGAACGGATCGTTTCGGACCAGTGTAAGCATGCGAAAGAACAGTAAAAGCAGCAGCGCAATCAGCCCGACTTCGAACAGCATAATAAAGCTGCCAATCATAGGTGTTCCCTCTTGCTCAAACCCTGTTCAAATCCTGGCTGAGCGGTGTTCCGGTGGAGATTGTTACATTCGTTATCCAAAGTGTAACCAAATGCATCCTGAGCACGAAGGGAAGCAAGGCCAAAAGCGGCGGGAATCCGCGGAACTGTGACGCGGTAGGCAGCTAGCAGGTGGGCATGGTCTGCAGGGCGAGTTTCCTGCGGATAAAGCGGCCTAATATATCGACACCGATATTCAGGGATGCGGTGATCAGGATCAGCACCATCGCGCGATCAAACTGGATGTTCTGGATGGCGCTGTCGACATAGAAACCCAGGGTGTAGATGCCCAGTATGCCGAGGATGGCAGTCTCCCGCATGATGATCTCCCAGCGGTAGAACAGGAACGCCAGGAACGAACGATAGACCCTGGGCACCAGTTCATAGGTATATCGATTAAGACCATTCGGCGCATCCGGGCGTAACCGGATGGTGCTGGACTGCCGGCCAATCAGATGGCCGATGATGCCCCCATTGTGCAACGCCAACGCGACGACAGCAGGCAACATGGACGGTCCCCACAGTTGCAAAAGGATATACGCCAGGATGTATTCCGGCGTGGAACGCATGATCACCAGGAAGACATGCCCGGACGTGCGGCGCACTGGCCCTCCGAAGTGAGTGGAAATCAACGGGAAGGCCAGCAGTGCAATGATCCCGGTTGCAACCAGGGCCACCTGGGTGAGGATCACCGTGTTCCAGATGCCCGGCATGGCCTGATTGACAAACATGTCCCCCAGCCACGCGCCCATGCCGCCCCAGCCTTCTTCACCGCGCAGTGGCGACGGCACGATGTCCTGGGTGAAAAACCGACCGACGTTGCTCCAGACAATCGGGAGACCTTCGCCAAGAAAAAACGGAGCGCCAACGATATAAACGGGCAGCAGCTTCGGCTTTACCCAGAGCGGCATGGTGGCTATCAGCACATAGAAAAGGATCAGCATGGCGCCGGCGTCGGAATAGTGGCCTTGTGAAAAGGCCGATTCGAGGTAGAAGCCGAGGGTTGGCAAGCCGACAAAGCCAAGGATGGCACTGGAGCGCAAGCCGCATTCCAGCCGGTACGCGGTGTAGGTTCGCAGTTGCACCCAGCAATCCGGTATTTTGGTGTACAGGAAGGCCGAAACAACGCCCGTACGGGGCGGTAACAGGCGACCGGGCTCGGGGTCGGCTTCTTCCAGGATCTCCGAATAGACCTTGGCGAAAATACCGGCGTAGGGGATAGCGATCGCTAGAACGCCTGTCAGCGGATGGAAGCCGAAAAATTGCAGGAAAATAAGCGCCCAGAAAAGCTCGTGTATTGCCCGCACAAACGCGCACAGGATTCTGACGGGTAGCCAGCGATAAACAAGTGCCAGAAGAAAGCCGCTGATACTGCCGAGAGCGACGCCAACGAAGGCAAAGGCAACCGTCCGAAGCAGGGCGGTTGCCAGCCCTTCGGTACTGAAAAAATCCGGTGTTATCACGCCCAGGAAGAACCGGCCAAGATCTTTCCAGGGGTTGGCTGCCGTGATAGCGATATCGGCAAACACCAGGCCTACCAGGGCGATGGCTATAAAGATCAGGCTGGTTTTGACGGTTGGCGAAGACAGCATAGGAGTGGAATCTGGGCCGGTTGAGTCAGTAGAGTGGCGCAATGTCGGCCGGTGTGAGCTTTTCGCTCGGCTCGTCCAGCGCGATCTGCCCGTCCTGGATGCCCACGATACGGGTGCAGTATTCCAGTGCGAGCTCGACATCATGGAGTGCGATAACGCTGGTCTTGAAGCGCTCTCTCAATAACGCCATAACCTGGTGGGCAAGCGGCCCATCCAGGGCAGAGACAGGCTCGTCCGCTAACAAAAGTCCTGACTGCCGGTAAAGGGCACGGGCGATGGCCACGCGCTGGCGCTGTCCGCCGGACAGCGATGCGGTGGGCATCCAGGCTTTCTCGGTCATCCCCAATTCCGACAATAGGCTTTTGACGTCACGGCTGTCCCGGGTAAATGGCCGAACCAGGGTAACCATGTTGTACCAGTTGCCGTGGGCATCGAGGCGGCCCATGTACACGTTGTGGAATACCGGTAACGCGTTGACCAGTCCCAGGTCCTGGGGGACCAATGCTGCCAGGCGCTCCACCTGCTCATAGACAAGACGGATCAGAGTGGATTTGCCGGCGCCGCTGCGGCCCACCAGGCCAACGCGCTCTCCTTCCCTGACACTGAGGGAGAGCGGGCCAATCACCCGCTCTCCACCAAAAGACGCCGTCAGGCCGGATAGATCGAATCCCGACATTAATCGATGATTCCGATCTGCTTTCCAACTACCCGGATCGGCTCGTAAGCGTCATTGGAGACTGGGATGAAACCACTACGGGGAAAGCTTTCAAGCAATTCAGGGTCGTCCATCGCAAGCAGGGCTTCCTGAAGCCGTTTCTGGAACCCTTCACCGAACTGCTCGTTGACATCGCCGCGAACACTCCACTGATAGTTCGGGTACGACGGCGTTGTCCAGATGACCTTCACCGCGTCGGTATCAATGTTGCCGTTTTCCATTTCCTTGTCCCACACTGAGAAGTTGATCGCGCCAACATCGTAGGTGCCCGCCTCTACGAGACGAAGGGTGCGGGTATGATTGCCACTGAAGCCTACACGGCTGAAGACGTCGTCGGGGCTGTCATCAAAGGATTCGCGGATGTAGTACTCCGGAATCAGGCGACCGGAGGTTGACCCCTTGGAACCGAAGGTAAATGTCTTCCCCCGGAGTTCGTCGGACAGGGTTTCCATCTCGTCAAGTCCGGTACTTTTGTGGGCAATGAAATGAGTGTAGAACGCTTTGTCTTCCACGCCCTGGGC
>CAJXOQ010000065.1 GCA_913057975.1 uncultured Marinobacter sp.
GCGCAGTTCGAAGGGCAGCGTTAGGTGGTCGTGGATTTCGCTGGTTTCCACTGGGCCGATTCTTTGTGTCAGCTCAAGCATGTCGGGCTCCTTAAAAAAGATGATATAGCTGCGCCAGTGGCAGTTCGGTGGCGGGCTCGCACGTGAGCAGTTCGCCATCGGCGTGCACTTCGTAGGTTTGTGGGTCCACGGTCAGGTGTGGGCAGGCGTCGTTGAGTTTGAGGTCGCCCTTGCGAACGCTGCGCACGTTTTTACAAGCCGCGAGGGTGCTGTTCAGCCCCAGTTCCTTACCAATGCCCGCATCCAGTGCGGCCTGGCTGACAAAGCTCAGGCGGGTGGCACTGGCGGCACGGCCCAGCGCCCCGAACATCATGCGGTAGTGCACGGGCTGGGGCGTGGGAATGGAGGCGTTGGGGTCGCCCATGGGGGCCGCTGCAATCATGCCGCCTTTCACAATGAGCGCGGGCTTTACGCCAAAGAAGGCCGGGTCCCACAGCACCAGGTCCGCCAGCTTGCCCACTTCCACGGAACCCACTTCGTGCGCGATGCCGTGGGTGATGGCGGGGTTGATGGTGTACTTGGCGATGTAGCGTTTGGCGCGCAGGTTGTCGGCACCCAGTTGTTCGTCATCCGGCAGCAGGCCGCGCTGCACTTTCATCTTGTGGGCGGTCTGCCAGGTGCGGCACACCACTTCCCCCACCCGGCCCATGGCCTGGGAGTCGGAGGCGATCATGGAGATCACGCCCATGTCCTGGAGGATGTCTTCCGCGGCGATGGTCTCGCGGCGAATGCGGGAATCGGCGAAGGCCACGTCTTCCGGGATGTTGGGGTCCAGGTGGTGGCAGACCATCAGCATGTCGAGGTGTTCGTCGATGGTGTTGACGGTGTACGGCCGTGTGGGATTGGTGGAGGACGGCAGTACGTAGTCCTTGGAGCAGGCGGTGATGATGTCGGGGGCATGGCCGCCGCCGGCGCCTTCAGTATGGTAGGTGTGGATGCACCGGCCTTTGAACGCGGCGAGTGTGTCTTCCACAAACCCGGATTCGTTGAGGGTGTCGGTGTGGATGGCGATCTGTACGTCGAACTTGTCCGCCACGGTGAGGCAGTTGTCGATGCTGGCCGGGGTGGTGCCCCAGTCTTCATGGAGCTTGAGGCCCATGGCGCCGGCTTTGATCTGCAGTTCGAGGGACTCTGGCAGGCTGGCGTTGCCTTTGCCGAGGAAGCCGATGTTCATGGGCATGTCGTCGACGGCCTGGAGCATTTTGCCGATGTGCCAGGGGCCGGGGGTGCAGGTGGTGGCATTGCTGCCAGTCGCCGGGCCGGTACCGCCGCCGAGCATGGTGGTGATTCCACTCATCAGGGCTTCTTCGATCTGCTGGGGGCAGATGAAGTGGATGTGGGCGTCGATGCCGCCAGCCGTGAGGATTTTGCCTTCACCGGCGATGATTTCCGTGCCGGGGCCGATGACGATGGTGACGTCTGGCTGGGTGTCTGGGTTGCCGGCTTTGCCGATGGCGGCAATCCTGCCGTTTTGCAGGCCGACGTCGGCTTTGACGATGCCCCACCAATCAAGTATCAGGGCGTTGGTGATGACGGTGTCCATGACGGTGTCGTCGGCCCGCTGGCTTTGGCCCATGCCATCGCGGATGACTTTGCCGCCACCGAATTTTACTTCGTCGCCGTAGTGGGTGGCGTCGCTTTCAACCTGGATCCACAGTTCGGTGTTGCCCAGGCGGACTCGGTCACCCGTGGTGGGGCCATACATGTCGGCATAAGCCTGTCTTGTGATTTTCATGCTATCCCTCTCTGTAACTTTGGGAGCAAGAGCAAGTGGGAATGACTTTCCAAAACACGCTCAAGCCCATCCATGGGGCGCTTGGGCTCCGGCATCCATGCCTCCGCACAGTTTTGGAAAGTCATTCCCACTCGCTCCCAGAATCATTAGTTTTTATCCAACTTCCCCATGACTTCCTGGCGGAAACCGTAGATTTCGCGTTTTCCGGCGAAGGGTATTAACGTCACTTCCCGCGTTTGGCCGGGTTCGAAGCGGATGGCGGTGCCGGCGGCGACGTCTAGGCGGTAGCCCCTGGCTTTAGCTCGGTCGAAGTCCAACGCGGGGTTGGCTTCGGCGAAGTGGTAGTGGGAGCCAATCTGAATGGGGCGGTCGCCGGTGTTGCCGACTTCGATGGTGATGCGCTGGCGGCCTTCGCAGAGTTCGATGTCGCCGTCTTTAAGCTGGTATTCGCCGGGGATCATGGCAGCCTCCTCAAACTATGGGGTTGTGGACGGTGACGAGTTTGGTGCCGTCCGGGAAGGTGGCTTCTACCTGGACTTCGTCGACCATGTCGGCCACGCCTTCCATGACGTCGTCGCGGGTGAGGATTTCGGTGCCGGCGGTCATCATTTCAGCCACGGTGCGGCCTTCGCGGGCGCCTTCCATGATTTCGGCGCTGATGAGGGCGATGGCTTCTGGGTAGTTCAGTTTCAGGCCTTTGGCCTTGCGGCGTTCTGCTAACAGCGCTGCTGTGAATAGGAGCAGTTTGTCTTTGTCTCTTGGCGTTAATTCCATTTTTGTTCTCCTCGTATTTTGGAGTTCTTCGGCAGGAGGGAAGGACGGTTCGCCCCGCCCTGTTCCCGCACCAACCATCAGGTCAACCATATTCTCGGGATAACAGCAGCTCGGCCGGCCAACATAGGCCGAAGAACCTCCCAGGCCCGCTGACAAACATCCCATGCTTCGTTTCGTTCGTTGCCCAGGTACCGCAACAACACCACACCACGCCGACGAGTAATCGCCCAGTGGGTGGCTGCCGGCAGTTGTTCCCGGATGGCTTCTATCGCGCCGGCTTCGTCTTCCAGGCCGACTACCCACAAGGTGGCCTGAACGGTGGCGCCGCCCTGCCCCCATTTGCCGTTGAAGCGAGCGTGGGTAGGGTCCAACAGTTGGCGCTCCAGCCACAGAGGTTTGCCGTTCATACTCAGGCTGAAGCGTTGCTCCATGTGGCCGGTGACGAACGGCAGGTTGCTGGCCGGGCGGCCCAGGGCGAGGATTTCCCAGCCCAGGCATTTGGCGCCGGTTTCCAGTTCGATGGTGGTGGTCTGCTCGCCCCGGGAGCCGTTGAAGCCGAGAGTTTCCTGGGGCAGGTATTCGAGGATGCCGCCGTTAGCCACTTTAAGGTGTGTGTGCTGCGCCCAGGCGACGCCGTTGCGGTCGGCTTTGTAGAGTTTTGCCGCCGCCGGGGTGGTCACCAGGGCGTGGGCGCCGCGTCCAACCGTTACGTTGATAGTCAGGGCATCGCCGCTGACCAGCCCGCCAGGCGGGTGCAGCAGGTACACGTGGCAGCAGCCGGTTTTGCCTTCCGGGTAGAACGGCCGCTGTACCCGCAACGGCCCTTTGAACCGGGTTCGGGTCATGCGGGTGACGTGCGTGCCCTGCTCCTGCCTGGCGTCGAAGGCCAGGTCCAGGGTGGCGGCCCAGCGCCGGTCCGCGTCGAAGCGGTGGCCGGAGTCGTGGGCCTCATTGGTAGTGATGGCTTCGTAGGCGGTCATACCGTCAGGTGCTTCTTGATGAGTTCATCAGACAGCTCGGCAATCTCGCCCTCGGCGACGCGGCGGCCGCGGTCCATGATGGCGAAGCGGTCGGCGTATTTTCGGGCGAAGGGCAGCTTCTGCTCCACCAGCAACACCGTCAGGCCGTCTTCCTTGATCAGCCGGCGGATGACCTCGCCGATCTGAGCCACGATGTTGGGCTGGATGCCTTCGCCGGGTTCATCGAGGATCAGTAACTGAGGCTCGATCACCAGGGCGCGGCCGATGGCGAGCTGTTGCTGCTGGCCACCAGAGAGGTCGCCACCACGGCGGTTTTTCATTTCCTTGAGCACGGGAAACAGCTCGTAGATGCGCTCGGGGATTTTCTTGCTGCCGTCCTTGCGCACGGCCAGGCCGGTGCGCAGGTTTTCCTCCACGGTCAGCAACGGAAATATCTGCCGGCCCTGGGGCACGTAGCCGATGCCCAGGCGGGAGCGCTCTTCCAGTTTCTGCTTGGTCAGTTCGGTGCCGCCATCAAACTGGATGCTGCCGCTGCTGGTGTTTTCCTCCCCCATCACGCATTTCATCAGGGTGGTTTTGCCCACGCCGTTGCGGCCCATCACGCAGGTGCACTGGCCTTTGGGCACGTCCAGTTCCAGCTCCCACAGGGTGTGGCTTTCGCCGTAGAACTGGTTCAGTTTTTCGATCTTGAGCATTACGCCTCCTCCTCCCCGAGATACACCTTGATCACTTCCGGGTCGTTGGAGACCTGGTCCATGGTGCCTTCCGCCAGCACGCTGCCCTGGTGCAACACGGTGACCTTGCGGGCGATGGAGCGCACGAAGCCCATGTCGTGCTCCACCACCACAACCGACTGCTTGCCGGCGAGGCTGGTAAGCAGTTCGGCGGTGCGTTCCATTTCCTGTTCGGTCATGCCGGCGACGGGTTCGTCCACCAGCAGCAGGCGCGGCTTCTGCATCAGCAGCATGCCGATTTCCAGCCACTGTTTCTGGCCGTGGGAGAGGATGCCCGCCAGCTGGTTTCGCAGTTCCTGCAAACCGATGGTTTCCAGCACTTCGTCGATGCGCTCGCGGAATTCTGCTTTCATGGCCGCCCGCAAGGTGGGGATCACCCGCTTGTCGGTGGCCATGGCCAGTTCGAGGTTTTCGAACACCGTTAAGGCTTCGAACACGGTGGGCTTCTGGAACTTGCGGCCGATGCCGAGGGTGGCGATTTCCGGCTCGTTCATGGTCAGCAGGTTGTGACGGCTGCCGAACCAGACCGACCCGGTGTCCGGGGCGGTTTTACCGGTGATGATGTCCATCATGGTGGTTTTGCCCGCGCCGTTCGGCCCGATGATGCAGCGCAGTTCGCCGTCGTCGATGGTCATGTTGAGGTTGTTGATGGCCCGGAAGCCATCGAAGCTCACGTTGACGTCTTCCATGTAAAGGATGGGCCCGTGGCGGGTGTCCACGGGGGAAACCGCCGGGGTCAGGAATTCGAACACCCGGTCGCGGTTGGAAAGCTCCTCGATAATGCTCATGCGGTCGCCTCCGTGGTGGATGGGGCGGTTGGGGTGTCTGTTTCATCCTGTTTGCCCTTGCGACGGCTGGCCAGCAGGCCGGCGATGCCCTTGGGCAGGAACACGGTGACCAGCACGAACAGGCCACCCAGGGCGAACAGCCAGGCATCCGGCATCACGCCGGTGAACACGGTTTTGGCGTAGTTCACCAGTACCGCGCCGATCACTGCGCCATAGAGGGTTGCGCGGCCGCCGAGGGCGACCCAGACCACCACTTCAATGGAGAACAAGGGCGAGAATTCGCTGGGGTTGATGATGCCCACCTGGGGCACGTACAAGGCGCCAGCCACACCCGCCAGCATGGCGGAGACCACGAACACGAACAGCTGAACCCGCTCCACCCGGTAACCCAGGAAGCGGGTACGGGCCTCGGCATCCCGGCAGGCCACACTCACCCGGCCCAGCTTGCTGGTCACAATGCCCCGGCAAATCACGTAGCCAATGGCCAGGGCGATACCGGTGGCGATGAACAGCCCGAGGCGGGTGGCGTCGGTACGCAGGTTAAAGCCGAGGATGTCTTTGAAGTCGGTGAGGCCGTTGTTGCCGCCAAAGCCCATCTCGTTGCGGAAGAACGCCAGCATCAGCGCAAAGGTGAGCGCCTGGGTGATGATGGACAGGTACACGCCGGTGACCCGAGAACGGAAGGCAAGGAAGCCGAACACCAGCGCCAACAGGCCCGGGGCCAGCAGCACCATGATGAAGGCAAACCAGGCCATATCGAACCCGAGCCAGTACCAGGGCAGTTCCTGCCAGTTCAGGAACACCATGAAGTCCGGCAGGATGGGGTCGCCGTAGGTGCCGCGATCGCCGATCTGGCGCATCAGGTACATACCCATGGCGTAGCCGCCGATGGCAAAGAAGGCGCCATGGCCCAGGCTGAGGATACCGAGGTACCCCCACACCAGATCCACAGCCACCGCGAGCAAGGCGTAGCACAGGTATTTACCCAGCAGTGTCACGGTGTAGGCGCTAACATACAGGGCGCTGTCTTCCGGCATAGCCACGTGAAGGAAAGTCACGATGGCCAGGGCTACAAACAGAACGCCCAGGAAAATCTGCGTGGATCGCTCACGCAAGGGTCTTGTTAGCCACATAACTTAGCCTTCTGCCGCACGGCCTTTCTGGGGGAAGAGCCCCTTCGGCCGTTTTTGAATGAACAGGATGATGAAGACCAGCACAATGATCTTCGCGAGTACGGCACCGGCCCAGGGTTCCAGCAGCTGGTTAATGGTGCCCAGCGACAACCCGGCGATGAGCGTGCCCCACAGGTTGCCCACGCCACCAAACACCACCACCATGAACGAGTCGATGATGTAGTTCTGGCCCAGGTTGGGGCCCACGTTGGTGAGCTGGGACAGCGCCACACCGGCCAGGCCGGCGACGCCGGAGCCCAGGGCGAACGTCATGATGTCCACACGGGTGGCGCGAATGCCCATGGAGCGTGCCATGGCGCGATTCTGGGTGACGGCACGCACCTCCAGGCCGAGGCGGGTTTTGCGCATGATCATCATCAGCGCGGCGAAGACGATCAGTGCGAACGCCAATACATAGAGGCGGTTCAGGGTCAGGGAGAGCGCGTCGTTGATCACCAGCGAGCCGCTCATCCACTCCGGTGTCACCACGGTGCGGTTCTGGGGCGAGATCACGGTACGCACCAGCTGCTGCAGGATGAGGCTGATACCAAAGGTAGCCAGCAGAGTTTCCAGCGGTCGGCCCTTGAGGAACTGGATTACGCTGCGCTCGATGATGATGCCGGCGGTGGCCGCCACCAGGAAGCCGGCGGGAATCGAGAGAATCAGTGCCAGGCCAGGCTGGCCCGGCAACAGTTGCTGCATGCCCCAGGTGGTGTAGGCACCCAGCATGATCAGTTCGCCGTGGGCCATATTGATGACGCCCATCACGCCGAAGGTGATGGCCAGGCCGATCGCGGCCAGTACCAGCACGGAACCCAGGCTGAGGCCGAAATAGAGGGTTTCGGCGGCGCGGTTGAGTTTCAGTTTCTGTTCGATGGAAGCCAGGGCCTGTTCGGCCTTGTCGGCCAGGGCCGGATTGTCGCTGCGCACGGCTTCGTTCAGGGCGGCCCGTGCACGGGGATGAAGGCTGCCGGCCAGTACGTCCACGGCCTCAAGATTACCCTCACCCACTCTGTAAATGGCCAATGCCTCTTCGATGCGGTTGCGCACCGAGGCGTTCTCTTCCCGTTCCAGCTGCGCTTCCAGCGGCTCGACCAGGGAAGCATCCACTTTGCCCATCATGTCCTGTGCGGAGGCTTCACGCACGTCAGGGTCTGCGGCGTTCAGGTCCAGCATGGCAAGAATGCCCTCAAGCTGGCCCCGTATCCGGTTATTGATGGCGATCCGGTCCAGCTCGCGGCGGGACATTTCGCCCATGTTCTCTCCGGTCAGCGGGTTGGCGATTTCCCAGTCCCGGCCCCGGTTGTTCAGTACGATCACGACCTGGCCGGTGTCGTCTATCCGGCTCAGTCGGTTGTTGCCATAAGCTTCGAGCCAGCCCCTGGCTCTTTCATCACCGCTGCTGACGATGGCATTGATGGCCTCTTCAACGCGGCTGGCGGGCGCTTCTGCAAGGTTATTCAGCAAGGCCTTTCCGAGGTCGTCTTCCTGGGCGGAGGCCGGAAGCGAGAGCACGGAAACCAGGGCGATAAGCAGCAATGTGAGCGATCGAAGGATGCTCATGATGGTGTCCTGTCGGTTGAAAGCGAGTTGCGGGGGCGACAACCGGGGCAGCATCGCCGCTCCCGGTTGTCTGTATTGCGCTGTTGGCTGCTATGCCTTATTCGGCTTCTTCAGCCGCCATTTCTCCAGCGGAGGCGCCGCACTTGCCGGTTGCAGTGTTGAAACTTCCGCAGAACATCGGCTTGCGCCAGTCGGCGATCAGGTCACGCGAACCTGGCAGGAAGTCAGACCAGGCATCGCCAGCTACGGTAGACGGGGTTTCCCAGACCACGGAGAACTGGCCGTTGTCCTGGATTTCACCGATCAGCACCGGCTTGGTGATGTGGTGGTTGGGCATCATGGTGGCGTAGCCACCGGTGAGGTTCGGTACGCTCACGCCGATGATGGCGTCTTTAACCGCGTCCACGTCGGTGGTGCCTGCTTTCTTCACCGCTTCGATGTACATGTTGAAGCCGATATAGTGGGCTTCCATCGGGTCGTTGGTGACGGCTTCTTCGTTGCCGGTGTGCTCGATCCACTGGTCGATGAAGTCGTAGTTGGCATCGCTGTCCACACTCATGAAGTAATTCCAGGCAGCCAGGTGTCCAACCAGCGGGCCGGTGTCGATACCGGAAAGCTCCTGCTCACCCACGGAAAACGCCACCACCGGAATGTCGGAAGCGGAGATGCCCTGGTTACCCAGTTCACGGTAGAACGGCACATTGGCGTCGCCGTTGATGGTGGAGACCACGGCGGTCTTCTTACCCGCAGAGCCGAAACGCTTGATGTCAGACACGATGTTCTGCCAGTCGGAGTGACCGAAAGGCGTGTAGTTGATCATGATGTCTTCCTTGGCAACGCCCTGATCCATCAGGTAAGTCTCAAGGATTTTGTTGGTGGTGCGCGGGTACACGTAGTCGGTACCGGCCAGCACCCAGCGTTCAACGCCGATGTTGTTCATCAGGTAGTCCACCGCAGGAATGGCCTGCTGGTTGGGAGCGGCACCGGTATAGAAAACGTTCTCGGAAGATTCTTCACCTTCGTACTGAACCGGGTAGAACAGCAGGCCGTTGAGTTCTTCAACCACCGGCAGGACGGATTTACGGGAAACCGAGGTCCAGTTGCCGAAAATGACATCCACTTTTTCCTGAGCCAGAAGCTCACGGGCCTTTTCGGCGAACAGCGGCCAGTTGGACGCGGGGTCAACCACAACCGCTTCCAGTTCACGGCCCAGAACACCACCTTCGGCATTCTGCTTGGCGATGAGCATTTCGACGGTGTCTTTCAGCACGGTTTCACTGATGGCCATGGTGCCGGAGAGGGAGTGGAGAATGCCGACCTTAATGGGATCTTCGGCGGCCGCTGCGTTAAGAGACATTGAGAGAGCCAGCGCTGACAGGCCCAGTTTCACGTGTTTTCTAATCGTCATGTTGTGCATCCTTTTCGGATTGATTGGTGTTATTGCCCCAAAATGCACCAACCCCTCTGCATCAGCTGTTCCAGAATGCAAATCACGCCTTATTTTTCAGTCACTTAAACTCCATTTATCGATCATTGATCGGGTGCCGGGACCACCGTTGACGCACCACGATGAATCGCAACCCGGCTAAGCGCACTATTACGATGCGCCAGAGTCGCCGCAATACAATTCAATGGACTCATCAAATATCCCTTTGTTTTTATGACGATTTTTATTACCTTGCCGCCTATCGTCCTGTCGCTGTCAAAAAACGGGGCAACCGCATGTTCAACTCTGGTGCCAAGGACCTTTAATCGTGCACCCACGCCATAAACGGAAAAACCTCACTAAATGCATGAGCATACGTTCAACTTTCACCTGCCACTTTGATTACAAAACTGTAAGAGATATCGCACAGATGAGGGAGCGAATGTCCGATTTCTTGAGAATAGCTCCCATGTAGAATGGTCAACGTCAAGGATGAAAAGCTGGCAGGGAAAGCTGGCTCAGGGAAGATAACTCCAGGGATCAGGAGTTGCCCAGGGAATCAGGGCTGCAGGGACGAACAACAGGGAAGACGCGCACAGGATGTTGCGCAGCCTGAAGGATCAGGCATGGGGTCAGCCACGGGCTCAGGAGCATAGGGAATGTGTTCCTGTCCGTGCACTTCCCCATCCCACCGGTTACCGTCTTTTCTATTCAACCAGCTCCGCCGCTTTTACGTCCTGACGAATAATCAGACACGTAAAATCACTCTCAGGAGCAACGCAAGCATGAAACGCACCCCCTTTATCGCCATGATGGTCCTTCTGTTCAGCCTGTTCACCGGTTTCGCCCACGCTGAACCCGCCACCATCAACATTAATACCGCCAACGTTGAAACCCTGGCTGCCCTCAACGGCATCGGGCAGAGCAAGGCCGAAGCCATCGTGGCCTATCGTGACGCCAATGGTCCTTTCCAGTCCAGCAGCGACCTGACCAACGTCAAGGGCATTGGCGAGCGCACGGTTGAAAAGAACGCCGAGCGCCTGACGGTCGAATAACGCTATCCGGGCAGTGGCCGGCTGCCGCTGCCCTCTCCCAAGCCACGCGCTATCATCCCACCCGTTTTCAGAGCACGCAGACTCCCCATAAAGTCGCCTGGCAACCGCCAGGGCATCGCCCTATTATTGTGGTTCAGAGAGACAATAATAATCGCGAGCGACGGCACTATGGTTGATCCCATCAAGGTTTACCCGGCCAAACCTTCCAAAGTCTATTTCTACGGCACCTGCCTGGTCGACATGTTCTATCCCGACGCAGGGGTGGCCGGCATCCAGTTGCTGGAACGCGAAGGCATTCAGGTCATCTACCCCGAAGACCAGACCTGCTGTGGCCAGCCCGCCTATACCTCCGGCTATCACGACGAAGCCCGCGCAGTCGCCCGCGCCCAACTCGGGCTGTTTCCGGAAGACTGGCCGATTGTGGTGCCGTCCGGCTCATGTGGCGGCATGATGCGCAAGCATTACCCGGCACTGTTCAAGGACACCTCCGATGAAGTCGCGGCCGCTGAAATTGCCGGGCGGGTGTGGGAGCTGACGGACTTCCTGGTAAACGTCTGTCACATCAAACTGGATGACCTGGGTGAGCCCACCACCGTAGCCATGCACACCTCCTGCTCCGCCCGCCGTGAAATGGGTGTGGCGGAAGTCGGCCCCAAACTGCTGGGGCAGCTGAAAAACGTCAACCTGGTGGAACAGGTTCGGGCCGAGGAGTGCTGTGGCTTTGGCGGTACCTTCGCAGTCCGGCATCCGGAAATTTCCGGGGCCATGGTCAGCGAGAAAGTGGACACCCTGGTGGACACCGGCGCCAAAGAGTTTGTCACCACGGACTGCGGCTGCCTGATGAACATCGCCGGGTACGCTGAGAAAAACCAGAAGCCGGTGACCGGCCAGCACATTCTGAGTTTCCTCTGGGAACGCACCAGCAGTGGAGGTGAACAGTCATGAGCGAGACAGCACACGGCTCTTCACACCATTCCGCCCATCACATTGATGTAAAGGAATTCCACCCTCGCGCCCGGGCGGCCATCCACAACCCGCAGGTTCGCCAGAACTTCCGCAAGGCGATGGACGGCCTGATGACCAAGCGCAAGTCCGCCTTCGAGGGCTGGGACCTGGAAACCCTGCGAGACCTGGGCGCCAATATCCGCGGGCGGGCCCTGGCCAACCTGCCGGATTTGCTGGAGCAATTGGAACAGAAGCTGACCGAGAACGGCATTACCGTGCATTGGGCCGCCGATGGTGATGAAGCCTGCCGCATTGTGCGCGATATCTGCGTGGCGCGGGACGCCAAGACGGCGATCAAGGGCAAGTCCATGGTGTCTGAGGAAATGGAACTGAACCATTACCTTGAGGAACAGGGCATCGAGGCGCTGGAGTCCGACCTTGGCGAGTACATTGTGCAACTGGCGGAAGAAACACCCTCGCACATCATCATGCCGGCGATTCACAAGAACACCGGCGAGATCTCCCAACTGCTGCACGACAAAACCGGCACCGACCTTTCCAACGACGTGGAATACTTGACTGCGAATGCCCGGCTGCAGTTGCGGGAAAAATTCCGTAATGCCGACGTGGGCATTTCCGGCGTTAACTTCGCTGTGGCGGAAACCGGCACCCTGTGCCTGGTGGAAAACGAGGGCAATGGCCGTATGACCACCACCGTACCGCCCTGCCATATTGCCGTGACCGGCATCGAGAAGGTGGTGCCCAACCTGGAAGACGTGACTGCCCTGCTGGCGTTGTTGACCCGTTCCGCCACCGGCCAGCACATCACCACCTACTTCAATATGATTTCCAGCCCTCGCAAGCCCAATGAGATGGACGGTCCGGAAGAGGTTCACGTGGTGCTGGTGGACAATGGCCGCTCCACCATCTATCAGGACGACGAGCTGCTGGACACCCTGCGCTGCATCCGTTGCGGTGCCTGCATGAACCACTGCCCGGTGTATACGCGGGTGGGCGGCCACACCTATGGCACCACCTATCCCGGCCCCATCGGCAAGATTCTGATGCCGCATATGGTGGGCCTTGATGAGGGCCGTCACCTGCCGACGGCCTCAAGCCTGTGTGGCGCCTGCGGCGAAGTCTGCCCCGTTAAGATCCCGATTCCGGACCTGCTGGTGCGGCTGCGCCAGGAATCCGTGGACGGTGACAAGCTGCACCCCGCCAAGGTTCGTGGCCATGGCGCCAAACGCAGTAGCGTGGAAGCCATGATCTGGAAGGGCTGGAGCTGGATGCACGCCAAACCAGGCCTCTATCGCCTGGGCACCAGCTTGGGTGCGCGGTTCCGCAAGCTGCAACCAGGCAAGATTGGCGCCTGGACGCAATACCGCACCGCGCCAAAACTGGCGCCCAAAACCCTGCACGAACGGATGAAGGAGCGTGGCCAATGAGTTCCAGAGACGCCATTCTCCAGCGCCTGCGCAACCGCACCGGAGGTGAACTGACGGCCCCGGAATGCGATTTTTCAGTGCTTGATCGTCCGGACTGGAGCACCGCTGAACGACTGGACATGTTCGAACGGACCATCGAGTCAGTTCACGGTGAAGTGCATCGCACCACGGAATCCGGCTGGATTGACCGGTTGGCTGAAATCCTTCAGAGTCGCGGCGCCCAGACCCTGCTGATTGCCAAGGAACATGAGATCGGCCAGGCCCTGAGAAGTGCCACCCAAAACCGCGAGGACCTGCCGCAACTGCTGGTGTACGACGAGCCCATCGAAAGCTGGCAGGAAGCACTTTTCAATGAGGTGGACGCCGGCATCACCTCTACCCGGGGCGGCATTGCCGAAACCGGGTCGCTGATTCTTTGGCCGACGGCGGATGAACCCCGGCTGATGAGCCTGGTGCCGCCCATCCATATTGCGATCCTGAAGGCCAGTGAGTTGTACACCACGTTCCACGATGCCATGCAATCCCAGAACTGGGCCGCTGGCATGCCAACCAATGCGCTGTTAGTCTCCGGACCTTCGAAGACCGCTGATATCGAGCAGACCCTCGCTTACGGTGTTCACGGTCCCAAGGAACTCATCGTACTGGTTATTGAATGATCCGAGGCGCATTACTGATTGCCCTGGCCGCCCTGCTCTGGGCGACCACGGGTATCGTGGCAAAATTCCTGTTTTCCGGCTCCGACCTGCAGGCAGTGACACTGGGCTTCCTGCGCCTGGCGGTCGCTTTACCCTTCTTCTTTGGGCTGATGCTGAGGGAGCAGCGCGCGCTCGCTCGAAGTGCAACCTCTCCACCAAAGTTCACCCGTAAATCTCTCGTTCCGCTTGTGGCCCTGGGCTTCTTCCAGGCAGTCTATCAGGGCAGCTACCTGCTGGCCGTGGATATGACCGGCGCAGGTATCGCCACTCTCATTGCCCTGTGTCTGGCACCCGTGCTTGTCGCCATCATGGCGGCGCCGCTGCTGGGCGAGAAACCGGGCGTGGTGACAATGCTGGCGTTGGCCGCGGCTATTGCCGGCACCGCGATGCTGGTGATCAGTGACATGGACAGTGCAGGCCATCTTCGCCTGGGTGGCATCCTGGTGGCGGTTCTGGCGGCGCTGGTGTATGCCGGGTTCACGCTTACCAGCCGGCACACGTCCACCGGCACACCGGTGTTCACCACGGCGTTCATCTGCTTTTTTACCGCTGCGCTGATCCTGCTGCCTGTGGTTGCGCTGAGCGGTGGTTTTGACGGGCTACAAAGCCTGGAATTTTCGCAGTGGCTGATGGTGGCCTACATCGGTATTGTGCCGACCTGCCTGGGGTATGTGAGTTTCTTCAGCGGCATGAAGACAACACCGGCTACTCTGTCGAGCATTATCGTGACTCTGGAGCCGCTGTTCGTGGCCATGCTTGCCTGGGTGATTCTGGGGGAGGAACTGGGGGTGATCGGTATTGCCGGGGCGTTGATTCTGACGGCGGCGGTGATCGTGGCATCTCGCAGCAGTGCCGGAAATCGCTCCGACACTGCCTGATACCGCCGAGTCAGGCGGTTTACTCTTCCTCTTCTACCCGGCGCTGCTTTTCGAGCATGTTCGGCTGCAGGATTTCGATCCAGTAGCCGTCCGGGTCCTTGATGAACGCCAGGCCCTTCATTTTGCCGTCGTCCGGCTTCTTGACGAACTCCACGCCCAGTTTTTCAAAGCGATCGCAGGCACTGTAAACGTCTGGTACAGCTACGCCGATGTGGCCAAAACCTTGGGGATCGTCGTTGCCATTGTGGTAGCCAAACTCTTCATCGTTTTCGGTGCCCCAGTTGTGGGTCAGTTCGAGCATGGCTTCGCGGCCAAAGATGAAGGTGGTGCGGTAAGCGTCGTCGTTGGGGACCATGTTGGCCTGGCGGTCGTCTAGGAAGGCGAGGAAGTAGAGGGTGAATTTCATTTCCGGGAAGTCGAGTTTTCTGATGAGGCGCATGCCCATTACCCGGGTGTAGAAGTCCATGGAGCGCTCGGGGTCTTTGATGCGCATCATGGTTTGGTTGAAGACGTAGCCTTCGGTTTCGGGGACGGTTGCTTCGTGCAGGCCGGGGGCTTGTTCGAAGTGTTTGGGCATGGGAGCTCCCTTTTATGGGTTCAGGATTCAACCATTATACTTGCGTGCGTTAAGGGGAGATTTCAAGGGCTGCTTTTGATTGCCTGGTTGGGGGGGGGCTGGCCAGTATGGGGGCTTTCTCCCCAGACACGCCGTGAACCCGTCCATGGGGGCTCGGCATTGCCATCCTTGGCAATGCACGGTCTGGCGAGAAAGCCCCCATACTGACCGATCGTACTCTTCAGATAACGCCTTTAGGCGTATACCTCCTGTATTTGTCTCGACTCAACTCACGCCAATTGGTGCTCTTCGCCTTCGTAATAGGCTTCCACCCTCGGATTCATCACCTTTTTCCACAGTGGCGGGATCATGGCCAGGACCACCATGGCGGCGTAACCGGCGGGGAGTTGGGGTGCTATTTCGTGGTGGCGGAGGACCTGGTAGCGGCGTTTGGCCCAGGCGTGGTGGTCGCTGTGGCGTTGGAGGTGAAACAGGAAGACGTTGGTGAGGAAGTAGTTGGAGTTCCAGCTGTGTTCCGGGCCGGTGCGTTCGTAGCGACCGTTTTCGAGTTTGCGGCGGTGGAGGCCGTAGTGTTCTAGGTAGTTGACGATTTCCAGCAGGTTGAGGGCGATGAAGCTCTGGCCGAGGAAGAACGCGGCGCCGAGCCAGCCAAAGGCGACGGTGAAGGCCGTGAAGGCCAGCGCGGTGATGCTGTACCACCAGATGAGTTCGTTGCGCCAGCTGAGGGCGCTATGGCCTTTTTTCTCGAGACGCTTGGCTTCCAGTTTCCAGGCGTTGATGAAGTTGCGGGCGTAGGCCTGAGGCAGGAAGTTGTAGAGGGACTGGTTGTAACGCGACGATGAGGCGTCTTCCGGGGTGGAGACGTGCACATGGTGGCCGCGCAGGTGTTCGACTTTGAAGCCGGCGTAGCTGACCAGTGACAGCAGGAAGCCGCCGGCCCAGGTTTCGAGTTTGCCGTCTTTGTGGATGAGTTCGTGGGCAACGTTGATGCCCAGGCCGCCAACGATGCCGACGGAGAAGATCCAGCCGATGCCACCGGCCACATTGAACAGGCCGGACGCCAGCACGAACATGCTCCACACCAGCAACACCGCAAAGGCGGCAACCCAGCCCAGGGTGATGAACTTGTAGAAGAGTTCGGTGTTCATGCGTGGGGTATCGGCTTCCTCGTCCGGGTTGAGGGCGTCTTTGCCCAGCAGCAGGTCGAGGATGGGGATGATGCCGAAGACGACCACCGGCACGCCCCAGGCGAACAGGTTGACCCATCCGGTGGCTTGCCCGGCCGCCAACAACAGGGGCGGCAGGGCCAGGGGCAGCATGGCGATCAGGTAGCTGTATTTCTTGAGTGTCAGCAGCACTTTCCGGCGGGCGGACTCGGTGCTCAGGATCAATGGTTTCGTACTCACGTGTTTTCCCTCATCGGCTGTTGCTTTCGATCTGGGCGATCGCTTCTTGTTAACTGCATTATTGTCCTACAATATAACAGTCGTCAAGAAAACCGTGGTACTTTTTAATCACTGCATTTATCAATACAGCCCCAATCGCGCTATCTCACTGTGATTGCTCCTCTGTTTCGGGGGCTCCGGCCCCATGCAGTTCCCGACGTCGATGCCAGTAATTCATGGCCAGCAGTACCAGCATCGCGACCACACCCGCGACTTCCACCTGCAGGTCTGGGTAAAAGATTGCGATCACCGCGCCACTCAATGCCAGTCGCATCCAGGGTTTCATGTGGGTGAACAGAAAGCCTTCAAGCGCCGCTGCAAAGGCCGCAAGGGCGAGTATGGCGATGAAGCCGTTCCAGAGAACCAGCGGTAACGGCCCCCCTTCGATGATCACAGGGTTGAACACCATGAACAGCGGAATGAGATAAAGGCCCTTGGCGAACTTCCAGGCCTGTACGCTGGTTTCCATGGTTTTACTGCCTGCGATCGCCGCCCCTGCGAACGCCGCCAGCGCCACAGGCGGCGTGACGTTGGAATCCTGGGAGTACCAGAACACCAACAGGTGAGCGACCAACAGCGGGATACCGAACTCGTTGGTCAACGCCGGCCCCACCAGCACGATCAGTACGATGTAGCTGGCGGTTACCGGCAGCCCCAGGCCCAGAATCAGGCTGGCGATGACTACCAGGAACAGCGCCATCAGAATGTTGCCGTCGGCGAATGCAATCATCATTGATGAGAACTTGAGGCCCAGCCCGGTCAGGCCGACCACCGCCACCACAATGCCGGCAATGGCGCAGGCAATGCTGACGGGAACCGCGTTGCGGGCACCAAGTTCGAGGCC
Source organism: uncultured Marinobacter sp. (assembly GCA_913057975.1). GTDB lineage: Bacteria > Pseudomonadota > Gammaproteobacteria > Pseudomonadales > Oleiphilaceae > Marinobacter. The sequence goes on from CAJXOQ010000065.1 coordinate 17,120, forward strand.
CTGCAGCAGTTTTACAACGCCTTCACGCAGCGCATGCGTCAGGGCTTTTCCAAGCTGGTTGTCCGCCCGCCCCTGTTTATAGGCAAGGTACAGGCCGTTCAGCCCGGCGATACCAATGATGCCGACCACGGCATAAAATCCGACCCGCATGGGGGAGATGCCCATCACCAGCAGGTACACCAGCATGATGATCGGCAACAGGAAGTACCAGCCGAAAGCCATCACTTCCCGGAGCTGGGGGAGTTCACTGGAAGGCAGGCCCTTCATGCCCTGCTTCACCGCACAGATGTGAACGAGCAGGTACACCGTGGCGAAGTACAGCAGGGCCGGAAACACACTGACTTTTACAATGTCGAGGTACGGCACACGGGTGTATTCCGCAATCAGGAAAGCGCCGGCGCCCATCAGCGGCGGCATGATCTGGCCACCGGTACTGGCTGCGGCTTCAATGCCGCCCGCCTGGGCCGGACGAAAACCCAGTTTTTTCATCAGCGGAATCGTAAACGCGCCCGTAGTCACCACGTTGGCGATGGCGCTACCGGAGATGGACCCCATGCTGGCCGATGCCAGAACCGCGGCTTTAGCAGGGCCGCCGCGCTGACGGCCAGTGGCCGCAAACGCCAGATCGATGAAGAAGCGGCCTGCGCCGGTCACTTCCAGCATGGCGCCGAACAGCACAAAGATGAACACGAACGTAGCAGCAACGCCCAACGGCAGGCCGAAAATACCCTCCTGCCCCAGATACAACTGGGCACCGATACGGTCGAGGGAGTAGCCGCGATGGTTGAGAATGCCCGGCAGCCACTCCCCCAGCTCCGACAGCGGCCCACGCTGGCCACTCATTGCGTAGAGGATGGCAATCACACCGATCACCGTCAGCCCGGTGCCTACCGCCCGGCGGCTGGCCTCCAGCAAGGTGATGGTGCATACCCACGCCATAACAATATCGGTCTGGTTCCAGAACCCGGCCCGACCGGTAATCTCATCGAGAAACCAGACCAGATAGAAACCGGATGCGCCCGAGGCTATCAAAAAGCCGGTATCAATCAACGCCGTTATGGCGCCACGCGGTCGGCCAGGACGGGGCCCGAACAGCAGAAAGCACAGCATCATCACCAACGCCAGGTGAATGCCCCGTTGATAGAACAGTCCCAGCGGTTGAATACCGGCGCTGTATAGCTGAAACAGCGATAGGCCGATACCAATCAGTGCGATCAGCCAGAGCAGTGCCCTGGGCCCACTCATTCTGGTCGGCTGCCATGCGCCATTGGTTTTCAGGTAGATGGCCGTTTCTTGACTCATTGAAGCGTGCTTCCTTTATCCTCTGCAGGCCGTACTCGAATCTCAACGAGTTTGTCAGCGGCCAGACGGCTTAGACTCACCACGCGCGAATCCACCTCAATGCGGTGATTCACCGACAAGGCGCCAACGCGCAGCGAGAGACGATTATTAGGTATGGGTACCTGCATATCGACGATGCGGTAGCCGTGGTCGTCATCCGACGTCAGTGTGCCCCGACCACGGGTATGGCCAAGGCCGGCGGCAAAGTCCGGTGTGTGGCTACTGTCCAGAATCAACTGGTCCGCTTCCATGCGAAAGCAGTCCGTCACAGGAAACCCCTGCACCGAGTGATTCCAGATCAGGCACCACCGCCCGCCCTCGGGCAGGCCGAGCTGAACCAGCGACGTCTGGCTGGTATCAGACACCGACAGTTGCCAGACCGCTTTGCTCTGAGCGCTAACTGCTGTGGGCCATAATCCCCACAGCAGTGACACGGCCAGACAACAGGCCCTGTAAACCATGAACCGACGAATGATGACGACGGATTCCCGATTACTGGCGCAGTGCCTCCGGCACTTCTGCCCCTATTTCCTCGTAATAGCGAATGGCACCCGGATGGAGGGGAATGGGCGTGGAATCCAGACTGAACTCTACGGTGGTGTCGTCAGCGGCCGGATGGATCGCCCTCAGAGCTTCCACCTTTTCGAAGAGCAACTTGGTGACTTTGTAGGCAAGGTCTTCCGACATGGCGCTGTTGACGGTAAGGACGTTGGGAATGCCAATCGTTGAAATATCCGTATCGACACCCTCGTAGGTACCGGAACGCAGCTTGTAGGGCGCAAACACCGGCACTTCTGCTCTGGCGTTAGCGATTTCATTCTCGGAGAGTGGTATCAGTGCAATGTCACGGGTGGTGGCAAGGCTGACAATAGAACTTGTTGGCGGGCCAACACTCCAGAACGCGGCGTCGATGTCGCCATCGCGAATGGCATCTGCGGATTCATTGAAGTTCAGGCCGCGCTCGTCGAAATCGTCGAAGCTCATGCCTGTCTCTTATACACATCTGACGCTCCGACGAATAGAGAGGTGTAGATCTCGGTGGTCGCCGTATCATTAA